>JAHFLF010000003.1 GCA_023255625.1 Candidatus Harrisonbacteria bacterium
TTTTTCATATAAAAGTGTTTTTCACCAGTGAAGCACGGATTGGAAAACAAAAACACCTGATGCCATCAGGGTTTTTAGAATTTTTCGGCGATATAAACCAACCCAAAGAGAAGCGGTAACTCGAATCATCAACCGCATGAGTGCGGACGGGATCGATACGGCTGCGGCTGCCAGAAATGCTGCTCCTGAAGTGCCGCCCTCACCGCATCACGGCGTCCCGACAACAGTCGCGGACGCCGTGAGTCTTTTAAATCGCCTGTTTTTCTGATAAAATAGCACAATGTCGCTATTCAGTCGTTTTTCAAAAACTGCGGAAAATCCGGATGAAAAACCGCAACGCTGGCAGGTTACATATTCAGTTGACTTGATAAATAACGGCCCGACTGACCAACCGGTTAGTTTGATTTTGCCTGTTCCTAGATCAATCAGTTCTCAAAAACTGGAGAGTCAGCCAACTTTTTCAACACCGCCGACTAGCACAGAACTCGATAATGTCTATGCAAATCAATATGCAGTCTGGGCACTTAGTTTAAAACCGAAGCAGCAAATAACTATTTCGGAAACAATAAATATCACTACGAATCCGGTTAAGCATGCGCTTCCTAGTGGAATGACGCTGGCAAGTTATGTTGGCAAACCCAGAGTCGAACACTACTGCAAGCCGAATCGATTTATCGAACCAAATAACTTGCAGATCCAAAAACTTGCCGCTAATTTGTCGAGTGGCGTCAGCGATCTGGCAAAGATAATCGAATCTTTTAATCAATACCTACTTGATAATTTAACTTACGGTAATCCTATACCCGGACTCTACCGGGCGCAGGATGCCATTAGGTCCCTCGCTTCGCTCGGGACGGTCGGAGTACCGACCGACTGCGGTGGCTACGATACTCTGCTTGTCTCCATGCTCAACACCTGCGGCATTCCGGCCCGGATTGTCTCTGGCTTCTGGCTCCGCCCTTCTACTAACTACTCACTACAAACTACAACCTCTCCCCCGATGCACGCCTGGGTTGAAATTCTTCTACCGGACGGCTCGTGGTTGCCGGCAGATCCGTCAGTAGAACAACTCCGACGTTTCGGTCGGAGCAAAAAAATCGGCGGACTAGGTGAGCTCGGCAGCGACCGGCTCATTACCTCCGTTGGCTGCGATCTAACATTAGATGTCGGTGGGCAAAAACTGCCGGTAGATATTTTACAATGTCCGCTTCTGTATCCGGCAAACCCCGAAATTATTTTGAACTATTCTGTTTCAGGTTCTCTTTTAAAATCAACTAACTAACCAGCGACTAACTAACTGACTAACTGATCCATGGTCTTCACCAACCTAGCCCCAAACACTGAAAAAGATGATGCGTCGCTCGCATGCCGACTTATTTTTTCGCCGTGGCGATGGCAAAAAGGAGATGCATTTATAAAACTTGAAAAAGAAATCGCTTCACTCACCACGGTAAAACATACTGTCAGTTTTGAAAGTGGTCGCACCGCTCTCTATGCCATTTTAACTGCCGCCGGAATTACAAAAGGAGATGAAGTACTGCTGCAAGCATATACTTGTGTGGCTGTGCCCGATCCTGTACTCTGGGCCGGTGCTACACCCGTCTATGTCGATATAGATGAGACTCTGACCATGTCAGTCGCTGATTGCGAGAAAAAAATTACGCCGAAATCAAAAGCGATCATAGTGCAGCACACCTTTGGTATACCGGCGAATTTGGATTCCATACTCGCGCTCGCGACTCGTCACTCGCTACTGATTATTGAAGACTGCGCGCACGCGCTCGGCGCGACCTACCACGGCAAGCCCGTCGGCAGTTTCGGCGATGCTGCCTTTTTCAGTTTTGGCCGCGACAAAGTCATCTCTTCAGTTTTTGGCGGTATGGCGGCGACAAACAATCCGCAGTTAGCCGAAAAAATCCGGTCGCTACAACAATCCTATCCGCTACCCGGTTTTTTTTGGATCAAACAACAGCTTCTTCATCCAATCCTAATGTGGCTTGGTAAGGCCACTTACGGGTTTGGCGGAAAAATAATAATCTGGCTGGCAAAATCATTGCATTTAACCTCGCGCGCGGTTTATCCGATAGAACGCGTTGGCGGCAAGCCGCGCTTTGCAGGCAAGCGGCTCTCTAATGCTCTGGCAATCCTAGCCATTCACCAACTAAAAAAACTAGAACGGTTTAACACGCATCGTCAAAAAACCGCCGCACTATATCAGGAACTTCTTAGCCCTCTCTTTGTCTCCCACCAACTAACTAGCCAACTAGCTAATTTACCCGCCGCGGCGGGCCGACTAACTGATAAGCCCATTTGGCTACGCTATACTATCTGGACTGACCACGCTGATCGAGTAAAGACGGAGTGCGCAAAACAAGGCATACTTTCGGGCGACTGGTATGATACCCCAATCGCGCCGCGCGGCGTCAGCTATGAAAGAATCGGCTACAAACTTGGCAGCTGTCCGGTCGCAGAAAAAATAGCGGCGCGAACTATCAATCTGCCAACTGATATTCATATTTCAGAAAACGACGCGCAAAAAATCTGTAATATCATAACCACATTCTATGGAAACAGCAATACACCCACTAAACGATAAAAAAATCTGGGACGATTTTGTCGGCGGCGTGCAGCCCAACACCTTTTTGCACTCCTGGCAGTGGGGTGAGTTCAATCAGGCGACCCAGCATGAGATACACCGTTTTGGTATTTATGGAGGCGAATCCCTCCTCGCCGTCGCCCTAATATTATATGTTCGCGCTCGCCGCGGTCATTTTCTTTTCTGCCCGCACGGACCTATCTTCAAAAACGATGTCGACGCGCCAGAAGTCATGGCCGCGCTCACGGACCGACTCGTAGATCTCGCTAAAGAAAAAAAGTGTGTACTGATCCGCATCAGCCCGCTGCTGCCACCAACCAAACAGAACGATGAATTATTTTTCCAGCTCGGCTACCGCAACGCGCCAATCCACATGGCCCATCCAGAGCTCGGCTGGATTCTTGATCTCACGGCGACCGAAGACAAGCTGCTTGCCGGCATGCGCAAAACCACGCGTTATTCGATCAAAAAAGCCGAGAAGGACGGAGTCACGGTGACAATGAGCACGGACAGTAAAGATGTCGAAACTTTCTGGCAGGTTTACCAGACCACTTTCGCTAGGCAGCACTTCACTCCTTTTTCTAAAGATTATCTGCGCGCTGAATTCGAAACATTCGCGCGGGATAACAATGCCGCGCTGTTCTTCGCGCATTACAAAGGAGATGTCACCGCCACCGCCCTGATCATTTTCGATGAACACAGTGCTTATTACCACCACGCCGCCACAACCCAGAAACACGCCGGCCTCACTGATGCCCAGCTGCTGCAATGGCACATTATTCAAGAAGCAAAGCGCCGCGGCTGCTCACAATACAACTTCTGGGGGGTAGTACCCGAGGACGGCAAAAGGCACCCCTGGACCGGTCTTTCGATCTTCAAGCGCGGCTTTGGCGGGCGCGAAGAGGCGTATGTCCACGCCAAAGACCTAGTTCTCTCGCCACGATACTGGCTAACATATACAATTGAGATGACTAGGCGCTGGAAACGCCGACTTTAAAAAATGAAACCTAAATCTCAATCGCAACGAAAATTTTTCCGACGGATCCGTTGGTATGCAATTATTGGCGGCGTAATACTGCTTGTCTTGCTGCTTGCGTTATTAGTTGTTAGATCACCATTTTTTAAGATAAATGAAATGATTGTCGTCGGCGTACCGTCAGAACTGCAGACAAAAATTATTGCCGAGCTGACGATCAACATTCTTCGCATTCCGCGTTCTGCAATACTTGGGCCCGATAATTATTTTAGCTGGCCGGAAAAATTTCCATATACCGCCGATGAGGCAACGATGATTTCTATCAAAAAAGACCTTTTTGACCGAAAGATTACTTTGACCGTAACGCCGCGCCAGCGATATGCGGTCTGGTGTCAGGGGCAACCGGAGGAATCCTTAAATTGTTTCTGGATTGATCAACTCGGAGTTATTTTTGAATCAGCGCCAATTGCAGATGGGCAATTAGTCCGGACGATTTATTCTGCGAGTCCAATTGGCCGCCCACTAACCGGGACGCCTATATTAGCTCAAGAGATTTTTTCCGTAATTAAAAAAACGCTCGATGGATTATCTTCACTAGATATCGGTCTAGAAAAAATTGAATACAAGCAATCGCTACAGGAATTGCATCTGATAACCTCTGGCGGCACATTGCTCATGATCAGCACCCGCTTTGACCCCTCACCAACTGTTTTGCCGTCAATTCGCCGGCTTAGCTCTAACCCCGGGTTAGATAAATTAACTTATATAAATTTGACCGTCGAGAATCGGGCGTATGTGAAGTACCGGCAATAGTTAATTAGTTAGCTGGTTAGTTTGTTAGTTAGCAGAAACTCAACCCACCAACTAACTAGCTAACCAAGTAACGAACTAACCATGCTAACCTTTCCCAAAGACACCGCGCAAATTAGCTGGACGCGCCACATCAAAAACAAGATGGTTTTTTATCATTTAAGCGGAGCGCAAATTTTGCGCATTTTTCGTAAGCCGGACAGGCGTGAGGAGGGGATAGCGCCGCAAACAATCGCAGCGATGCAGACTAAGGTCGCAAATCGCATATCGCAAAGCGCAAATCGTCTAAATCAAAAACCGAGAGGGGAGGAAATTTGGATAATGTACCGAATTAACTCAAAACAAATAACTCATAACAAACAACTGAAACAGGAGTCTCCGTTATTAGTTATGAGTGATAAGTCATTAGTTAATAAGAGTCGTGTGACTCTTATTTCCGCCTGGCGCTACCCCGGCACCACCAAGCCCGGCGAACGACCACCAATTCCGGAGGATGTGCTCGCGGAGCTTGAAAGTATCGGCTAAAATAGGTATTCTTCATTCAGAATGAAAGATTATTTATCGATAGAAAAGTCGGCGCAGGAAGTAATACCACAACCTCCCAAGCAAAAGGATCCCTTAACCATGAAGGGGGCGATTAGATCTGCGAAAGACAGTCTAGTTTCGTTAGCCAAAGAACAAAACACAAAAATTAATTTACGGCTCAAAGAATATTTTTTTAAAAAAGATTTAACTCCGGAAGATTTTGAAAAACTATTAGAGTTTGATTTCCAAGACGAACTGAACGACAATCCTCCTGTTGAGGGAACAAGATGGGAGAGGCACCATATAAAGTTTTTCCCATTCAGCATAGAAATTGATAGGATCAAAAAACTGCCCCGCGAAGAAAAAAGGATTGCGCTTGAAGAACTAAAAGACAAGCTAGCACGGCAAAGAAAAGCGCTGGCAATGTGCCGTGTTTTTCTGGAGCGATGTATTGAATTTAACAATGACTACCCGCTAGAAAAACTTCATATAATCGTTAATAAATTCCAAGAAAGCTACGGCTTCAATGATGACCAAAAATGGAGCTTTCATGATGCGATCAGTAAATACAGTAATAATCGCCAAAAAGTTCTTGCAGCGCGCAACGAATTCCAAAATGACGCGGAGCTGGTAAAACACATAACTGGCATTCCCGTGAAGGATGGCACAGTCCGTGTTTCGGTCGGCCCGATGACCATTGATATATATACAGATACTTTCACGGCTGGACAAATTTTTGATCGTTCTATAGAACCAGTCACGACCGTAAGCGGGTTTTTTAATGCGAATGGACAGGATATCCCATTTGGAGATGGCATTGCATTTACAGTCGTCAATACTGACAACATAAAAAGCGATAAAGCCACGGCAGCAGTACTCGAACACGAGCATGAGCACTCAAAAAATCATCTTGTATTTAAAGAATTATTCGGCATAGACGGCCGCTACGCGAAAAACGGAAAATGGGACGAAAAAAATCCACAAAAAGACTTATCTGAAGAATATGTAAAATATGCATCAGAAAAAGACCCGGATATAAAGAAGGCGCTGCTTGAATCCTGCTTCGAAGTAGAGATCCAGTATGCTCTCGAATCTGCAAAAGATGAAATAACCGCAATACTAAAGGGTAATATGTACGGCGAAGACACACTCTCCTTTCTTCAAGATAATTTCAACGGTTATTTTCTGAACGGCGAACATAACCATTACGATTATTTAAGAGAATTAAGAAATCGAGAAGATCAAAAAGATAATCCGGATTGGCAAGAACTGTCTCGTAAAATTCTTATCGACGAATACGCTTCAATTTTAACAAAAGCAGTCGAGGCAATTACACTGCTCATCAAACAAGGAAAATACTCTATTCAGGAAAGCATCGCGCTTCTGACCGATAAACCGATTGTCGAATGGCCCAAGACGGTTAAAAGAATGCTTGATGCTAAATAGCTAGCGCGGATATATCGTGCTGGCGCTACCCGGGCACCACCAAACCCGGCGAACGACCACCAATTCCGGAGGATGTATTAGCTGAACTTGCCAATATTGATTAAAAGGAATATGCTAAATTTAAACTCCAACAAGGAAAAAGTGGCAGCGTCGGTCCGACCGATGCGGTCTTCCACGCTTCGCTCCCATGCGAAGTCACTTCATCCCTAGTATCGCAAGGCGACCACTTCCTTGCGAGCGTAGACGGATCGGCGGACGGAACTCGGAAGCCGAAAGCCAATTCCGCGCACGCAGTTTTCCTTGTTGGAGCTCTTCAGCATGTCGGGCTCGCGCACAACCTTTCTAATCAATTGTGTTGCCGCGAGCCCTTACTTCATTATGAAACTCTCCATCGGCATAGTCGGTCTGCCCAATGTCGGGAAATCTACACTCTTTAAACTGCTCACGAGCAACGATATTTTGATTGCCAACTATCCATTCGCCACGATTGATCCGAATGTCGGCGTGGTTGCTGTTCCGGACGAACGAGTGGATAAACTGAACGAAATGAGCAAGTCAAAAAAAAGAATTCCGGCTATCGTCGAGTTTTACGACATCGCCGGACTGGTCAAGGGCGCGGCAACAGGGGAGGGGCTTGGTAATCAGTTTTTGACGCATATTCGCGACACCAGCGCCATCGTTCAAGTACTGCGTTGCTTTGCGGGCGATGAGATTGTCCATGTTGAAAATTCTGTTGATCCAGTGCGCGACATGGGCATCATTAACACCGAACTTGCACTCAAAGATTTAGAGACTGTTGAAAAACGGATTGTCAAAGCCAACGCCGAGGCGCGGTCAGGTAAAAAAGAGGCAATTAAAGAGGTGGAAATTCTGACGAAAGTGAAGGATGCGCTGTCGGCAGGGAAATCAATTCTTGAATTTGCATCTGATCCAACAGTAAGAGGTCTTTTCTTGCTGACCGCAAAACCAAAATTTTATTTATTGAATGGACAAGAAAGCGATGTACCGCCTGCACTCAAAGACGCTATCGCTGCAGAAAAAAGTACATATGTCGTTGCCGACCTAGCTACTGCCACAGAAATTCCGCAACTTATTCGCAAGGCCTACGAAATTCTAGGGCTTATTAGTTTTTTTACAACCGGCGAGGACGAAACACGGGCCTGGACGATCACGAAGGGGGATAAAGCCCCACAGGCCGCCGGCGTCATCCATACTGATTTTGAAAAAAAGTTTATCCGGGCGGAAACGGTTTCGTATAAAGATTTTGTTGAGTGTGGCGGCTGGTCAGCCGCCCGGTCAAAAG
The DNA here is from genome assembly GCA_023255625.1 of Candidatus Harrisonbacteria bacterium. Lineage (GTDB taxonomy): Bacteria > Patescibacteriota > Minisyncoccia > UBA6257 > 1-14-0-10-44-23 > JAHFLF01. Next base: position 7,657 of record JAHFLF010000003.1, read on the forward strand.
GCAAACTGCGTGTTGAAGGCAAAGAGTATGTAGTCGCCGACGGAGATATTCTCGAGATCCGGCACTCGTAGAAGGTTGGGATTTTCGCAGACCGACACCGCCTATCTTTTTCTGCTGAAAAAGCGTCTGCTCTCGGCCCTCTTCGGGCCTGCGAGAGTGCCGCCTCGCATCAAACTTTACAGAAATTCTTCTCATTTCGGGAATAGAGAACTAATGCCAAAAAACGTGAAGGAGCAGAGCGCCCCATCACGGACGACACTGCTCCTGTTGCTGCTAGCCCGGCCTAATGCCGGGGTGATCGAGGGGATCGGGTTGCCTACCCCTCCCTGGCCGACACTCTGCTGGCACGACTAGCTGGCTGCCGAGCTGCCGAAACACATCACGAGACTCATCTGCAAGGATCAGAACGCGGCCCATGTCCGCCATCGGCTTAGTTCCAGCCGGCCACATCTCCCCGAGCCGGGAGTGTCGTGTATTGATGTACCCATCAACCGCGGTGGCTATCCTGGAAGAGATACCGCGAACAGACCTCTCCGGCCGGTCAAATGCGCCAGCGAACCGTAACGGACGCTCGGCCTCACCGAAGCCCCTCTGGTCCAGCATCGTGAAGAACATGGGGGCACGACCAAGGTAGGTCAGGATCGCTTCATCATCCGAGAGCTCGACTACCGCCATGTCAAGGAGCAGCACGCCCTGGTCAATCATACGGCCAAGAAACTGCATGCCGGCAGCATACCTGCTCGGCCCGTCCAGAATGATCCACCGTGGCATACGCCACCTCTCTCTGAAGACCTTGCCCCGATGATTGGTGCGGGAGCACTCACCTCACGCCTGGCGCCAACGCGACTCCAGACGACCCCAGCATACACCGAGGGATTACAAACCTTCTTTAACCTACTCTCGAATAATTATAGCGTCAAATCCCCGTGGTATACTGTATTTATTCGCGTTATTACCTTCCCATTCGCATTATCAGCGATTACTCATGGATATTGTCTTCAGTCAAATAGTTCTAGCTGGCTCAATCGCCGTGATTATCAGTCTGATTGTCCGGCGTATCGGAAAAAAATGGCTTGCCCGAGAAAATTGGGTTCGGCTTTTATTCGTTATCCCCGAAGGAACAGTCAATCCTTTGGCTGTACATGACCAACATGAAATCGCGCTTTCTGCAGAACTTTACAAGCGCTTCAAAGAGCTCGGCATCCCATTCGGGCTTGAAGTAGTAGTGCAACTGCTCGGTGAAGAAATTTATTTTTATATTATTGTTCGCAAAACCGATGCTCACCATGCCCATCAATTAATAGAAACACTTTGGCCGACTGGATATCTAAACGAATCAGAAGATTACGATTTGTGGAGTAGCGGCAGTACCGCAATAAACCAAGCAACAGGCGCGTATCTGACATTACGAAACCCCTATAGTATTCCGCTTAAAATGGCTTCTAAGGGCAATTTTGAGCCATTCCTGGAGCTTTTAGCTAAGCTATCCCGACTATCTCCAGTAGGCGAGGGGGCAGCTATACAAATTATTACGCGACCAGCCAGTCAACACCTACTACAGGCCGTTGGTACATATCTGCAAAAACTTGAATCCGGTCAGTATAGCCCTTCTAAATATATTCATGAAGAATTTATCATCACACCAGAAACCGTTAAACTCGTCAGGAAAAAAGTGAGTTCACCGCTTTTTTCTGTTAATTTTCGAATCGTAACAAGTCATTCCCGCGGCGAAGCAGTCCGAATTTTAAGGACTATCACCGACCACCTGGAGAAAAAGTCTCATGACGAGCATCAGCAATATAATGAATTTGTCGCAAAAATTCCGAAGGATCAAAAATATTTCATAAATGAATTTTTAAGATATACATTTGAACCAGCGCAGGAGATTGTTATGAGTGCCGATGAGCTGGCTACATATTTTCATTTTCCCGGTCCAACGACTGCCGGCGCAAAGATTAAGAGATAATTTTCAATTCTCAATTTCTAGTTTCTAAACAATTTCCAATTTAAAAATTCAGAAATTAAAACATTGTTTGGAAATTGAAAATTATAAATTATAAATTAATGAACCTATGGATGGCCTTCCTCAACACCACATAAGTCTGCGCAAGCGTCTGTACGGCCGGCTTGAAGCATATCCGCACCCTAACAAACTCAAACGTCGGGTAGACGACTTAGCATATATTTTTGGTATTGCGATACCGCTTTTCACTATTCCGCAGCTCTATGAAATTTGGAGTCACCATAATGCAGGTAATAATTCGCTTATCACCTGGGGCGCATTCAGTATCTCATCGCTGTTTTGGCTTTTTTATGGTATCCTCCACAAAGTAAAGCCCGTTATTATTAGTCAATCGTTGTGGTTTATTTTACAACTTTTGATTGTTATAGGTATTCTTCTCTATAACTAATGAGTATGGAAAAATTTACAGCATCAGTCATAAGAGGAAAGGGGAGAGGCAAAAAAACAGTTGGCTTTCCGACTTTTAATTTAATCGTCCCTGAAAAACTCGTAATGAAGGAGGGCGTATATGCCTGTCTTGTTTGGATAGATGGAAAAGAATACCGCGGCGCGATGCATTACGGGCCGACGCCAACCTTCGACGAGCAAGAAAAAGTTTTGGAAATTTTTGTTCTTAATTTTGAGGATGGGGGACAGTCGATTGCGGAACTGAAATTCGAAGTCGGCCCATATCTGCGACCGGTTGCAACATTTCTAACACCCGAAGCTCTGCGCCACCAGATTGCCTTAGATGTACAACGGGTGCGTAAGACAAAACTTTTGATTTCTTAATCATACATTGGCCGGTTTTGTTTTTCAGCACTCCGTTTACGGTGAGCCCGTGCTGGAAAACAAAATCGGCCAATGTATGGAAAAATATAAATTGGCTATTAAATTAATAGCCAATCTTCTTGAGCCAAGCGGAATGCTCCCATTCCCAAAGTGCTTTAGCGCCTAAAAAGGCCTTAAAGTCATCTTTCCAGTCGTGCAATTCTTTCAGTTCGACGACGCCGGTCGGCGCGCTCCATTCGTGCATCCCAACTGTACACGGACTCGTTCCGTTGCTACGGCCGCCGTTATTCTGCCAACCGGACTTTATTTTTTCCCGCCCACCTTTGTCGCGCATAGTCGCACCGCAGCGAACGCAACTTTGAAATTGATCAATCCGTAAAATCCAACGAGTTTCTAAATTAGAAAATTCACGGGTCAGTGCATCCATATAAGCTGAAGTTTGAATACCATAGTCCCGATAAATTGACTCTGAAGTTTTGATGTCTAACACGCCGAACCTGCCGTCGATCTCGGCCATCACATCAATCGTGCCGGCATAACGATGCTCCGGATTCATAATCCGCCGCTCAACATGCTCCGGATTAACTTTCAATTTTATTCCGCTGGTTTTTAAAAATTCCAAAAATCCTCGTACAGAGGGGAGTATGGAAACCGGAATATCGCCCGGGCGTTGGCCAATCAAAATTTTTTCAATGGCCTCGTGCACCGCCGTACCCATTTCCGCCGATTTAGCACTAATCTCCTTGGCGCGTGCAAAACCAACATCCGCATAAAACTTTAATAAAGCCGGCTTGGCCTTCATATCGGTTATCCTGGTTACGCGGGGATACCAGACGCCGTCAATATCGTAGCCGCACTGGGTTTTGAAATCTTGTTCGTCGGTAAATTCGGTGAAAGCCATGTATGCTTATTTTACATGAGTTGACGCCGATATTCTAGGAGAGTAAAGTCTTATACAAGGAGGGCAATACCGCCCATGACCACCACCGAAGTCGCAACAGTCACCGCTCCAGCCCTTTTGCGGAGGGGCGAAGTGCTAGTGTTCGTCGAAGACCTGAAGTGGGCAAGACGACACTTCACTTACGAGGTACCCGGCGTGCCAGGCAAGTTCTGTCCGCATGCCCGAGATGCCTCAATCGACCCGGAGAAACCCGGCAAGGTTCTGGCAAGAGTCTCCGTCGTCGTCGTCACGATCTTCTATGTCGTAGAAGAGAAGCTGGCCGCGGCTACGCAAGATCGGGCGATTCGAGGATTTCACCGAAATGCCAGGTATGTGTCGTGTCTGACATGTCCGCACTGTGGCCGCGACGGGATGCCGGCGGCCCCGATGCCGACGATAGGCGATAGGCAGGTCGCACCCTGGGGCTCTTAAGAACCAGGTCACGACAAAGCACGAGGGGGCCCGTCTGGATTCGTTCCGGGGCCTTCGTACGTTTCGAAGCATTTGATTTTTTAATACAGCTATAGAGCACTCTTTATCTAATTAACTGGCCAACAATTAACTCACTGACCAGCCGGGGAGCACGCCGCGGCTGCTGGCCGACAGCTTTTTCAATACTATATGTTTCGCACAATATATCTTTTAAGAAAGATATATAAAGTTTCTATTTTAGCCATTTCCAATCATGCCTGTTTCCACCCTTATATTTTTCCATTAAACCCTTAATTTCTCGTAGTCGTATAAGATCTTGATCATCAAATTTTTTCCTCTTGTTACGAACAAATATATCCACTGCTTCTTTCCATAATCCAAAATCAAAACGCTTTTTAGCATGTAATTTATATGATTCGAAAAACGGAACTACTATATTCTTTAGATGAGCGAAAAACTACAACTGGCGCTTTATCAAATCAAAGAAAAATCCAACTGTCGAAAGAAACAAATGCCCGATCGCTTTTAAAATTCCAAATAAATCGATTCCGGCTTTATCCTTGAGCCAGTTGTTAATCCGGACAAAAACATTTTCCGCACCGCGAACAATGCCAGATACATCTGTGGTTGATGAGGCGCCTAATTGCCCCTGAATCAAATTATTGATTGCATCGTTAACTTTTTGGGTCGTGGTTGCGGCAAATGGCGCCTGCAAATTATCGCTGCCATATCGAATGGCGGCTTGAGTAGAACCAAACAAAAAATACCAACCGATGAGCAGAAACAGGAAAATTTTCGTATATTTCATAATTTTATTGTAACTCTTCTGCCGATGAGTTACTACACCTCTACAGATAATCCAGCGGATTCAATGTCAGACCGATTGGCACCAAGCCCGCGCCAGCGATTGCGGTTAATTTGACCGTTGAACCAAGATAAACCCCAAAGTGAAGGTGTGCGCCAAAAGCATAGCCCGTTTTCCCGGAATAGCCAATAATGTCTCCCCGCTTGACTAAATCACCCGTTTTCACTTGCTGGCGGGAAAGGTGGCCGTACAAAGTAGCTAAACCGTTATCATGTTTCAGTACAATGTAACGACCGTATTGCAGTTTACCGTTATTTCCGGCTGCAAAAACAGTTCCATCATCTGCTGCTAATACTGGCGTCCCGATCGGAATACCAAAATCAATACCGTTATGAAAACAGGTTTTTTTATACAATCGACAAGCATCCGGAGTTTTTCCGTAACCTTGAGTCATTGTTCCGCTGGCAATCGGTTTACTAAAAACTCCGGGCCGTTTGAGTGGCAGATTACTCGTTCCGTATTTATCTCGCAACTGCTGCTCAATGTCTGCGATGTCATCGCTAATTTGCTGCTGTTGTTTTTGCAGCTCGTCAACAATCTTCTGATAATTTGCCTCACTCTTTTTTGTATCTGCGAGCAACTTTTGCTTATCAGCAAGCTGATCCTCGGCAATCGCTTTTCGTGCCTTCAGAGTCTCTGCCTCTCTTTGTGCGGACTGCTTTTTATCTGATTGCTGATTAAGCTGGCCGGAAAGTTGGCTCTTGAGCTGCCTAAGCTGGTTAACTTGTTCAAGCAGGCCGACATTAAAATCTTGGATAGACTGTGTTTCCGCTAAAACCTCGGATAGCGTTTTATCACTCAAAAACAAAAATAACAAACCCTCATCGCTTCGGTCCTGATATTCCCGGAGCAATGTTGCAACGGCTCCCTGTTTGAGTAAAATAGATTGTTCACTTTGCGTAATCTGTCCACTAATCGATTCGATTTCCAGTCCCAATTTATCAACCGTCAGCTGACTAACTTGAATACCGAGATTTACCTTCTTGACATTATCATCAATGCGACTCACCTCTTGTTTGAGAGTTTTGCCCTGCGCCGCAACATCTAATAACTGAATCTGGGTACTTTGCAGCTGTTTGGCAACCTCGTCAAGTTGTTTGGCTTTCTGATCGATAGCAAACTGCAGATCTTCCTGGGTTGCAGATAGTGCCGACAGCGGAATAGCAAAAATAAAAACTGCCAGGCATGCTGCGAATGCTCTGTTTAGATAGTGTAAAAAATAATTTCTGGACATGTTCTATACTTTTTCCTAAGCGACCGCAAGTTTTTGTAGCGCAATTTTGAGACGGCGAAGCGACTCATGTTTACCAAGTGCAACAAGAATTTCAACCGGCGGTGGCGAATTCTCCTTGCCGGAAACAGCGACTCGAAGTGGCCACAGCACATCTCCCTTACCAAATTGTTCAGCAACTTTCATAATCTTTGGCTCTAGAGATTCCTTCGTAAAAATCTGATCTGGTAATTCCTGCAGTAAATCAAAACAATACTGTAAATTAGTTTTGGCTGCGGCCGCATTAGATTTTTTCCAGACAAGCACGCTAGCAGCATATTCCGGTAACTCAAAGAAAAACCCGGACAGTTCTTGAAAATCTGCAAGTGTTACCATCCTTTCCTGCACTAACGGAATAGCGAGAGCCAAGGATTCTTTGCTCCAACTAGGATCGCAAAATCCCCCCTCAACTAAGCAACTGACTAACCGACTAACTGATAACTGTTTGATGTAATGCGCATTAAAAAAATCCAGTTTTTGTTTATCAAATTTTGCTCCGCCTTTTTGCACACGGTCAAGCGAGAACAATTCTACCATTTCTTCAAAAGACAATATCTCTCGGCTACCAACCGGCCGGACCTCGCCCCGTACCGTGCTTTGCTCTGGTGCGGGGTGCCAGCCGATCAGCACCAAAAAGTTGATCAGCGCCTCGGGCAGGTAGCCGGCCTCGCGGTACTCGCGCACAGTTGTTCCCCCATCGCGCTTACTCATCTTCCCCTTCCCAGTGGCGCTTAAAATCAGTGGTAGGTGGGCGTACTGCGGCGAGCCAAAGCCAAGCGCCTGCGCAAGCGCAATCTGTTTGGGAGTGTTTGCCAGATGTTCCTCGCCGCGGATAACATGAGAAATCTGCATCTCGTGATCATCAATAACCACGGCAAAATTATACAGCGGCTCACTCATTGACTTTGCAATGACAATGTCGCCGCTAAGCGCATTATCAAATTCCACCTCTCCGCGAATCAAGTCGGTCATCCCTATCTTTTCAGGAACAACCTTGAAGCGGATAACGCTCTCTTTACCCTCCGCCAGACTCTTCGCTATGTCTAGTTCCGTATATGAACGACATTTGCCGCTGTACTTCGGCACTTGGCCAGCTGACTCCTGACTCTGGCGTCTTGCTTCAAGCTCCTCTTTTGTACAAAAACAATAGTACGCTTTGTGTTCACTAAGCAGTTGCTGCAAGTACTTTGCATACAGTTCTAGCCGGGCTTTTTGCCGGTACGGCCCGAATTCACCTTTTTCGGAACCATCGGGTTTACCCGCCGTGGCGGGCATAACTCCTTCATCAAACACAATGCCCGCCCAATGAAAACTATTCAGGATGTCCTGCTCAAATTCTTTGGTTGATCGCGCGTCATCGGTATCCTCAATTCGCAAAACAGCAGTTCCACCATGCTGCTTTGCGAATAAAATATTATAGAGTGCCGTGCGCACGCCGCCAATATGCAAACTGCCCGTTGGCGACGGGGCCATGCGAACACGAATTTTTTTATCTTTTTTAGATATCATCATGTCTTTGTTTGTCATTGCGAGGTACTCCGCGGCAATCCATCTTTTATCTTTTTCCTGGATTGCTTCGCGTACTCGCAATGACAGACTAACTAGGTCATCGCCCCGGCCACAGTTAAAATATCTTTGGCTATCTGATCCGACGCCTCCGGCTTGTAAAACTGTTTTGCCTGTTGAACCATGCTGGAACGCAAATCATCGTTATCGATGATCTTCTGCAGCTGATTAAAAACTAAACCGGGTAATAGATTCGGTTCTTCGATAATGATACCGGCACCGCAGAGTGCATACGCGTAAGCATTTTCAAACTGATGGTTATTCGCCGAACTGGCGATTGGGACAAGCAGCGCCGGCTTGCCATTAGCCGCTATTTCAAAAATCGAACTGCCGGCGCGCGAAATCACTATGTCTGCCGCACCAAATGCCGCGGCCATCTGCTCGTCAGAAAGAAAAGCGAATGGCCGATATCGCGCTATTAATTCCGGTTTGATAAATTTTGTGACAAAAGCGAATTCTTTTACATGCTGATCAAAATTTTCCCGCCCAATTTGGTGAACTACCTCAAATTGAGTTAGCAAAGTTTCGGTATTGGCGAGCACAAAATCATTCAAAATTTGCGCCCCCTGCGATCCGCCGACGATAAAAAGAACGGGGCGATCATCGGCAAGTCCCAAAATTCGCCTACACTCCGCCGCACTCTGCTGGTTAATAACCTGTGGCCGCACCGGAAGGCCGACCACATTCACTTGTTCATTCTTCGGAAAATATTGTTTTGCGTGCTGAAAAGCCAATTCAACAATCGCCGCATGTTTTGCAGAAATTTTGTTGGTCAGACCCGGTATCGCGTCAGATTCATGAATGACGAGTGGAATCCGATACCAGCGAGCAGCATAAATAATCGGCAACACGCCCGGCCCGGATTTAGAAAACACCACCTCCGGCATAAAAAAGTACAATTTAAAAAGCGCTTGAATGAAACCCCAGAAAAACTTGAAAAAATCTAGAATATTCAGTGCCGAAACATACCTTCTTAGCTTGCTGCTGACTACTCGCGATACTCGTATACTATTTTCCGCCAGAATACTGTCGTAACTGCCCGGATCGCCGAAATAACGGATATCTAATTCAAACTGCTTTTCCGATCCCAATTCCTTTAATTTTTGCGCAACGGAAATAAGCGGAAAAATGTGTCCGCCTGTTCCCCCGCCAATAAGTAAGATATGAGTTTTAGTCATGAAAATTAACCATAAGCTCTATATATTCTACCTCAAGCCAACCAATTCATGAATTGACAATATTGCCAAAAGCTGCTTTAATATAAATGATGGGCATGCCGCCCATCCCCTAGTTCTTGGGTTCTTCAAGGAAAGGAAAGGGTGATGAAAAAGCAGAAGTCAATCGAGGTCCTGGTGATCGAGGCGGACGACGACGCCCGAGAAGAGATGAAGAAGTTTCTCGAGGGGGTCGGCGGGTTCAATGTGCTCGCAATCAGTCGACTCTACGCCGCACAAACGCTGATCGAGGAAGCCCGTCCACCTTTCGATGTCGTCGTGATCGGCGATGTGGCACACAACATCGCGTGGGTCAGGCGAGTCAGAGCAGCGCACCCCACCCTGCAGATGAGCGGCAGGTCCAAGGATGCAAGAGTCGCGCTCCAGCTACACGGAGCTGGCTGCAACGGCGCGAGTTCGGGACCAATCTCGCCCGACTACGCCAACATCCTTCGCCGCATGGCTAGCGGCGAGACATAGATAGGGCCCGAAGCAAGGCCCGATGCGACCCGAGTCGCATCGGGCCGCATCATTTTTTGCCATATGCGAATGCGAGCGCGAAAAACTACTCGATTTTAGCTCCACACACTGTAGCCGAGTCGCCCGTAGAAAGAGCCCGATACGATTGATAGCAACCATACAGAATGGTGTCAGTTAAAAAAGTGAGTACTAACAAAGCGGCTAAATAGACTAATATCTTATGCCACGGCTTTTTTATTGAACGCCCGGAAAACTGATTCACAAAATAGAATGCGACCAGTAGAGCCGGAATGGTCAGGATAAAAATAGGATTCGAAAAAATGCTAATTAAAACGCCAAATAAACCGACAAAACCAATGGGAACGAATAAACCGACAAAATAAGTCAAGGTGCTCCCAAATGGGGAAACGAAACCAAGGAGAATATAAAACGCGGTCAGTAAAATCCACCAAAACCAAATTGTCTGCCAACCCTTTTGCCCCGCGCTCAAACTAAAAGTATTTTGCATATTAAATTAATTATAGCACTATTGCAGCGCACTTCGCGATAAGGCGGCACTCTCGCAGGCCCGAAGAGGGCCGAGGGCAGTCGCTGCGCCAGCAGGCGCAGATAGACGGTGCCGATCTATCGCGAAGTGGGCAAAAATAAATCATTTATTTGTGTATTTTGAAACATTTACCACGATCCCCATCATCGTCATAAACACCGCCAAACTTGTGCCACCGTAACTAATAAACGGCAGGGGTGTACCGGTCAGCGGCAGCAGTCCGGTCATTGCTCCAACATTCACAAAAACCTGTATTGTGATAATTGAGCCAAAGCCAATCAGAAGTAATCGCCCAAAAGGATCCGGGGTATGGCGGGCAAGCATTAATATGCGTAAAACGAGAAAAAGAAAAAGGCCAAGCAGGATGACCGAGCCAACAAAACCAAATTCCTCCCCCGCTACAGCAAAAATAGAATCTCCGATCGGTTCCGGTAAACGATATTTAACGGTTGATTGGCCATATCCCACTCCGAAAATACCGCCTGCACCAATTGCAGTTTTGGCCTGTAGCAGATGATAGCCGCTCCCCTGCGCATCAGCTTCCGGGTTTAAAAATGACAATACGCGCTGCGCACGATAAGGCGTAACCGCAACGATAAGCGCAAGAGAAAAAAGGCCGGCCGCAATAATCGCGCCAAGATAGCGCAACTTCGCGCCGCTGACAAAATACATAATTAGGGCAACCAAAATCAGCATTGCAACCGGGCTGGTGCTGTGCTGTAAAATCAAGATTCCGGAAACAACTGTCAGGACAACTGCAAATGGTAAAAATCCCTGCCGCAGTGATTGCTGGGCATGATCTTTAAATGAGAGCCAGCTGGCCAGATAAATCAGCAATGTGATTTTCAATAATTCCGCCGGCTGAAAGGAAAATGGCCCAAGCGCCAGCCAGCGGGTTGCTCCTTTTGCCGTGAGCCCAAGCGGAGTAAATACCAGTAGCAAACCAATAATGCTCAAAACCAGCAGCCAAACGCTCAAAGAGCGTTTCACATAAGTACCATAGAAAAGTTTAGATGCACACCAAAAACCGATTAAACCCAGAGAAAGTCCGTAATAAATTTGGTGTTTCAAATAGTAATAGCTATCACCATATTGAGTGGCGGCTAGATTAGAAGAACTGCTGGCCAGAATTACGAAACCAAAAAGAATTAGTAATCCAAGGCAAAAAATTACAACAATATCTGGCGCGTGCTGCTTACGAGAAATAGCAAACATAATTCACGCAGGACTAAGTCCGACGCAAAACTTTCCCGTTTCGCACTCCTTGAAAGATACCGTCGCGCACCGCAAGCTCGCCTCCAACAATCACATGCACCGGCTGAAACCCTCCTTGTTTTGAGTGTGGCAGGAGAAGCGGCTGCAACACAGCAAGATCAGCCACCATGCCCTCTTTGAGTATGCCGCGGTCTTTGAAGTTAAGAATTTTGGCCGGCTTTGCAGTTATTTTATTAATCGCCCACTCCAGCTTGAGCCCACGCTCCATGCAAATATTCAGAAATTTGGAAAAGGTCTTGCTGGCCCGTTCATTTTCAATCACATTACGATTTTCCAGTAAACTTGGGCTGTTGCTGGCAACTAGCGCCTTCTCGCCCATTAAAGCGTCAACAACCATTGAATAATTGATGTTCTTCCGAAAAACCACTGCCTTTAATCTGGTGTAGCGCATTAGATTCAAAAGTCCTTGCTGGGCATCAACCTCCTGGGTCGCCGCGTATTCGGTCAAAGTTTTACCGATGCTGTAATCAAAGCCGGGCGCCCGAGCAATCACAACCTGATCACCCTGAATTTTCGCAAATTCTTTTTTAAGTTCTACCTCCTGGCCGGTATCTTTAATCAATTCCTGCATCTTTTCCAAACTTCCCTGCTGCGCCCATTGCGGCAAAAGAGTATAAATAGGCACGATACTGTAATCGAACGGGTAGGCGTCAAAATAGATCGGCGCATCTGTAGCACGAATCAGTTCAAGCGCAGCAGTAAACTGTTTTTCAAAACCGATAATTGGCCGGAAATGACTAATGATAGTCGGCACGCCGGTTTCTTTCGCAATCGCAATAGTTTCAGTTACAGATTGTTCGACATTTTCGGTCTCGTCGCGCAAATGAGTACCATAAACACCGTTAAATCTGGCGGCAATACTCGCCAGCATTTTAATCTCCGCAAATGGCGTGCCCCGCGAATGATTGTAAGCCAAACCAGTAGAAACCCCGATGGCCCCCTCCTCAATCGCCTGCCGAACAATCGAACTAGAAAGCTGAACTTCTGATTCGTTCAAATCCCGGATCTCTTCTCCCAGAATCCCACGCCGAACAGTAGAATGGCCAACGAGCGTAGCAAAATTAACTCCCGGCGACAGAGTTTGTAGTGTCCAAAGCAGCTCCTCCATAGTGTGCCAATTCACATTCACCAAATTTATATCGCCCCATTTTCGAATTGATTCTAAAGTACCCTTAATCAATGGAGCTAGCGAACTGCCGCATTGCCCGCCGACTATGGTCGTAACGCCCTGCAGTAAAAAATCCTGCTGTGCCGGATCCGTAAATAAGCTTAAATAGTGGTCGCTGTCTGTATTAACATCAATAAATCCAGGCGTTGTAATCATCCCTGCTCCATCTAGAACAACATCTGCCTGATTCGCACTAAAGTTACCAATTGCAGAGATAAGATCGTTCTTAATCAGAATGTCCGTAACTACGCCGGGAGTTCCAGTCCCGTCAATCACTGTGCTGCCTTTAATAAGAATTGTGCCCATTATTTTGAGTATAACACTCTTCTGGGAATCATTGAACCTTAATAATGCCGCGATATTTACTGTCTAAGCGATTATAGTAGCCGTAAATTTGCTGACTATCTGAACCTGCTGAACCGGTCGAAAAAGTGTAAGTATAAGACTCACCGGGCTGCAGCCCGAATGTCGAATCAAGCGGCGGGTTAGTCTCACCGGCCGCAATTGGCCATAGCAAATTTTTGCTGCGATTAATAAAAGTTACAATTGGCCGCTGGCCAGATAAAACTACAGAGTTGGGCGCAAAGCCACTATTGGTATATATAATCTGAATCGTGCTCGGTGTCGAAACAGAACCGCCCACAAGAACACCGGCAGAATTTCCAGAATTGATAATCCCGACATTAACTCCTTTTGTGTCAGCAGATGACTTTGCGCTATTACTGGTGATCGTAGTTCTATCCGTGCTTGAAGCGCCCGGATAATACTCTCCGGGTTTCTTACTAGGATTAAGCAAATTCCCGGCAAAAAAGAAAAGCAAAAAACCGGTCGCGATTATTAAAAGAATGACGGCCGTTGTAGATCCTTTTGCAACAAAAAAACGCATACATTTAGTATAGCATCTGGCAAAATAAAATAGCACATCTGAAGCACCGGCAAATCCTACTTTCCCAGCAGGCAGAACCCGCAAGTATCATCGGAATAATTGGCTTTCACTTCTCTGTTCGGAATGGGAAGAGGTGGGACACCAAATATCAAATCACCGGCACATCACATGCGCCATTTTTATTAGGGATTAGCACAGTTTCTCGAATTTCTCATTCGTACTTTCGTACTAAATTCGTAATTCGTAGATCTACAGTGCTTGAATGATCAGTCTAGTATGTCATCTTTCAACGAGAACCCATATATATGGCGCTCGTTGAACGACAACATCATTAGCGTCCCGCCAAAGGCGGGACTAGTAGTTAGTTGCGATGGCATATTAGTACGTCTCGGCTACACACCTTACGGTGCTTACACCTAACGCCTATCAACGTAGTAGTCTTCTACGAACCATCAAACATCCTTTCGAATATTCTGGTATCTAATCCTGGAGTTGGCTTCGTGCTTAGATGCTTTCAGCGCTTATCCATTCCGAACGTAGCTACCCGGCACGTCTACTTGGTAGTAGAGCCGGTACACCAGCGGTTCGTTCAATCCGGTCCTCTCGTCACGATATTCTTGCGAATACTTTTCCCCTCTCACGAGGAGCGTAGACTATATCTTGACCCACCCTAAATCGCTTTTGCGACCGGGTAAAGGGTCTCGGCATCTTACAAATGCAGCCCTGTCTGCGAAACATATCGCAAACTTTCTGGAACTACATAAGTCCGCCCGTTATCCCGCTGTTAGCGGAACCGGAACAAGTCGTTACGGGGTCAAGCGCGAAATACGCGCAAGTTGAAAGTTTATCAAGTTTATAAAGTTATAAAGTAGAAACGGAAACCCGCATCCACTTGATGAACTTTACAAACTTTCAACTTTACAAACTTGCGTGCTTTGCACGCCGACTTCCCACGGTATTGTCTTATTACTTTTCTGGTCCTCAAGCTTGTACGCCTTTGGCGTATAAATTGTACCACGCGTTTGAGGACTAACTCTCGCTTGGTTATCAACAGACCAGACCGTCATAAGATTCCACCGTTATTAGCCGAATTTTCATCACGCATTACTGCATGAAGTAGCAAACTTTACTAGGATCGACTCTCCTCCGATACCATACGCCTGCAACAGATAGAGACCAACCTGTCTCACGACGGTTTGAACCCAGCTCACGTGCCCTTTTAATTGGCGAACAGACAAACGCTTGGGAGCTTCTTCACCCCCGCGCTAGGGCGAGCCGACATCGAGGTGCCGAGCGTTGCCGTCGATAGGAACTCTCGAGCAACACCAGCCTGTTATCCCCGGGGTAACTTTTATCCGTTGTCTTTGTGCTTTCTATAAAGCAACATCGGGTCACTAAGTTCTGCTTTCGCATCGGCGCGACTTGTAGGTCTTGCCGTTAAGCCAGCATGTGCCTTTACACGTTCAGCCCGATTTCCATCCGGGCCAAGCTGACCTTAATAAACTCCTCCGCTACTCTTTAGGCTTGTTGTTAGTTGCATGCATCATTTCTGTGCATCGCTTCATGTCGCCATGAAGGTCAGACTATATCTTCAGCATATCCGGATATGATTGCTGTTTGGCGTATAGTCGTTGAGGACTCTCTTATTGAAGCTGAAAGAAGGAGTGAAATAAATAATTAATACATAATAACTACTTCACGTCCACGCGATGCGTGTGGTGGGCTCTGAAGGACTTAAACCTCCGACCTCCTGGATTTCAACCAGGTGCTCTAGCAGCTGAGCTAAGAGCCCACTTGTTCGCATTTTTTGGAGCGGGCGAGAGGATTCGAACCTCTACCCTATCGCCGCCAAAGCCCTTGCGGGCTCAAGGGGCTTGCCCTGCCGTTAGACCACGCCCGCTCCGTTACAACATTGCTTGCGATTTTCCTCCTTCTTTCAACTTCAATAAGGTTGCCTGCTGATTGTCCGCATCGATCTTGAATTTTTACCCTTTTCGACAAGAGGTATCAAGATATGCCCGGATATTCCAGCATATAGCCAAATTTTTTACCGTTAACCCCCATATGCGCAGAGGCACATATATACTTGAGGATAACGCCCCATTAAAACTGCCCACCAGGCACTGTCCCGCGACGTTTTTGCCGTCGAGGTTAGAATCTAAAATTTTACAGATGGCTGTTTCATTGTTGGATCCATGTCTCCCGAAAGAGACACTTCAAATCCTCGCCACTACGCTACGCAGTAAAATCCTAGAGCCAATACCAAGCTACAGTAAAGCTCCCGGGGTCTTTTCGTCTTGCTGCAGGTACCCAGCGTCTTCACTGGACTCGCATTTTCACCGAGCTCTTCGTTGAGACAGTTCTCCACTCGTTACACGATTCGTGCGCTTCGGAACTTACCCGAAAAGGAATTGCGCTCACTATTGTTACTATCCGCCAGCTTGCGGACGGATGAATATTTCTATTCACCTCTATGCATTACTGCACAGGTCGGACTATATCTTCATATATGCGTTATCAGGCGCATACTGTTCGGCGTGTAGTCTCTACAGGGTCATATTGAAGCTGAAAGAAGGATGCGAAGTGTATCGCTACTCCTTCGTATCCGCGCGGAAGGCGCGAAAGAGAGGTGACGGGTCTCATGTATTTACCCGCATTGCAATAAAGACTCGTAGTCTTTAATCTTGAGGCAACCGGCTCGCCCCGAATTGCACTGCAGCCCTTGCGGGTTCTGCAGGAAGCAGCCATACCATCCGAAGGCAACAGGCTCGAGTAGTCTGGTGGACGCTGTGCGCCACTCGAATCTCTTCCGCCTACATCGGAGCTAACCCTTGCTTCTCACACCCCTCTCATTTTCCTTCTTTCAACTTCAATAGACTTCCCTCGGTATTGTCCAAGACAAAATTTCCTTTCCTATATTCTTGGATGTTCACCGATATAGCCAAATTTTACTAAGGCAAGCAATTCACCTTAGAACGATTATAGTTATCGCTGACATTGACGAGGGCTTCGGGCAGTGCGCATGCCCTGCGCACAAGTCGCAAGTTTATCAAGTTCTTCAAGCTCGAAAGTAGAAACCGGAATTCGGCCTTACTTGATAAACTTGATGAACTTTTTACTTGACGAACTGTGTGCAGAGCACACACCCACCGTTAACCTTCTCGCATCGGTCACGTGTCACCCCCTATACATCCTCTTGCGAGTTAGCAGGGAGTTGTGTTTTTGATAAACAGTCGGCAGAGATACTTTCGCTGCGGCCCCGCGCGCACAGCGCGCAAGTCACAAGTTTATCAAGTTCATAAAGTTATAAAGTAGAAACGGGAATCGCTTCCGGTATTCACTTGATGAACTTTACGAACTTTCAACTTGATGAACTGCGTGCTGCGCACGCCGGGCAGGCCTTATTGCTAACTTACGGCCGCTTTTTTGCCGAGTTCCTTAACGAAGATTCACTCGTTCCCCTGAGGATACTCTCCTCACCCACCAGTGTCGGTTTACGGTACGATGCACATGTTCTAAACTTAGAAGTTTTTCTTGGAAGGCTATTCTGCTGTATTAGTCTTGGAAAACCAAAACCTTATCGGAACGCGCGCACTACTACATTAAAGTAAGCTACCCGGATTTACCTGGATAACAGTGCTTATCGTCCTAAACGCCAAACCATTAAGGCGCACAGCTCTATGTCCTCCGTCACTCCATCGCACAAACATGCGCGGGCCGGAATATTAACCGGCTTCCCATTAGCTACGGTTCTCACCATTGCCTTAGGATCGCCTAACCCGCGGTTGATTGCCATTGCCGCGGAAACCTTGGATTTTCGGGGTACGCGTTTCTCACGCGTATTGTGGTTACTTGTGCCAACATTCTCTCTTCCAAACGCTCCACGGGCTCTCACGAGTCCCGCTTCACAGCTATATTCGTCCTTCAACGAATGATTGGAATGCTCTCCTACCGCGCCACCTGATAAATCAAGTGACACCCGCAATTTCGGTACTATGTTTAGCCCCGGTACATTTTCGGCGCAGTCGCCCTCGAATAGTGAGTTGTTACACACTCTTTAAAGGATGGCTACCTCTAAGCCAACCTCCTATCTGTCTATGGGAAACTACTACCTTTAACACTTAACATAGATTTAGGGACCTTAATTTGCGATCTGGGCTCTTCCCCTCGCGACCATGGAGCTTTGCCCCCACAGTCTAACTAGCTAGACGTTTTATGTGAGTATTCGGAGTTTAACTGAAATGTCGCCCTTTCGGGCTGTACACCTCAACTAGTAGCTCTACCCCTCACATGATGTCTCTAGCCGCTAGTCCGAAAACTATTTCGGAGAGAACCAGCTATTACCAAGCTCGATTAGCTTTTCACTTCTTATCCCAAGTCATCCCAGGGTTTTGCACAACCCACGAGTTCGGTCCTCCATAGGATTTTACTCCTACTTCAACCTGCTCAGGACAAGCTCGCCTTGGCTTCGGGTCTTATGTATGCCGCTTATTGTCGCGCTATTAACACTCGGTTTCCCTACGCCTCCACCGCCGAAGCGGCTTAGACTAATGCGACACACATAAACTCGTTGGCTCATTCTTCAATAGGCACATAGTCACCCCACGCGCACCTCACTGCTGTGACGTGCGCAATTTTCAATTACCAATTTTCAATTTTCAAACAATTTTGAAATTAATCAATTGTTTAGAAATTAGAAATTAGAAATTAGAAATTGCGCACTCTCACGACAGTGAGATGCGCGCTGGGGGCTCCTATTCATTGTAAGCGTACGGTTTCAGGTACTATTTCACCGCCCTTACCGGGCTGCTTTTCACCTTTCCCTCACGGTACTTGTTCACTATCGGTCATGAAGTGTATTTAGCCTTACCGGATAGTACCGGTATGTTCCCGCATAGTTTATTTGCCACGCGGTACTCTAGAAATCTCATATTGCTACAAGACCAGTCCTGTATGTCACATATGCCGCGAAATGCGGAAGCATTAAAATTGTCGAGACCGCGACGCGAGTGGCGAGACATATGGCTATGCCATAAGCTCGACGCTCGCAACAAAGGTATCGACAATTTTAATGCTTTGACGGGCTAATTTTTGCCTGATTCTTTGTTGCTTGTCGTAGCCATAGCTAAAGCTATTGTCTACTCCGCGCGCCTAGAATCATGCCAAAATTCGCACCGCCGCATTCGTGTCATATGTGACATACAGGACAAAAAACGAGAGTCAGAACTGTTTTCGCATACTGGGCTATCACCATCTTTGGCGCGTCTTTCCAGGCGCTTCTGCTAACAGACTGTTTTTTAACTCTCTTTTTACAAATCACGCAGCAGCCGTAAAGCTGCTCCGTGAAAAGTAAAAGTGTTTTTCTCTAAACCCCCAAAAGATTTATTGCTAAATCCCTCGAGTTTGGGCTCTTCCGTTTTCGCTCGCCGCTACTAACGGAATACAATTTGTATCTTTTCCTCTGGTTACTGAGATGTTTCACTTCACCAGGTTGACGAACGCATCACTTATGTATGCGAACTATGTCGGGTTACGACATAAGGTTTCCCCATTCGGAAATCTCCGGATCACAGGTTGCTAACACCTCCCCGAAGCTTATCGCAGCTACGCCACGTCCTTCATCGCCACTTCATGCCAAGGCATCCACCGTACGCCCTTTAACGCTCTGACGCATGTCAGAGCTCACTAACCACATAATGCTCAAGCGCGCATAGCGCGCAAGTAACAAGTGGCACAAGTGAAAACTGGTAAACAAGTGAATGCAAATCCACTTGCCTACTCGTGTCTACTTGTTTCTACTTGCGAACTGCGTGCTACGCACGCCTGAGACTAGACTGATCATTCAAGCACTGCACCGCCTTCGCGGTGAAGTCGCCCGTCTTGCTTTCGCAAAACTTTGTTTACTCCGACGGCAAGTCGAAGCGAGCTATCTATTTTCAAATGCGACTAAGAAAAAAGAATCGCTCGATTTTGTCATAATTTCAAACATGGATATACAGTAAATACGATGTTTTACTTTCACGACTCCGGCACGCTTGCCCTAACAAGCGCATAGCCGGCTCTATATATAGAAGACACATTACTACTTAAGCGCCGCCCTACGGACGACTGGTAATAATGTCTTTTCTATACTGGATCTGTAAAGGTGCAACTTCACTTATCCAGTCCTACAAGCAACCAATGTTTCTTACTAGCCAGCGAAGGAATTACCCGCGCCGTTGGCGGGGTCAATTTCTTGGTAGAAATTGAAAACCGCTCTTTTCGAGCGGCTACGAAACCAACTCAAACTTTTCCTACTTGTCCGCCTCAGGCGGAATCGGAAAAGTTCAATGGTTTTTGTGCCGCAGGAATTAAGATAAAATTTAACATTTAGTAGCTAGTGACTGATGGGAAAGAGTATAGCAAAGACCAAAAAACTGTCAAGTAGAACTTATGCACTTGACGAAAAAATAGAACTGCATGAGAATATAGATTCGATCCAATCCTACTCGAGTTCAAGGGATCGGGCGGAGTATCTACCGCCCTACCCGCGCGCAGAAACTGTGCGCCAAATTGAGCGAGTTAAGGGCGATGGTTAGCCACGAATCCAGCTCGTAGTGCGTCGAGCACCGAGCATCATGTAAGCCGACGCGGATAGCCGGCACCCCAACGAGGAGCTCACTCGGTAAGGCATGATGAAGTGGAAAGGCACTCGACAATCGAGAACCATCGCCCTAGGAAAAGGATCTCCGCGTCAATAACGCGGGTGCAGAGAAGCATGCGGCTTCCACGAACTCCACCCCCCTAACCGCATTGTGGATTTTGCACTCGCGCCAATCTCATGCTCACCCCAGCTTCGGCAAGGGTGGGCATGTCTATTTTTATACACTGGCAGTAATTTATTTTCAGAGTATAATAAAATAGCAAATCTCGAGCTGGTGGAGGGAAGCACAGCTGTCACACAAAAGTCCTGCCCGGACACCCGCGACAGCGCTTGGCTCATGCAGGTACGGACGCCGAGTTTCAGCTCAAAAACCGGTCGGCCCACACGCAACCTCTCTTCCGAGGCGCCTCTGCACTTCACCAGCTCCCCGCCTTACCGGACGATGTTCACTCCCGAACATCGTCCGTTCTCTATTCCAATTAATTTAATAAAGACGCGGGAAGAGCGGTTGAGTTGGTTTAACCACACTCATCTTACCGTCTACCGGATGCATGCACGCATCGATTTTGCCCGCCGTTTCCGGCAGAAAAATCTTGAGTAGTTGCCGGACATTATTTAAAATTTCCAGAGCATTGACTAAAATAAGCCGCTGCTCGTTCGAGCCAGTTACTAAACTCCAGGGCTTATTTTCAGCCAGATAGCGATCCCCAAAACTAACTAAGCTCCAGATTGCCGCCAGCGACTCATGTAATTTTCGTTCTTCAATACCTTTTGTTACGGCGACTTTGGCCTGATTATTAGCAGCAGTAATCTCTGCAGCAAATTCCGGAGAAGCAAAACCAATCTCGCCGAGCTTTTCAGCCAGAGTCAAAACTCTGGAGGCAAAATTACCCAGTCCGTTCGCCAAATCCGCATTGTAGCGCAGTTTAAATTTTTCATCGCTAAAATCACCATCGCCGTCAGACGGAATCTCGCGGAGAAGATAGTAGCGCACTGCGTCAACACCATATTTTTGAACAAGCTCTACGGGGTCAACAGTATTGCCAAGCGACTTAGACATCTTCTGGCCGTTCACCGTTATATAGCCATGCACAAATAACTCTTTAGGCAGGGTTAACTTTGCAGAAAGCAGCATCGCCGGCCAATAAATTGCGTGGAAACGGATAATTCCTTTGCCGATAATATGCAGGTTCGGCGGCCACCAGTCCTGGCCAGTTTGATTATTACCGGATTCAGCGGCGGTTCGATAATAATTCAGCGCATCAAACCAGACATACATAATCTGATCCGGATCGCCTGGCACTGGCACGCCCCAGTTATGCGCCCGTTCTTTTGAACGAGAGATACTAAAATCCTCTAGTCCTTGCTTAATAAAGCCAAGTGCTTCGTTTTTGCGGTGCTCGGGGACAATTTTATATTCATCAGAGTTCAAAATTTTAGCCAGCTGGCCCTGGTATTTGGAAAGTTTAAAAAAATAATTTTCCTCTTCAATCTCATCCAGTTTACGGCCAGGGTGTTCATGGCACTCCCCCTTCTCATTTAATTCATCTAATGTATAAAACTGCTCGCAGCCCACACAGTACAATCCTTTATATTTTTTCTTGTAAATATCGCCGGCATCGGCGCAACGAGTCCAAAGATCCTGCGCAGAGAGAAAATGTTCCGGTGCGGTTGTCCGCTGGAAATGGTCAAAACTAATATTATAGAGCTTACCCAAATCTAAAAATGCTTGAGCGTTGCGATCACACAACTGCTGCGTCGTGATGCCCTCTTTCTGCGCGGCCTGTACATTTTTTAGAGAATTTTCATCGGCGCCGTAGATAAAAAATACCTCGTCGCCTTTTTGGCGACGATAGCGCGCGATCACATCGGCCTCGACTAGCTCCATCGCAAAACCGATATGCGGCTTAGCGTTCACATAAGGAATGGCGGTGGTCAGGTAGAAGCGCATGGTAGGTAGTTAGCTAGTTAGTTGGTTACTTTGTTAGTTAGTTTAATACGGAAACGCTTTACTGCAAATTTCTTGACTGACTAACCGTCGACCGACTAACTGGCGACTACTCCGTCTGGCTCCACTGGGTGATCATGGCCAAGATGTTTAATAATCTCTTGCAAGAGCACGGCAACCGGTACGGCAATCACCGCACCAATAACACCGAAGGCCTCGCCACCGATCAGTAACGCAACAATCACAATAACCGGATTCAAATTAAGCGTGTACCGGCTGATAATCGGCAAGATCAGGTTGCTCTCGATCTGTTGGACAGCCACGAAAAAAATCAAAGTGTATAAACCAAGCGAGCCAGATTGAGTAAAAGCAGTTAACACGGCTATACCACCGGTAAAAATCGGGCCGACAAACGGTACAAGCTCAAATGCCGCGGCGGCGACCGCTAAAACGAATGCATATTTAACGCCCAGCAAACTCAAGCCAATGAAAACAGAGATTCCAATAATCACGCTTAGCAAAATCTGTCCGGCGAACCAATAACCGATTTTTATCCGGATACGCTCGTAGACCATGAGCATCTTCTTATGATACTGAAAAGGTACAATCGCCTGCATAAAACGCTCGACTCCGTCCCGGCCTAGCGTCAGATAAAAAGAAATTACAAAAACGATCGTTGCCAGCAGCAACCCGCCAAGCATCTGCGATAAAAATGAGACCAAAGTTGTCTGACCGCCGAGCAACCCGTTGGTAAACTCATTGATTGCGCTAATGATCGTCTGCAAAACTGTTGATTGAATGCCAAGCGATTCAATCAAGCTGCCAAAGATATCCTGCGAATTCTCTAAAATTCCGTTCATTTCAGTCAAAAAAATCGGCACAACAATATACAGCACAAGCGCTATCACAAACAGAAGCAGAATATAAACGGCCAATGTGCCGATCAGCCGAGGAATCCGCCGGCGCTCCAACCAGCTAACGAAAGGGTCGAGCGAGGCAGCGATAATGATAGCCAAAAGAACGGCTATGAGTACATCACTCGCCAAATAAACCACAGCAACCAAAGCAAGCATGGCTAATAATTTCCACAAGCTGCTCCAAGAAATCGAAAGTTGAGACATCTACCCTATTCTAATCTAGATTTTTAAAAAGAGAAACAACGCCACGCCGCCGTATCAACCTATATAACGCAGCCGGACGGAAAATCTTACACTAAAGCTTCAGCAACTCCTCAAACTCCTTCCCCTCTTTTTTCGGCCCAATCATCGCCAGGTTTAACCCGGCATTCTTAAATAATTCCTTAGCCAGCGTCTGAATCTCGGCAGAGGTAACTAACTCAATCTTCTTCAAAATTTCGTCCGGAGTCATTTCGCTTTTACGCAGAACCTCCTGCACACCATAATACACGGCAAGCGAGTCCGAGGTTTCTAGACCAAGCATCATCGTGCCAGAAAGATGACTCTTCGCTCGAGCCAACTCCTCTGCGCTAACCGGTTCATCAGTCAGTCGCTTAAACTCCGCTAAAATTGCCTGAATCACAATTTCCAGCTTGCTGTGCTCCACGCCAGCACCAGCGGCAATGTAACCGTGGTCTGTGTACAAATCTGCACTGGCATTAATATAGTATGCCGCACCTAACTCTTCGCGAATTTTATGAAAAAGCCGCGAGCTCATTCCGCCGCCTAAAATGTCGGCTAAAACTTCCAGCGTATAGCGGCGTGGATCAAACATTGAAAAAGCCCGAAAGCCGAGCATCAAGTGCGTTTGGTCTGATTCTTTATGTTTGACAAAAACTATCGGCTTTTCCTGCTTTTCAATCACTGCCAGTTTAGTCCCCTTTCCGCCGGAGGACATATTGCCAAAAAGTTTCTCAATTTGCGCCAGCACCGCCGGCTCATCAAAAGCACCAGTAACAATTACTGTAGTGGCCTGCGGTAAATAATGTTTGGCCCGATAGGCGACAAAATCCTCCTTAGTCAAAATCCGAATAATGTCTTTTTCTCCACCAACATCCCAGCCAGCCGGCTGGTCGCCATAAAGCAGGTGTAAAAAAATATCGCCAATCTTTCGCTGCGGCATATCCTCGTACATATTTAGCTCCTCGATAATCACGCCTTTTTCTTTTTCAATCTCCGCTTTATCAAAAATTGGGTTCAAGTATAAATCAGAAATCAAATCTATCGCCTGCTGCGCATGATGCTTCTCAACTTTGGCAAAATAACCGGTCCATTCATGGCTGGTAAAGGCGTTGTAGTGAGCGCCGAGTCCGTCCAGCTCGGCAGAAATCAGCATCGAGGTCGGCCGATTGGTCGTGCCCTTAAAACACATGTGTTCTAAAAAGTGCGACAAACCGTTGATTTGTTTTTGCTCATACTTACTGCCGGCCTCAACCATGACTAAAACCGTCATGGCCATATTTGCCGGCTGCGGCACAGTGATAATCCGCAGACCATTTTTTAGAATTGTTTTTTTGTACATACGAATGATTA
Organism: Candidatus Harrisonbacteria bacterium; assembly: GCA_023255625.1. Classification (GTDB taxonomy): domain Bacteria; phylum Patescibacteriota; class Minisyncoccia; order UBA6257; family 1-14-0-10-44-23; genus JAHFLF01. The sequence continues at coordinate 32,174 of JAHFLF010000003.1, forward strand.
TGATACCAATATACAAATTGTACAAATAATACGAATGTTTACAAATGATAGGGGCTATAAAACGCGATAAAAAGAAAGAGCGCCGCGAATCCCGAAGGATCGCGGCGCCCGGTGTCCGGCCGCCGAAGCGACTGGACACTTTGTTGCTAGGGCAGCTGCATCAGCTGCCCGGAACTGCGGAACCGATCAGTAGACCAGAAGATCCTGTCCGCTGACCGGACCCGGCGCGTACACCGGGTTGCCAGTGTCGGTTCCATGGCCCGTTCCCCATCCGCCGAACTCGATCGGGGCGAGATAGGTTCCGGGATAAGAGTTCGCGAGGATGTCCCCGAAGAACTCCACATACATGGCCTCGCCTGATTGAGAGGTCGCGCTGTCGAAGAAGCCGCCGCCGAAGTAGTGCGATCCGCTGAAGACGAACGGGATGGTCGAACTGTACTTCTCACCGTTCACCCAGACCTGCAGGTTCTGCAGCCCCAGCGTGTTCGGCAGGTGGAACCAGAAGTCGAGCTGGTTCAACGACAGCCCCTCCTGCGACCCCGGGAAGATGTACCAGGCCCCGAGCTTGGCCATGTTCGTGCCCGCCGGGTGCACGATCGGGCCCTCGAAGACCGGATCGCGGATGACTGTAACATCCTGCGGTCCGAAGACCGAGATGGTCCGGCGAAGCGCGGTGATGCTCGCGTCCTTCTGGTCGATCTCGACCTGCGCCTGAATGAACTTATCGGCCACGGCCCCTCGCTCCTGCTCCCGCTGGTCAGCGAGCTTGGCCATGGCCATCTTCTCCGCGCCGAGCGTGACGATCTGCGTTTCGCGGGCGGCAATTCCTTCTTGCAGAACACGGATCTGGGCCTCTTTGTCGAGCCGCCCATCATGCTCCATGTCGGCCTCTGTTCGGAGGTCGCCGATCTGCTTCTGGAGCGCCGCGCTCTCGGTGGCCTTCGCCACCTTGAGATCGGCGAGCTCCTTCCGCAGGGCGAGAATCTGCTCGCCGTCAGTCGGCCGCCGAAGTGCCGGCATCTTGAAGACCGACGGCCTCGCGCCGAGCGTGAAGGTCCGGTCGAACGGCGAAGCCGCGTGTTCCAGGTCCACTGCGTGGACCCAGTACCGGCCTCCGACACGCGCCTCCCGCCAGTTGAAGAACCGTGACGGGCCGACGAAGCGTGGCTGGCGCGGTGCCAGGACGAGCTCGAACCTTCCCTGCTCGTTCTTCTGGAAGATCGAGATGTCCAGCACGCGCCCCTCGTCCGCGCGCAGCCCGATCGCTCCGGGCACGCCGAGCGTGAGCCCGGAGCGCTCCTCGTCCTGGGCATTCGCCGAAACGGCGAAGCCCAGACCGATGAACAACGAGACCAGGAACGCCGCAAACGACTTCCGCGAGAAACCCATCCTGCACCCCCACCTGAAAGCCACTGAATTTCTGCAAAAAACGACCTCACGTTGAGGTCGCCAGCAGACAAATATGATAGCATTATTGTATTAAAATGTCAAATCTCTATGTTACAGCGTACTAGTACGCTGTAACATAGCAGTAAAATATAAAACATTGCAAAGAATAGCTATATAAAAGCTATTCTGACAATTTTGCCAAAATGTATGCCGGTAACTCACTGATTTTTACCCGTTCCTGCTTCATAGTGTCGCGATCACGAACGGTAACAGTATCAATTTTGGCCTGGTCGCTCCCCTCCTCGCCAAGAGTTTCAAAATCAATAGTTACGCAAAATGGCGTGCCAATTTCGTCCTGACTGTAGTATCTTTTTCCGACATTTCCCCTATCGTCCCAGGCCACAGTTAGTTGGTTAGTTGGTTGGCTAGTTAGTTGGTTAAATACTTCGCGGGCCTTTTCAACTAACGCGGGTTTGTTGGCTAAGAGTGGAAACACGGCAACTTTGTACGGGGCAACCCATTTTGGTAATTTCAAATAGACGCGATCATTTTCTTTATCTTCTGTAAACGCCTCAAGAAGAGTAACGAGCACGCTGCGGTCAAGACCGAAACTTGGCTCAATCACATACGGATAGATTTTTTCGTTGGTCTCGGGATCCTGATACGGCGGCTCGGCAAAGTGATTCTTTAAATCAAAATCAGTTCGCGAGGCAAGACCATAAAGCTCTTTCTGGCCAAATGGATACTTGTATTCAACATCAATTGTTTTTGCGGAGTAGTGCGCGCGTTCACCGTCAGCAATAGGCACATACACAACATGCTCGTCTTTAACTCCCAAATCTTTGACCCACTGCTTCATCTGGGTAAGCCAGTAATCAAAATGCTGATCCCACTCGCTGGGTTTTACAAAATATTCAAATTCCATGAGGTCAAACTCACGCTGGCGGAAGATAAAGTTGCCGGGCGTTATCTCATTGCGAAATGCGCGGCCCTGACTGGCAATACCAAACGGCAACCGCTTACGGCTCGTGTCTAAAACATTTTTAAAATTAACAAACATCGCCTGGGCAATCTCCGGACGAAGATAGACCGTGCTCGCCTTTTCTTCGGTTGGCCCGAGCGAGGTCTTGAGCATTAGATTGAAATTCTTTGGCTCGGTGAAACCATCCTTTCCGCTGCATGCCTGGCACGGCTTCGCTGAATCAATTTGATCCGCTCGAAAACGCGCATGACATTTTTTGCACTCCACCAGCGGGTCATTGAAAGTCGCCAGGTGGCCACTTTTCTCCCAAACCTTCGGATTCATAATGACAGCCGCATCCAGCCCAACCATGTCATCGCGATGCTCCACGAACCGCCTCCACCACTCGTCCTTGATATTTTTCTTAAGCTGCGCCCCAAGCGGCCCGTAATCCCAGGAGTTTGCCAGCCCGCCATAAATTTCAGAGCCCGGAAATACAAAACCCCGCCGCTTACAGAGCGCAATTACTTTCTCCATCAAATCATCTTTTCCTTGTTCCATAACTTTCCGATATTCTACTGCGACTTCACTCTTTTATCCACACTGGTAACGGTCAAATCATCTGGGAGCATAACGGTAACGGGCCCGTCTTGCAAGTTCAATTTTTCACCGGTAAAACTGTCGGTATATGTACCGGTTGTTTCGCGAATCAACTCTGGATATTGATCAACCTGGTCTATAGCCGGAGTTAGTTCAACCTGAAAAATTAGTTCGGTCGGATCGCTCAAAATACCTTTGGTAGCCGGAATTTTTGCCACGCCCCAGGTCATTTCCTGAGTTCGGTCGTTATACACAGGAGCATCCGGCGTAGTTGATTTGTATTTTCCGGTGTAGCGCACATTCGAGCCCAAAAATGCCTTTAGAGAAATATTTTCAACATCAGTTGAGGTATTTTTGAAAATCCAGTGGATTGTAAACTGGGTAGCCCGCCCGACTATAGCCGGAAAGACTCCGTCGTTGGCAAAACCCGAAGCCGCGTCGCGATAATAACCGCTGGAAATAAAACCAAGCATCCCCTTCATCTTGCTGGTCAGCTGGGCTAAGCCAAGAGTTTTACTCAACGAAACTCCACGCGGGACGGTCGGCGACTCAATTTCTGCATTTACCGTGATCACAAAATTTTTCGAACTCAATCTTGTAATTGGATAAGCTGGTTTTGTGGTAATTGTAAAAGTAACTGCTCCGGTAGCACCGGGGGCAAGCGAGCTTAATTCCGGTACGCGCGAGGCATTCCAAACAATCGTGTTGTCGCTGCTGCGCAATACGCCATTCGTTTTCAAAGTCTTAATATCAAACATCTCGCCGGTTGTCTTCGCCCGAACAATCACATCTTTAAGACCAATCTCGGTTGTGTTTGTGTAAGTCAGACGATACCGCAACGACTCGGCCGGCGCGACCACCTTGTTGTTACCACCCTCAAGCTCTATGCGGATAGAAAGCGGCGAAGGAGCCAGTGTCAAACTCACGCTAGTTTGCGCCAAATCGTAGCGCCCCTCGCCAATCTGCGCGCTCAAAACGCTGCCGATCTCAAAGATCGCCTCGTCCTGCCCGACAATAAATCCCTTGAGAACAAGTTTACCGCTCGCTCCGGCGGCGAGTGCAGCAATATTCCAAGATTGAGCATCCTCCGCGCTTACTTGAGGATCAGCACTGGTAACCGTAAATCCCTGCGGATATTTCATCGCCAATTTCACCGCTTCATAATCCAGATCCGTCGCATTATGATAATTGATCTCGGTTACAAACTCTGAACTGCCGAGAACTTTCGTCGGCGCGGTAATCGAAAGATCAATGCCGGCCGCTCCAACCACAACATCTTTACTGGCGATTTTTTCAAAACGAGAACTTAAAGCACCCGGAACATAAGAAACTGCCGCCTTAACCTGGAGTACGGTGTTTTCCTGGCCCGTTGCCATAATCATAAAAGACTCCTTACGAACAATTGCGCTTTCCAGGACACCAACAGAGCGATTCTCAACAGTCCGCGATCCGGGCACGCCGACAAAAATGATATCCTCCGGAAGCGTTACGCTAACCTGCGCATCTTTCAAGGCATCTCCGGAATTATTGGCAATCTGCACAATCAGCTCGGTTGGCACTCCTCGGTGCAGCTGATCCGGTAGACCGATGCTGATCTCCAAACCATTACCGTTATTTGCTCGAAGAATAAAATAGCCAACCAAACCGACGACCGCGACTAAAACGACTGAACCGATTATCAAGATTTTTTTGCCGAAGGAAGAATGTGGCGGCGCAAGCACCGGCCCGCCGGCGGGCATTTGGTTCAGCCAAGAACCCTGCTGATCCGGAACCAGGGGCTGATTTTGTCCGGGGACTTGTGGAGTATTTTGTGATGCGTCAAATTGATCCATAGTATCTATTCATAATTCTTAACTTCGACATTATACCATGAGGTGCTGAATTCCCGGAGAGATCTGGCTGCCGCGGTTAAGACACGCGCTGCACATATAAATAGATTCTCGGATCAAAAAATGTTCTGGCTGCGATTTGTTACACTGGCTGCAATGTGAGTGCAAAGGATCAAAACCAAGCACGCGCAGAAGTTGAGCAGTGGCTAAATCACCTTTTTCGATTAGCTGCCAAAGTGCTGCGTCCGGTTGATGCAAATCTGTCATTTTTAAAATCAAATGCGCGACGCCAATTTGGGTAGTTGTTTTTTGGATTTTTTTATCACTCGCACTCGCCAACTCGTTAATCGTACTGATTGCCAGCGCATCGACTAACTGCATACCACGCCGTTCCACCAGACGAACTGTTACCAAAGATAGCGGCTGAATATGTCCGGCCAATTTACTGGTTGGTTTTCGGGCCGACCTCGCCAGGGCAACGACTCGACCCAGCGATTTCGTAAACAAATGAACCCGCAAATCACTCTCGCCCGATGGCTCAATATCTAAAACAAAACCCGAGGTGCTGTGTTCTTGCATGTAGTCACAAAAATTAAAAAAGGAAGAAGAATTTCTGGCAAAATTACTTTGTGGCCGGTTGAGACGAGGGCGTCCTCGTCTCAACCGTGCCGGTGCTTCAAGCGGTCGCGATGTGCGGCCGCTTTTGTTCTTCGATCCACTTCTCGTACGCGGGCAGGCGTCCGAGCGCCTGGGCGATGGCCTGGTCAGCCGGTGTCTCGTGGCAAGCACGACTGAACCCAACTTCGACCAGTCGACCGATCTCCGTCAGATCTGCACGGACGAAAAGCTGCCCTCTGCTGACCACCGGATGCTTGCGACCAAGCCGCTTGGCCAGATCAACAAGCCGCGAGGTGGTAATCGGATGTTGTCGCACGACGATGAGCGCCGTGTAACCCCTGCGCCGATCCTGTAGCGCAAGCCGAATCGCGTCGACGGGATGGTAGTGCCCGAGAATTGGCTCTCCCGCCCGGACAAAGTCAATTTCCAGTCCGAGCGCCACTTTCACCTGATGCGCGAGCCGCATGTCCTCGACATGCGGCGAGACGAAAAGAATCTTCACGGCCCCTCCCTGTCTTTGTCATGCGCCCCGTGCGCAGGAACAACTTCAGCATGCATCACTTTCATCGGCTCGTCAAAAGACAAAATCACCACATTTCACGGCCGTATGATATGGTGATTTTAGTTTTTCTTAGAATGATTATAGAACGACTACTCAAGCGCTCCAACAAACACCTTTTTCAAAATTTCGCTTGTCAATAAATCATGCGTGCTGCCATGAATAATTATTTTCCCTTTATCTAAAACATATCCGCGATGCACTATTTCCATGAGTGATTTTATATTATGCTCAACGATCAAAATTGCCGTCTTGTGACGATCATTTATTGCTTTAATATTTGCAAAAACCTCCTTGACGATTTTTGGAGCCAGCCCCAGCGACGGCTCATCAAGCAGCAATACTTTCGGATCGGTCATTAAACCTCGAGCAAGGGCGAGCATCTGTTGCTGTCCGCCGGAGAGTAGACCACTTTTCGTGTAGCGTTTATCGTGTAGGGCCGGGAAAATACTAAAAACTTCAGTGATTCGCTCTTTAAGCAAATCTTTGTCGCGCACTACCACCCCGGCAATCTCTAGATTTTCTAACACAGTCAGATTGGCAAACACGCGCCGGCCCTGCGGCACAAAAGAAATTCCCCTTTCAACCATCTCGTAGGAAATTGGCGCAACTTTTTGATCGTGCCAAAAAATCGAACCATGCGAAAGTGGGGCTAGCCCAAAAATTGCCTTCAAAATTGTTGACTTGCCGGCGCCGTTTGGCCCCATGAGCGCCACAATCTCGCCCTCGTCAATCGCAACCGAAACGCCGTCAAGCGCCCTCACGCCCCCGTAGTCCACATGCACATCTTTGATTTGCAACAAAATATCTTTCATATTATTTTCCTAAATACGCTTGGATAACATTGTGTTGGCTTAAAACACTCGCCGGTGCGCCTTCGGCCAAAAGCTGGCCGTTATCCATCACAACAATATGGTCTGCAAGCGATCGGATAAGTTCCATGTTGTGTTCAATAAGCACAACTACCTTCCCCTTCGCGCGCAAATCTATCAAAATCTCTGAAAGCATTTTTACCATTGACGCTGCCAGCCCAGCAAATGGTTCATCGAACAAATAAATGTCTGCCTCAATAGCCAGAGTGCGTCCAATCTCCAGCAATTTACGCTGACCATACGAAAGCTGACGCGCCAGCTGATGTCGCTTATCCCATAGACCAATCCGTTCTAAAATCTCCTGCGCTCGAACCTCATGCATCTTCCCGCGTGCAGACCGCAGCGATTTAAAAACTCCGCGCTCGGTCAGCACAACTAAAATATTATCAAGCACGGTTATTTGTTCAAATAACCGAACCTCTTGAAATGTACGCGTGATACCGAACTCAATCGCCTCGTAGGATTTGAGTCCGGTTATCTGCTCACCACCAATGATTAAGACGCCACTATCAATTGCAGCCATACCGCTTAGTACATTCGTCAAGGTACTTTTGCCGGAACCGTTTGGGCCAATAATGCCGGTTATCTTGCCCGGCGTAAGCACGAACGATAAGCCATCAACGGCGCGAACGCCGCCGAAATTTTTGTGCAAATTTTTAATTTCCAGCGCCGACATAATTTTATTCGTACTTTCGTGAATTAATTCGTTATTCGTAGCTCTCTAAAGTTTATACTCCCCAATTAACCCCTGCGGCCGCCAGAACATCATCACAATAAGTAACACGCCATAAATCACTTCACGCAACTGCGCAGCTACATCTGCAGGCAATCCGATGAGACGGGAGAATTCAATGATCATGACTAAAATTGCTGTGCCTAAAATCGCTCCTCTCACATTTGCCAAACCGCCAACGATAATACACGCCAACATAAATACAGAGTCAACAATAGTGAATGTGCTCGGGTCAATGTAGCGGATGTAGCCGGCAAAAAGTCCCCCGGCGAGCGCAGCCATACCGCAGCCAATCATAAAAATCAATAACTTAAAATGTTTTGTCCGATAGCCGAATACTGCAATCGCCTCTTCGTCTTCACGGATTGCCTTGAGAACTCTACCGAAGGGCGTGCTCACTATCCACTTCGCGAGCCAATACACTAAAATCAGCAAAGTCAGGCACAAAAGTAAAAAAGGCAAATTCTCCGCGAACGAAACGCCAAATAATGCCGGCCGAGTAATCCCGGCAACGCCCAGCGGTCCGCCGGTTACAGAATCCCAATTTTTCATAATGCTATTAATGATATAGAGAAATCCGATTGAACCAAGAATGTAGTAATCTCCGCGGAACTTACTCATGACGCTGCCAATCAGTAATGCCACAACTCCGGCAAGGAAAATACCGGCCAGCATGGCAACGAAGAAATTGACGCCGCCATGTATTAGCAAGAGCGCGGTCGTGTATGCTCCAATTCCGTAAAAAGCAGCGTGCGCCAAGGTAACCAATCCGGTATAGCCGGTAATTGAATTCATACTGATCGCCAAAATAGCGTAGATGGCAAAAATGCTGGCAAGATTAATCAAGTAACTCATTGTTTCAATATTCCCTGCGGTTTAAAAATTAAAAATAGGATTAGCATACTGAACCCAATGATTGCCTTCCACTCTCCGCCTAAAAAACCTACACCGGCCGTCTCGGCAAAACTTAAAAAGAAAGCACCTAAAAAAGCGCCGGAGGTAATTCCCATGCCGCCGATGAGGGCCGCTGTGATTGCCAAAATAATACTGGTCAGACCGTACCCCGGACTCATGCCCAAATCAAGTCCGACCAAAATGCCACCAAGGCCTGCCAGAGCAGAACTCAAAAGAACCACCTTATTCAAGTGCTTGTTTGTATTCAGTCCCATGATCTTCGCCACCTCTTCGTCATCAGCGATGGCGCGAGTGGCCTTACCAAAAAGTGTCTTGCGCGAAATCAGCATGAGTGACAAAAAAATCAAGATACTAACTGCAATAGTAACAATCTGCACAGAAGTTATGGTAATGCTGCCAAATTCAAAAACATGCCATTGACTTGTTGCCGGCTGCAACGACTGATATTCACTACCAAACCCGATGATAGTAAAGGCCTGGAGAGCCGTCATCGCGCCGATAGCCCCAACGAGCAAAGTCATGTTTGACGATCCGCGTTTTCGCAGTGGTTCGTAAATGCAGATATGTAGCAGCCAACCGAGCAGCGCGGCCCCGATGATTCCGGCGCAGAAACCAATCAAGGCAGGCATTTTGAGAAAACGCGTTACCGCTATAAAAATATAGGCCCCGGACATAAAGACCGGCGCGAGGGAAAGATTAAAAAACTTGAGTACGCTGTACTGCAGCGAAAAAGCCATGGCTAAAAAACTATATTGGGCCCCGGTAATCAATGCGGCGACGACAAGCTGTAAAACGAGCGCCATATATTGAGGATACCATGCGCGGCCGAAAACCCGTGGAAGCGGGTTTTCGGCCGCGCAAATAGATTAACTTCTTTCTACTCCATCGGGGCCGCCATACCGGCCTTTACAACTTTAACAACATAATTAGCACCGACAACATCTCCATTAATGTCAAACTTGATTTCGTCGGAAGAAACACCGCCTTTATAATTCGTCTGGTAGAGAGCATTTTTGATTGCGGTTGAGTCAGTGCCAACCTTCTTCATGATGTCCGCTAGAATATAGATTCCGTCATATGCGCCCGGGGTGCAGGCAATAACCTCTTCGCTCCCGGTCTTCGCTTTTAATTTTGCCCCAAGTGTATCGCCATGCGCCGCGCTGACGACGGTGTACATGGCGCCCTCGCCGATTGTCCCAACATCAGCCCAAATCTTCGGATCATCCCAGGCATCTCCGCCAAGCATCGGCACATTTAATTTCATATCCGCGGCCTGCTTGAGCCCGGGAATTGATGCATCAGTATAACTTAAGAAATAAACTAATTCCGGTTTCGCGGCTTTAATCTTAGCCAGTTGAGCGCGCAGATCATGAGATGTCTGCTCAAAACTCTCCTCGGCCACAATTGTACCGCCCATTTCGGTGAAAGATTTTTTGAACACGCCGGCGATACCATCGCCCCAATCAGTTTTCACATTCAGAATCGCAACCTTGGTTTTGCCAAGCTGTTCTTTTACAAACTTCGCGCCATACGAACCTTGATAGGTGTCCGACGGGTAGTCACGGAAGATGTAATCGCCCGCCTCTGTAACCTTCGGCGCAGAAGAACAGTAACTCAACATGGTTGTTTTTGTCTGCTCGGCAATCGGCGCAATCGCCAGCGTCTCTCCAGAGCAGGCACCGCCAAGAATAACAGGCACATGATCAACATTGATAAGCTTATTACCCGCCTGGCTGGCATCGGCTCCGTTGCATTTACCGTCTTCGTAAATAACCTGAAGCGGGCGGCCATTAATACCTCCTGCACCGTTTACTTCGTCAACTGCAATCTCCACCGCTGATTTTGCATTAAGACCCAAGTTGGCTAAGTCGCCGTTGAGCGGCCCGACAAAACCGATCGTAATCGGACTCTTATCGGTTGCCCCCTCCTGATTCTTCGATCCAGACAGGATGACAATCAGAACAACCACTATAATAATCACAACCGCCCAACCTATCTTTTTTCCCATAGTGTAAATTTAAATAAAATAATAATTTAATTTAAGAGTAGCAGACTATCAAAAGCTGGCAAGTAACCTTGTGTCGGACGGCTTTAACAAAAACCCGCGCGGATCCGCTCTAAAATCCAAAGTTCTTTTTTGTGCTCGGGAGAGGACTCGAACCTCCACGCCTTGCGGCGCTACCACCTCAAGGTAGTGCGTCTGCCATTTCGCCACCCGAGCATCAAATTAAATTTGATTTGGCCAGTATACCTAAAGTCCGCTTAATTTTCAAATTTTGAAAACCAAAAAAACTCCCCTGGTCTATGTTACAGTGTACTAGTACACTGTAACATAGCAAGAAATCAGAATCGCAAAGAAAATAAAACACAAGCGCGCCGCCCTTCTGGGCGGCGCGCTTGTGTTTTTACTTGCTTATATCTTACTTGCTTACCTCTGCTTCTGCAACCTTCTCGCCTTTTGCCATCTTCGCAGTTCGCTCATACGCAACCGCGGTCTTGCGGCGCAGCTGGCGGCGGCTGATATCACGGACATAATAAATCTTACTGCGGCCAACTTTTTTCGGTGAACTTAAAATTTCTACCTTTGAAATTGACTGGCAGTTAATCGGATATACTTTTTCCATTCCCTCACCGGCAACCGTTGCCCGGACAGTGAAAGAGGCGCCAGCTTCGCTGCCATGTTTACGGCAAAGTACAAGCCCTTCGAAACGGCTCTCCCGCGTCTTAGCGCCCTCTTTAACAGTCTCGATCACGCGCACAGTTGCGCCGGCTTTGATTTTTGGAAGTACTGATTCGTGGATCATGAAAATTTAGTAAAATTTTCACCCCATGAGATGGCGTACTCGCCTATCTCTTCGGGGTGGCTTCTAATAACTCTTGCGAGTGAGAATAACAGAAAAGGAGAAATCGCGCAACTACTCGTTTAAAAACTCACAGCCGCCTGACCCGGCTGGAGTCGGCGGCTGGCCGCGGCGGGTCCTTTCAACCCGCAAAAAAAGAGAAACAATACTACTTGTATATCAGGAAGCCCGGCTAATCGCGCTTCGCACGCCGTCTCGCAGCCAACCTCAATTCGGGGCCGAGATAAGATTCCACCGGCAAACCCATTGCCGCGAGACGCCCGAACAGATGGCGACGAGCTCGCGACAGAGCCATGCCGAAGGCCTCCGGCCGAAGTCCGCAGGCAGCAGCTGCAGCTAGGTTGTTCTCATGAACTTCCAGCATTCGGATAACCAGCTGCTCATGCGGCGTGAGCTTAGCCAGTTCTATCAGCACCACCTGCCGTAATTCGACATCGCAGAGATCGCCTGCCGGATCGTCTGCTTGCCGACTCGCGGCCTGTATTTTCGCCACCTTCTCCATCCATCGCAACCTTACATTCCGCTGACGTAGTTCCTCGAGAAAAAAGTTCTTGCACAGCGTGACGAGCAGGCCGATGGCGCTTAGACGGATTGTGTTTCGCTTGGCGTAGCTTAGATAACGCAGGACCGCCTGCTGGAAATGCTCGTCGAACTCCTCAAGGGACATATGAACATTCTGCCTCTTCAAGGTGCAATGTACAGATCTCTTGACCATGAGATACAGCTCTGAATCAGAAAGAGCAGCAAGGAGCTGCTCGTGCGTCAGCAACTCCATCACTCCCTCCTTCTGGAGAAAAAGTCTGGATCCCCGCATTACCCGCATTCAATGTATCTTACGGCCTCTAAATTTGCAAACTAAGGTATTATAGAACTATGCGCATTACCGTAGATCTTCGGCCGCTGGGCAGCGGCAGCCGCACCGGCATTCCCGGGTACACCTCTGATATTATTGGCGCACTACTTGCATACAAAGCCGGACACCAGTACACGCTTTTCCAAAATGGTTTCCGCACTCAATCGCTGCTGACCCAGTGGCGCGATTCAGCAAATGTGCATATTATCGAGAAGCGGATACCAAATCGCCTGCTGAATCTTTCAATGCGTCTTTTTAATCTGCCGCGGCTCGAGAAATATGCGCCGGCCGATGTTATCTTCAGCCCAAACTTTTATCTGCTGCCTAAGACAAAAACTCCGCGCGTTATCACTTTCCACGATTTATCCTTTCTGCATTATCCGGAGTTTTTCCGGCGCAAAGATCACGTCTGGCACCAGATGCAGCAGTACGCCCAGCAGGCGGCGCAGGCGACGCATCTGATCGCCGTTTCGGAGTTTACCAAAAATGACCTAGTCACATTACTCAACATTCCGGAGGGAAAAATAACGGTTATTTATCCTGGAATCAGTCAGCATTTTATACCGTACTCGGCCGGCGACGGACGACTAGCTGCTTATCGTATCGAAAAAAAACTACACCGGCCTTTTATTCTTTATCTTGGTTCGCTGGAACCGCGTAAAAATCTTTCGCTACTCATCCGGGCTTTTGATGAGTTCCGTGCCGACCCGCGATTTAAAGGATATGAACTCGTTATCGCCGGTCGCGATGGACTGGGGGCGGGCTCTTTGCGGCGGCTCGCCAGCGATCTGGCGAGCCGCTCCGCCATCCGCTTTCTCGGCCCCGTCACCGACGAAGAGCGCGTGCTGCTTTACAACTGCGCACGAGTATTTGTCTTCCCAAGCTGGTTTGAAGGGTTCGGTTTTCCGCCGCTTGAGGCGCAATGCTGCGGTGTGCCAGTTATAGCCGCCGACCGCACCTCGCTTCCGGAGATCCTTGGCGACTCGGCGGTGCTTATAAATCCTTGGCGTCCGGGCGAACTGGCGCAGGCGATAGTTTCGCTGGAAACCAATTCAGATTTACGATCAGGTATAATTGCGAAGGGGCTAAAAAATTCTGCGCGCTTTACCTGGGAAAAAGCTGCCGAAGAAACACTCGCGGTACTCGAGAAAACCCAAATCGCATGAGAACCCTGAACCCATTCGCATATTCGGATCATTAGCATGTTAGCGAATACTGACAATGAAAGACGAAATAAAAATTGTAAAAATTAAAAGGCCGGGAAGAAAAACTAAGCGGCTGCACCGCAAGCGGAAAATTAGCATATTTATTATTTGTGGCGTCATATTACTTATCTGTATCTTCTACGGCTGGCGACTTTTAACATTGAGAGATTTTGCGGCGCAATCAAAAACTCAAATTATTTCCCAGCTTGCGGAGGCACGGCTCGCGCTCTCCTCGCTCAACCCGGATGGTGCTACCCTGCCGCTCTCGCAGGTTAATGCCGAACTAAAAACTCTAAATATTGAAGCGGAAAAATACGGCGTCTTAAAGCTGGCCGGCTGGTGGGGCAATGTGCAAGATAAATTTAAAGCGCTACCGACAATTTTGCAAAATCTTACCGGCATTTCCGGCGTAGCTATTCATGTGAATGAGGATATTAGCTATCTCAAAGAGCACACCGTTGGACTGATGATGAGCGGTCGCGGCGACGAGCTACTGATAAAACTCGGCTCCCTGCAGGACAAACTGGCCCGGCTAAATTTTTATCTGGCGAATGCGGCTTTCCAGCAAGCCGTTGATGCCAAAACGCAAACATCACTCTCTAAATTCAGCCAAGAGATTGGTCAGGCAACCAAAGCACTTTCTTCGTTACGCGAATTTTTAAACCCGGTAACTCCCAGGCATGCGCTGGTCATGTTTCAAAATGAAAGTGAGCTGCGACCGGCCGGTGGTTTTTTAGGCAGCTACGCCGACATTACAATCGCGCATGGCGCCGTAGCTGGCATTGATGTGCGCGATATTTATGACCCGGACGGCCAACTAGATATCCAAATGACCCCGCCCAGACCGCTGCAACGGCTGACTAAGGATTGGGAAATCCGCGACGCAAATTGGTTTTTTGATTTTCCGGCATCAGCGAAGCAGGTATTAAGTTTTATCAATCAATCGAAAATGTATACCGAACACAATATCCATTTCGACGGCGCGATGTCGGTCAATACAAAAGTTCTGGCCAGCATTATCGGCCTAGTCGGGCCGATTGAACTCCCTGAATACAAGCTGACGATAACGCCGGAAACTTTTATGCGCGAGCTGCAGCGAGAGGTTGAGCAGGGCTACAATAAAAAAATTAATCAACCGAAAAAAATACTTCAGGCACTTGCGCCAATTTTGCTGGAACGGCTCAAAACACGAACCCCTGAACAAAATCAAAAACTCCTGGAGAGCGTTAATTATCACCTTTCACGCCGCGACATTCAGCTTTATCTTGACGATCCGGTGCTCGAAGCACAATTCAAAGAGCGCAATGTCGCCGGAGAATTATTGCCGCTGTCAAAAGCCAGCACATCGAGCATCATCGATTACCTTGGCGTCGCAACCGCAAATATGGCCGGCGGCAAGAGCGACTACTTCACCCAGCAAGATATTGCACTGGAAAGTTTTTTCTCGGCCAGCGGCACATTGGTCAGCAACCTAAAAATCACCCGCAAACACTCCGGACAAAACGAAACCGACTGGTGGTACACCGCACCAAACAAAACCTATACGCAAATTTATCTGCCGCTCGGCTCCCGGATATATAATGCGACCGGCACGCGCCCGTGGCCGGATCCGATTACTCGAGATTATAGCAGCTATCATACTGAACCGACCGTCGTCGAAATCGAAAGCTCACACCGTTTTTTTGAAGATGAACAGCTGGATCGCTTTATTGCTTTTGGCAAAACTGTCTTTGCCGGCTGGATCACTACGCGTGCCGGAGCAACCTCAACTTTTAAGATGAGCTATCGTAATCCGAAAAAATTTAGCGCGGCCGTAAAAAATTATGAATTCATTTTTGAGAAACAATCCGGGGCGAATACTTCTTTTTCATTCAGCATAACTGCGCCGCCGGGATATAAGTGGCAGGAAACTGGCAGCGCCAACCTAAAATACGAATCCGCCGATCCCCCCGGCCGCGTCCATATCCGTCAAACGCTTATTCCAATTCGATAAAAAAGAAAACCCCCGCACCAGCAAGCTGGATATAGGGGGAATGTTCATGAACAGATTTCAGCACCTCCTCCATCTGTTCATGGCTGAATCGAAATCCTTGTCACCGTCGCTTTTCCTCCCCCGGCAGATCTTGACTGCCAAGCAGATGAGCGCGACGCCGGGCAGAATCGGAATCGCGACCATTAGCACCACTGCCAGGACGATCACGCTGAAGATGAGCATCCCGCGTGAGCTCGGGTGCGCAGCGTATTCCCGATCATTCTCAATCTGCCGACGCCTTTCACGCCAGCAAAGCAGGAAAGATAGGGCGATGCACACCACTGCATAAATCTCGAGCCAGTCCATGGGAACCTCCTAGCTGCGCGTGTGGTGCCGACTTGAGTAGTCAACGAGCCACAGGAGAAACAGCGCCTGTCCCAGGCCGCCGATGACCGCCCCAATCGACCACACTGCCAGATTCGGCGGCATCCACAACCACTCAATCCAAGTCCATCGAGCACTGGCCGTTGACAGGCCGCCGATGCGAAACATCGCAACGACTCCGAGGGCGCCGCAGATGAGCCACAACGCAGAGATGACCGCGACAATATAGTCGAACATGAGACACCTCCCATCACAGCCGGACACTCCGGCTGCGTCCATACTACCCTAGCAAATCCAGCAAAGATTGCAATTCGGATGGCAATGATGCGTCGATACTTATTTTCTTGCCGCCTGGAGTTTTAAACTCCAAATGTTGCGCATGTAAAAATTGCCGCCCAAGCTCAAAAATATCCTTGTGCTTGCCGTACAGCTTATCGCCATAAACCTCGTGACCGATTGAACTCAAGTGTACGCGAATCTGGTGCGTCCTGCCGGTCTTTGGCATCACGCGCAAAAGTGTAAACTCATCTTTGCCACGCATGTAATGAGCAAGTGTTGCATATTCCGTTACGGCCTCACGCGGCATTTTGCCCTTAAACACAGTCCGCCTCACAGTTCCATCTTTGATACTGATGGGCTTATCAATCACGCCGCTCTTTTCGTGAATCCTCCCCCACACAAGGGCGAGATATGTTTTTTTAACCGCCCGGCCTTGGAAAAGTTTTTTCAAATATTCAAATGCTTTTTGATTGCGAGCGATAACCATTGCGCCACTCGTCTCACGGTCTAGCCGGTGCACAATTCCCCCGCGCTGCTGTTTGATAAGCCCCTCCTCGGACTTGTCGCCCACCTCTTTTGTCTCTGGATATTTCTCCGCGAGCCAGTCAACGAGCGTCGGCTCGTTGTGTAACTGACCCGTTTTATTAAAAATCCCGTGCACCAAAAGCCCGGCTGGTTTATTAATGACCAACACATCTTTGTCTTCGTATAAAACTGGAATTTTCATATTCATTATTCTCTAATTCTGCAGAATATTGGTATAAGCAATGATTCTAAATTTGTTTAATCCAATTAGTGATCTTTTTTGCGAACTCTTTTTCTTTACCTTTGAAACTATGACTGGCGTCCTTAATCTCCATCGCATCAACAACGGGCGAACTAAAAAGATGACCGACGATCTCAGTAAAATACTTGTGCACCGGCAACGATAGATGCTCATCTTTATCTCCAATAATGACGCAAACCGGTACATTGATCCTGCTTAAAATATTCCACTTTCCACCATAGCCGTGATATGGGAAGGTGTCCTCAACTCCGCCAGGAGTAAATAAACTTACATATCTCTGCGCATTCATAAAAACGTCAAATTTCTTATATGACAAAATCTCCGATGGGTTGTGTTCTGCAACTTTAGTCGCTTCAGCCAACAACTTACGCATTTTTTTATCGAGCGGACGCACATCAGTTAATCCTGCCGCAAAAACCGCCCCACAGACCATAGCGCTGGGCTTCCTAGATAAATAATATGAAATTTTGTTTGCACCGGTACTGTGACCGATGAGAATCACTTTTTTGCAGCCACGAGAACGCATGAAACGGATGGTCGCATCAATATCTTTAACGCAATCGGTGAATTTCTCAAACCCACCTCCGATAAAATATCTTGTACCATCTTTTCTTTTTTCGCTATCAACCATATCGTGCCCACGATTGTTAAAAACTGCGTATGCATAACCTGCATCAGTTGCTGTTTGCGCGAGCGTCTGCATAAGTCCGGCATTGTGCGAAAAGGCACTTGTCAATCCGTGAACCCAGACAATGCCAATGTTCGCATTACGCTTTGGAACAGCAAAAAGGCCCTCATGAGTGAGGCCATCGCTTGTCGTGATCTGCGCCAATTCAAAAAGTTGCTTCATGTGCGCGTGCCCTGATTCGAACAGGGTACCTCGTCGATGTCAACGACGCGCTCTAACCAAGTGAGCTACACGCGCAATAAAAGCCTCTCGCAAAAATCTCTACTAATATTAATCAATTTACGCTGAATTGCAACATTAGCACATCTTAGAGAGCAAACGCCATGGTAGGCGGGGTATGTCTTTGATCCAATGGTTCGTTTGTCAAAATTCACTTGTTTAAAATTTTCAACCGGAATATCCAGCTCTTTTGACCAATGTCGTTTCATTGCGTCGCCATCTTGGTCTGCTCTGAGATACAATTCACATCTGATTTTCTGAGTATCAATTTTATAATTTTTTCTAAGAATATATAAGAAAGTTTTGAGAATTAAGGGGTCAGAATTGCCAATTCCTGTTTCATCGTTACTCTTAAAGCCCTCGCCGAAATACAAAAATGCTAATGCCAAATCAAGAATGTCTGGATTATCCAAATCTAAATTTTCTAAAACTGCATCTGATTGCTTTCTCGCCTCAGCAAGCCTACCAGCCTTCTGGGCATTATGCCATTCAACTGCCTTGAAACGCGCTTTAATCAGCCCCTCCCGCCAATCTCTTTTTAACTTATCTTTTTGTTTCCTACTTAACTCAACATCCTTAAGCCAAGGAGATACCGTGGACTGATTGATTCCTAAGTGCTTAGCGATCCGTCCGATAGAAAGCCCTTTTATTCGCAAACGAATCGCTTCTTCTCTTTCTTTAACAAATTTAATACCACGCATGTATACATTATACCATCAGTAGTCCGAAAGTTATCAACAAAAAATGCCCGTTTGGGCAAATGCATAAATAAAGATTCTGTCGGGTCGGAGCACGCTTGCGCGCGCTCCGACCCGAACGATTGCTTCTTACTCCGAGCTACACACTCGGAGCGACGAAGCCGGAGTCAGACTCGAACATCTGCACCTGCTTCGTCACTTGTCTGAACACTGTGCCCGCTGCGCACCAGCGCCTCGGCCACCTCACCATCTAGGAATTCACGAACCTGCTCTTTCGACCGGCCCAGGAAACGAGCCGGGTCGAGCATGAAGCCCAAGTCATCGCGAACTGATGCGAAGTCCGGATCCGTCTCGATCCGGTCAAGAAGGTCGCTGTCAACCCCCTCTGCCCGCACGCGCTGCATCGCCTCCCGAGAGTGGCCGCGAATTAGCTCGTGCAATTGCTGCCGATCGCCACCGCTCTTCACGGCGAGCATGAGGATCTCCTCGGTGGCCATCGCCGGCAGCTCGCGCCGGAGGTCGCGCAGTAGCGCCGCCGGGTAGACGACGAGCCCCTTCGCGACATTCGCCTGCAGCAGCAATGCCGCGTCGATCGCGAGGAACGCCTCTGGCAGTGCGATTCGCTTGCCCGCGCTGTCATCGAGCGTCCGCTCGAACCACTGCTCCGCCGCCGTCTGTTCCGCAACGCTCGCAAGGGCCATTGCGACACGAGCCAGCGAGGTCATCCGCTCGGAGCGCATCGGGTTGCGCTTGTACGCCATCGCCGAGGAGCCGATCTGCCCCGCAGTGACGGGTTCGTCGACATGCCCGAGCCCCATGAGCAGCCGGATGTCGTTCGCGAACTTGTGGACGGACTGGCCCACACCCGAGAGCAACTGCATCGCCTGTGCGTCGACCTTGCGCGGCGGGGTCTGCCCCGTAACCGAGAAAGTCCGGTCAAACCCCATTGACGCCGCGACACGCCGGTCGAGCTCGCGCACCTTGGCGTGGTCGCCGCCGAACAGAGTCAGGAACGATGCCTGGGTGCCGGTGGCCCCCTTGCATCCGAGGAACCGGAGATTCCGACGCCTCCATTCGCAGTCTTCGAGATCCAGGAGAAGATCCTGGATCCAGAGGCAGACCCGCCGACCGAAGGTCGTCGGCTGTGCCGGCTGGAAGTGCGTGTACGACAGACACGGCGTCGAGATGTGCGCTTCGGCGAGATCCAGAAGCGCCACGATGACTGCGACGAGCCGCAGCTTGATCGTCTCGAGCGCCTCGCGCAGGATGATCAAGTCAGTGTTGTCGACCACATAGGCACTCGTGGCGCCCAGATGGATGATCGCGGCTGCCTTCGGACACTGGAGACCGTACGCGTGTACATGCGCCATCACATCGTGGCGCACCTCGCGTTCGCGGCGATCCGCGGCGTCGTAGTCGATGTCGTCGAGGTGCGACTCCAGCTCGACGATCTGCTCGTCCGTAATGGCGAGTCCGAGCTCCTGCTCGGCCCGCGCAAGGGCGAGCCACAGCCGCCGCCAAGTGCGGAACTTCCGGTTGTCGCCGAACAGCTCGAGCATCACACGGCTGGCGTACCTAGTTGTGAGCGGGTTGACATATGTCTCGTGCGGATCGCCCGCATCGGTTGTCATAGCTTTCCTTCCTTCCTGGGAAATCACGCAGACACCATGCCTGCTTTGTTCCCTGACTGTACCCTACACCAAAATAGAGCAATTTTGCAAAAACCTCCTGATTATCTTAGTTAGAAAATATGAATTTTGCACAAAGGGAGCACTAAATCTTATGTGCTCATCTTGTGCAAAATTCATATTTTCTAACTAAATTTAATTCGCTAGCTTATAAAAATTACTAAAAAGCATTGCAACGACAATCGGCCCTGTACCGCCCGGAGTTGGCGTCACGAATCCGGCAACACGGGAGACAGATTTAAAATCAACGTCACCGGAAAGTGTGTCGCTTTCGTCGCGACCGTAGCCGTAGTCAATAATCACGGCACCGTTTTTTATATCGTCCCCCTTGATGAGGCGCGGCACGCCTGTCCCGCTGACCACTAAGTCGGCATTGCGAACAACAGAAGATTCATATCCTCCTTTATTCATAATCGTAAGTTTTCTTGCTTTACCCATCAGCCAATCAGCAATCGGCCGTCCGATAAGCAAACCCGAGCCAACGATTACAACATCTTTTTCGACTACATTAAAATTGATCTCTTGCAAAATCCGCTGCAGGGCGCCAGCCGCCGGCGCCAAAATCTTGCTGGTCTCGCCGTTTAAAACATCAACATCTTTATCGATGCCTATTTCGTTCAGAACGGCAACGCGATCATATTTTTGCGGCAGCGGTAGCTGAATAATCACCGCGCCTACATCAGGATTTTCATAAATCGCTCGCACCTTTTTCTGCAATTCAACCTGCGCAAGCGAATCCGCAAAACGATACAGATGAAATTTCACACCAAGCGACCGCGCCGCCATTTCTTTTTGCTTTAGAAAACTTAATGATGCCGAATCATCACCAACCAAAATTGCCGCAAACTCCTTCTCTGGCACGAGTTGTTTGCGTAATTCCTTCAATATTTTTCCAGCTATATTGTTCCCGTCAATAATCATAAAATTAACTATACCCTTATTCGGGCGAATTAGACCATAGTAAGAATCTGCTTAAAGGCGCTCGGCATTTCTTTCGCAAGTCGATAATATACATAAATGCTCCGCTGCTCTTTTTCTAATAAATCGGCCAAGAAAAGTGTTCGCAAGTGGCGCGAGGTTGCCTTAAATGATAAATGTATCTCGCCGGCAATATCCTGCACCGTCGCCTCTCGTTCTTGCTTGAGATACTTTAATATTTGTAAGCGGCGCAAATTAGCAACTGCTTTTAATTTTTTCTCAACTTCTTTCATAATCTTTTACTATCTTATTAAAGTATACCATGCCCTTATTCGGCCGAATGAGTCTATAGTAGATCCTTCACTAATATGGGAGAGGGAAATTTTTGCAGAGCGCTACGACCTCTTTTCGGATTTTTGCTGGTGATTCTTTCTGGTCAATCAGCCGATGAATCCAGCCGGCAATAATTTTCATTTCTTTTTCTTTCATGCCGCGACTAGTAACAAGCGGCGTGCCCATGCGAATACCGGTTGGTCGGAACGGCTTGTCGTCGCCGGGCACCGAATTACGGTTAGCAATAATGCCTGCTTTTTCAAGTAATTGCTCACCCTCGGAACCAGTCACATTTTTATTTTTTAGGTCAATGAGCAGCAAGTGGTTTTCTGTGCCGCCGGAGTAAATGGTAAATCCGTACTTCGCAAGCTCCTGCGCAAGCACCTTCGCATTTTTTACAATCTGTACCCCGTACCTCTTAAACTTCGGATCCTGCATTAGCTTGAACATAAGGGCAATCGCCGCCGTCTGGTTATTGTGTGGGCCGCCTTGAATCCCCGGGATAATGGCCTTATTGATGGCCATACCCAGCTGCTGCCCCTTCGCAAAGATAACGGCACCGCGAGGGCCCCGCATCGTCTTGTGCGTCGTCGCCATGACTGCGTCAGTGTGCGGAAACGGACTTGGATGCTGCCCCGTCGCAACTAAGCCGGCAATATGGCTGATATCGGCAACATGATACGCGCCAACTTTTTTAGCAATCTCGCCGATGCGTTTAAAATCAATCAGCCGTGAATAGGCCGTCGCACCAGAATAAATAACTTTCGGCTTGTGCTCCATCGCCAGTTTTTCAATCTGTGCATAATCAAGCAGACCGGTCTTCTCATCTAAGCCGTACTGCACCGATTTGTAAAAGATGCCTGAAAAATTCAACTTAAATCCATGAGTCAAGTGTCCGCCGTGTGCAAGCGACATACCAAGCACAGTGTCGCCCGGTTTCATGAGCGCGAAATAAATTGCCATGTTTGCCGCAGAACCAGAAGCCGCCTGCACATTCAAAAACCAAGTATCTTTATCCGCCGGATTTACCTCGTCCGATTTCATTGGCAGTTCGGTTGAGGGTTTGCCATTTATACCGAATGCTTTAAATCCCTCGGTTTGCGCGAGCAACTCAATCTCATCGCAGAACTCATTGCCCGGATAGTAACGCCGGCGCGGATACCCTTCAGAATATTTATTGACGAGCGGCGTGCCGAGCACTTTTAGAATTTCCGGATCAGCAATATTTTCTGACGGAATCAGCCCAATCGTCTCCTGCTGGCGCTTAGTTTCGGCATTTATTAACTTCCACAGTTTTGTATACATGATGATTTTGTATAAATTGTACTCGATTTATTTACAAAATCTTCACCCCGCCAACGGCGCGGGTAACGACTCTGTAAGATTTACTTTACCATTTACTCCAATCTGATTCCACCTTTTCCTTTCTTCCACTTCGCTTTTTTAAGCAGCGGGTAAAATACATCATCCTGCGGGCGCACAAGCAGACCATCATTTTTATTTTTGGGCTTGTATGGCTTATCCGTAAACTGCACAAACGGAATGTCGGTAATAAGCGCCGCCGGCGTAGACTCATTCCCCTCTCCCATCACAACAACAGCAGCGGCTGCAAATCCATCAGCGATATTGCGCAATGTTACCTTGAGCGGCTCGCCAAATAAATCGGGCGTACCGCGATAATCAGTCAGTGGCACAAAACCATACGAGCCGATTGAGATGCCAACCGTGCCGCGGCGAAAAGGCAACAGATGCGAATCAGTAATTAATACACCAACGCGCTTTACGCCATACTCTTTGCGCAGCCACTGCCAAATCTTTTTCGCCGATTCATTCGGGCTGATCGGCAGAAGAGTAAAATACTTCGCACTATTACTCATATCAATCCCCGCAGAAGAAATGAATGCGCTGTGCTTGACCGTTGCCTGGTAATCGCCAAATCGGGTTTCCGTTTTTGGAAAATAATAATCTGCTTCAAGACGCATGAGCGCATCTTTTGTATTCCCCTTTTGTAACACACACCGCCCCTCCCAAATGCTCACCGCTTTTGAAGTAACCACCAAAACTGAATTTTCCGGCACATGCCTAATTGACCTGCGCAAAACTGCCAGCAGGTCATCCTGCGGTGGCTGTAGAACCCGAGTTTTAATTGGTTTAACGAACATATTTCAGTAGTAATGTCCCCCGTTTATTTAATTTCTTAACACTCGCAAGCTTAAATTTTTCCTCAAACGACCCTTCGGCAATGAGCGACTTTCCGTTACCAAAGATGAACGGC
The DNA here is from genome assembly GCA_023255625.1 of Candidatus Harrisonbacteria bacterium. Classification (GTDB taxonomy): domain Bacteria; phylum Patescibacteriota; class Minisyncoccia; order UBA6257; family 1-14-0-10-44-23; genus JAHFLF01. Next base: position 55,810 of record JAHFLF010000003.1, read on the forward strand.
TCAATCGTCAGTAGTATTTCGTCAATCAGCTTTGCTTTGAAAAACAAAGCGTTGATTTCACCGCCGCCAACCAAAAACAATTGCGTATACCCCTTCTTTGCATACTCTTCAACCAACTTCTGCGCAGTCGCGCTCGTAAACTCTAGTTGGCCTGGCCGTACATGTTTGCCATACCGCTTCGGCGTGCGCGTCATCACCACACGAAGCTGCCCCGGACGAAACTCCATAAAGTCACGCGCAGCATCATAGGTTTTACTGCCCATCACGACCAGCTTCTGCTTTTTGAGTGTTCCGTAAAACAACTCTTGGTCTTCTCCAGATGCCCACTCTTGGATATCAACACTCGTCGTGCCCTTCGTAATCCGTCCGTTGATTGTAGAAACCATCATGAGCACGACTCGCATATTCTATGCTTTCTGAATTTGCTTTTTTTCACCGCGCAGCCAGCGAATTCCAAGATACGAAAGTGGCGTAAAGGCAAAACCCATCGCAACCTTGTAGACCCACCAGGAAAGAGTAGTCGTAATGAGCACTGGCCAGGAATACACGCCGATAAATGCAATGCTCATGAACAAGACGCTGTCAAGAAACTGCGACCAGATGTTAGACATAAGCGACCGGAGCCAAAAGTGCCGCGAACCAAACCGTGCCTTGAAAAAGAAAAACGAAAGCACATCCTGATACTCGGCAACAATATAGGCAACCAGCGAGGCAATCGTAATCCGCGCCGTAATACCAAACACCGTCCCGTACGCACCCTGTACCCAGCTAGCGTCATGCGACCAGGGCATGGCCAGCGAAATCATCGCGTAGATAAGAAAGACCAGATTGCTCAAGAATCCGGCAATCACAAATGACTTGGCCGTCTCCTTGCCAAACACCTCGCCGACAACATCGGTCATGATAAAGACAATCGGAAACGAAAATACTGCCACCGACAGATGCGTGCCGAAAAGAAATGGCATTAATTTAAGTCCAAGCGTATTGGCCGCAAACAGAGAGGTCAGGTACAGAGTCAGCGCGACGAGCAGCCGCCGCGAGGTAAAGATAGTAAGATCCATGCGAGAAATAATTTAATGGTAAAACAAAACCGCCTAACAGTGGCGGTTTCTAAACAATAACATAAGAAGCCGCCAAAAACTATGAGGCGACTCGCGAGGTAAATGAAGACCAGGTTGTGATGTGAGCGTTGTGAAGCATAGGATTAGTATAGCATAAGTTTGTCTTTGTGCGCGTGGGAGGGATCGAACCTCCGGCCTTTTCATTATCAGTGAAATGCTCTACCACTGAGCTACACGCGCCCTTCTTCGCTTAGCTTGGTAACTAAGCTTCGCAAGGGCAAGAGATGGTATATCTGTATCTCTCGTCCTTCCGAAGCTCGAGTACTCACGAGCGTAGGAGGAAGCTACACGCGCCCTTCTTCGCTTAGCTTGGTAACTAAGCTTCGCAAGGGCAAGAGATGGTATATCTGTATCTCTCGTCCTTCCGAAGCTCGAGTACTCACGAGCGTAGGAGGAAGCTACACGCGCCCTTCTTCGTTAAAGCTTCGCAGGGCAAGCATTAACTTAGCTATTATTTTTACCTGAATACGGCTGGTTAGTCAATGAAGGTTACGGCCTAGTTGTGGTCGGCTTAGCCGACGGGATTGTTGATGTCGCCAAGGTCGTTGTTGAGCCATTCGTTGTAGTCGCCACGGTTGTCGTTGCAACACTTGGCCCGGGGATTGAATATGCGCTTAAAAGAGTCGTGCTGCCCGGGTAAAGACGCTTGACAATTTCATCATATTTCGCAAAGTTAAAGGCCTGATTTTTATCAGCATCTAACTGTTCCTCGCCAAAAACAGCATCGGCTTTTTGCGTTATAGCACTCACCAGATAAATAAAGTAAGTAATCAAACCGAGAGCCAGCAAACTAGCCGCCACCATATAAATAACCTCCCGCCGATGATTGCCAGCATTTTTAATTCTCATTTATTTAGTATAAATCAACCCGTTTGTTGTTAAATTATACTTGTCTTCCAGCTGATAATTAACTGTAATGTTGTCAAAATGAATAAAGTACGGATGTGCCTCCAAAAATTTGATGAATCCAACCAGAGCGTCATATGTGCCGCTAGTGCTTAAGTCAAAATGAATGCTGCCGGGACTTTGCCCTGTCGCCTTCTTCTGTTCTCCATATTCAAATCCGGCCGTAACGCCAAACTCTTTCGGGTAAACATTATTCATCTTGCGTCGAAAACTTAATAAATCATTTTCTCCCGGAAGCACCGTTTCAAGCCAGGTAAGCAGTGGCTCTGCCCGCTTCAAGTCGCTGTTGCCGCCGGCCAAAAGCTCAACCATCCGGTTACGCAGAGCAATCTCGTTCTTTTGAGCTCGAATATCCGCCGCTTGTTTGGTAGTATGAATATTCAGAATAACAACTGCGGCCGCCAAAACAACTATCGTAGCGACTGCGATTACCACTTGCACCAATAAGCGTCTGTAAAAATTAGTTAAAGTCATCGTATAGTATTCCAAACACGCTAATCATCATGAATACGCTAAAAAAATAATCGGGAATAATTATAGTATATCATAATAAGATATGGCTGCGATCTCTGAACATTCCTTCTACAATGCGCTCGCTCTCCGCTATCGTGCGAATTACGGAGCTCTTAAAAAATTGCGGCAGCGATTTTCCAGCTGGGGAAAAGCGTACGCTGCCACTCGCGATCGAGAGACGCCGGATCCGGAAGAAGCATTTGCGGAACTTGAAAAATTTGGCATCCAGTGTATTCTGCGCGAAGACAAAATTTTTCCGGCACAACTTTTAGAAATTTCCTGGCCGCCATTCGCGCTGTATGTTCGTGGCCAGTTGCCAAAAAAGTGGACTCCGGCCTTGGCGATGGTCGGTACGCGTAAAGCAACGCCGGTTGGCCTCCGATTTGCCGAACAGCTGGCCGGCGATCTAGCCAGACGCGGTGTCATAATTATTAGCGGGCTGGCTCTGGGGGTTGACGCGGCCAGCCAACATGGTGCAATTGCCGGCGGCGGCATCACCGTGGCCGTCCTTGCCTCCGGATTAGATCGGATCACGCCGCAAACTAATAGCCGGCTGGGAGAACAAATTTTGCAAAAAGGCGGCGCGATTATCTCTGAATATCCAATCGGCACCGAATCTGTACCGCGACTTTTCCTGGAAAGAAACCGAATTGTCAGCGGTCTATCACAAGCCGCTCTGATTATTGAGGCGCCTAAGCGCTCCGGCACGCTCTCAACCGCCCGTTTTGCAATTGAACAAAATCGGGATGTCCTGGTTGTGCCCGGCGGAATAAATAACCCAAATTATGAGGGTTCAAATGAGCTACTCAAGCAAGGTGCACAACTCGTTACCGGCATTAGCGATGTACTCCAAACGCTGGGTCTTGATGAGCAGCCGGAAAAAGCAACTATGCGCTTTCCTTTTCTTGATGATCCGCAGCAAAAAATCATGGCATATTTGACAGAGCTCGGCGAGCCCGTGCATACTGACGCCTTGTCCGATGCGCTAAAAATCTCCGGACAACAAATTAGCGAATCGCTGGCTATGCTAACTATTATGAGCATCGTCAAAGAAGAAGGCGGCCGATATTATATATGAATGCAAATTTCTATTTTTCAATTTCTAATTCCTAAACAATTTCCAATTTATAAATTTCAAAATTAAAATATTGTTTGAAAATTGATAATTAAAAATTAGAAATTTTACACCCATGAAACTCCTCATCGTCGAATCCCCCACCAAAGCGAAAACAATCGGCAAATATATCGGCAGCGGCTACACCGTCGTCGCTTCGGTCGGCCATGTGCGAGATCTGCCGAAGTCAAATAAAAAAGCGATTGATATCGCCGCTGGGTTTGTGCCGCACTATGAAGTGAGCGCCGGCAAAGAGAAAGTGATAGCAGAAATCAAATCTCTGGCGCACAAAGCCGACGAGACTATTTTAGCAACCGACCCGGATCGAGAGGGCGAGGCCATCGCCTGGCACATCGCGCAGGCCGTAGGATTAAAAAACCCAGACCGCGTTGTTTTTCATGAAATCACCAAAGAGGCGGTGCTGGAGGCACTTATGCATCCGCGCAAAATTGACATGCAACTTAAAGAAGCGCAGGAGGCGCGGCGGGTTTTAGACCGCTTAGTCGGCTATGACCTCTCCGGACTGATTTGGAAAAAAGTTCGTTACGGACTTTCGGCTGGCCGCGTCCAGTCCCCGGCGCTGCGAATTCTCATGGAACGCGAACGCGAAATCCGCGCTTTCAAACCAGACACCTTCTTCTCTATTTCTGTCTTGCTTCGCAAGATCCCGCATAGCGGGACAGAATCGCAAGAAGACACCTTTACCGCTGTCTGCGAAAAAGAACCGGCAACTGCAGCCGAGGCCGAGCTGATTTGCACCGCCGCCAAAAATGGAAAGTGGGCGGTTGTCTCGGTTACAGAAACGCAGGTGAATCGCTCTCCTCTTCCGCCGTTTACAACCAGCACGCTCCAGCAGGTCGCCTCTAACCGACTTGGTTTTTCACCAAAAAGAACGATGATGGCGGCGCAAAAGCTCTATGAGCATGGGCACATAACTTATATGCGCACCGACAGCGTGAACATCTCTGCTGTTGCGCTGGAGCAGATAAAGTCGGCGGTTGTTAAAAAATTTGGCGCGGCGGCGCACCAACCGCGCGTTTACAAAACCACCTCAAAAAATGCGCAGGAGGCCCACGAGGCCATCCGTCCATCGCATTTTGAAAAAGAAACCGCTGGGCTAAGCGATGACCAGCATGAACTTTATCGGCTGATCTGGCAGCGGACAGTCTCTTCGCAGATGCAGGACGCAGTTATGATGCGCACGCGGGTTATTTCTAATATTCAAACGAAAACAATTCCCGACTTTGTGGTGAACGGCTCACGCGTCATAAGCGCCGGCTGGCTGGCCGCCGATCCGGAGGCCAAGGGCGAGGACAAGTCAGTGCCAAAAGTTGCCGCGCACGATCCGCTCTCGCTCATAAAAATCACGCCGGAAGAAAAGCAGACCCAGCCGCCAAACCGATATTCAGAGGCAGGGCTCATTAAAGAACTGGAAAAGCGCGGCATCGGTCGCCCGTCAACCTATGCCTCAATTATCAACACGATTATTGAGCGCGGCTACGTTGATAAAGATGGACGGACGCTGAAGCCGACAGACACCGGCGATGTGGTCTCCACATTTTTGGAGCAAAATTTTGAAAACTATATCAGCGATACCTTTACGGCCGAGATGGAGGACGAGCTGGATGATATCGCCACCGGTAAGCGAAAATATTTGCCGACTCTCAAGGACTTTTACGGGCCGTTTTCAAAAGATGTAAAGTCAAAAGAAAAAACCGCAAAGTTGACCACGCTTGGCGATGCCGATCCAAAACTCAAGTGCCCAAAATGCGGTGCCGCGATGATTATTAAGCTAGGCCGCGGCGGTAAGTTTTTGAGCTGCGAGACATTTCCGGAATGCAAAGGTATGCGGAACATTGACGGCAGCGAAATTAAAGAAGCAGCGGCAATCGGCACTGATCCAGTGAGCGGCTTGCCGGTGTTTATCATGACCGGCCAATATGGACCGTATGTTCAATTAGGTATTAAAGACGACAAAAAAAATAATAAGAACAAAAAACCGCGCCGATCATCAGTACCAAAAGAAAAAGACCCGGCAACCGTCACGCTTGAAGAGGCCCTGAAATATCTTTCCCTGCCGCGCCAGCTTGGCGCGCATCCGGACACAAAGGAAATAATCTCCGCCAATATCGGCATGTTCGGTCCGTATATTGTTCATCAAAAAGATTTTCGTTCGCTGAAACCGGCTGATGGAGACGATGTCTATACTATTAATCTTGACCGCGCCTTAGAAATTTTCAAAGAGCCAAAAAAGTTTGGCCGCCGCGGCCGCCAGAAAAAGGAAACTCCATAGTATGTCATTGCGAGGTACTCCGTGGCAATCCAGAATCCCTAAAATGAAAAATCCCCCAGAGGTTATCTGAGGGTTTTCTCTCTTTCGAGAGTGAACGGCTGCTGGTGGTAATGACCACCGACATAAGACAGACTCACAAAACTGCAAAAAGAAACGGACAACAAGTTCTACGAACGACACGAGAAAACAGTCACGAAGCTACTTCAATGGAGCTAAATCAGTACTGACCTCCGTTCTGAAAGATATCAATTTTCGGGAGGTCGATCTCCGAAAGGACTAACGGCTCAGCCCCAAGCATCGGGGTCGGATAATACCACCTCCGAAACAGGCGCTGCGCCTGCGCGCTGCCGCGATCTCGCGGCTCAAAGACGGCCACATCGAATGAATCGCCGCACAAGCCGGTTGGAATTAACAACCGCTCGTCATTTTTCAAGGGCTCCAGAACCCGGTCTAGGTTCTTTTCCCAGACCGTTGGCTTCCTACCCAACTTCTTGAAAATGTTGGGTCCTACTGCGTCGATCAGCGTCATGCCCGCCTCCGTGTCTGCGGCATTACATAGCCGCGGAGTTTAGGCATTTCCGGGTTGGAAACGACCAAGCTACGCGGCTACGAAAATTAACAAAGTACTCCATATAGAGTACACCCTTTTGAGTATTTTGTCAATATCACTAAAAACCTTGATTTTATGGGCTTAAACAGCCATGTGCCTATTTAAAAATGCGTCGCGGGGAACCAAAGGTTCCCCGCTCGCGCTAGCGCAGACGCCGGCTTCTTCGCCCGAATCGACGAAGGTGGATTCCCCGCTGTCGTCCGTACAGAGCGTACAGAGCCAGCACGGCACCTTGCCGTCCGGCGTGAGCGGAAGTCTCGCGTCCGCTTGCTGCTCCGGAGTCAGGTGAACATCGTGTCCAACCTGACATTTCAAACTCGCCGGGTGAAGCATAGTCCCCCTCCTAAGTTGGGCCCTGACTACTCCGTGCAGTCTTAGTAAATCAAAAATAAACTATAAAGTAAATTCCTGTTCGCCCTCCGTAGCTGTCTCCGTTGCCGAGCCATTGGCAACTAGGCCGTCTGGGGCAGGCTCGCCTACAACGGCCACAGGATCAGAATGACGCGGGGAGGAATCCGGAATTGCTTTAAATTCTTCATTCTTAATTCTTAATTCTTCATTCGCCGCATCCTGCACTATCTGATTTTCTTCCTGACTAACTGTCGTCTGACTAACCGACGACTGACCCATCGTCATCTTCTGCAAAAGCGCATACAACTCCTCCGGCGTTGAAAAGGCAATTGTAATTTTTCCGATCGCTCCATTTCTTTCAACCTGGACCGTTGAGCCGAGATGCTCTTCAAGCTGCGTTTTAATACTCATCGCCTCCGCATCCACCGTGCCCACTTGTGCTACTTGCCCACTTGTAACTGGCGCCTGTGGCGCCTTTATATACGCAATCTTATTGCGAATCTCGCGCACCGAAAGTCCGCGCAAAATAATATCATCAAAAAGTTGCTGCTGTTGCTTCACATCATCCAGCGATAAAATCAGACGCGCCTGACTTTCGTTAATTTTTCCGGCCGAAACCGCGTCTTGAATTCCCGTCGGCAAATTTAAGAGCCGCATTGTATTTGCAACAACCTCACGGCTCTTGCCAATGCGCTGCGCGATCTCCCGCTGTGTCAGCCGAAATTCTTCTTGAAGACGGGCGTACGCGCGCGCCGCTTCGATTGGATTTAAGTCTGCCCGTTGCACATTTTCAACAATGGCCAGCTCCAGCTTCTCTTTATCCAGCCCGACATTTTTAATGACCGCCGGTACGCGTTCCAGACCAACCAATTGCGCGGCTCGAAAACGCCGTTCACCGGCAACAAGCTGGTAACGAACTATTGTACCGGTTTCTGTAACCTCTTCAATCTTGGTAACGACAAGCGGCTGTAAAATACCGTAATCGCGAATTGAATTAGCCAGCTCGCCTAGTTGCTCATCATTAAAAACCCGCCTTGGCTGATACGGGTTTGGCTCAATTTTATTAACCTCAATTAAAAAAACATGTTCTTGAATCTGGGGCTGTTGCATAGCTTTTTAGCTGGTCAGCTGTTTAGCTTCTTAGCTTTAAAATGACTCGCCGGAAAAGCTGACTAGCTGATAAGCTAAGGAGCTGTCCACGCCTCTTTATTTTACAACATTATTCTGTTATATTCAAAGCCAAGCCCGGGTGGCGGAACTGGCAGACGCGATGGATTCAAGACCCATTGGCCGAAAGGCCTTGAGAGTTCAACTCTCTCCCCGGGCACACATGGCCAAACCAAAATTGCCTGATATAGATTTTCCATGGACGCCTAATCTAGCTTATGCAGTTGGTCTCTTAACAACTGATGGCAATCTTTCTCCGGATGGTAGACATATCAACTTTACCTCGAAAGATGAAGAGCTAGTTCTCTCCGTCAAGTCCTGCCTGAATCTAAAAAATCGAATCGGTAAAAAAGGAAATGGCTCTTATCTTAACGAGAAAAAATACTTCGTCTTACAATTTGGGAATATACAATTGTATCGCTGGTTGGTGAGGATTGGATTGACTCCGCGAAAAAGTAGGACGATCGGTGCGCTGGAAATTCCCAACGAGTTTTTCAGAGATTTTCTCCGAGGTCACCTAGACGGTGACGGCGGGATAACTACATGTACTGACTACTATAACGCATCAATAAAACCAGAATATGTATACATCCGCCTTTGCGCTCGTTTCATTTCGGCGAGTGAAAAACATATGCGATGGATGAAAGAAAAAATAGAAGAGACTCTTCAAATTTTTGGAAGTCTGCATAAAGCAAAGGCTCGTAGTGAGGTACACGCCAATATGTGGATACTCAAATTCGGCAAAAAAGAAAGCATCAAACTCCTTAGTAAGCTTTACTATGACAAAAATCTTCCCTCACTCTCGCGCAAACGGCTGATTGCCGAAAAATTCATTTCGTTATAAACTGAAAGTATTGGCTAAAAAAAGAGAATTTTAACCATAAAGTTGATTATAAATTTTTTGAATAATATTTTATGGGTATAGAGAAATATCAGCCTTCGGAAAGTGAAGCGAAGAACGCTGAACGCTCAATGACCGAAGAGGACAGAGCACGAACACAAATGAGAGAAAATTATCTCAACTTTTTGCGGGCAAGAGGAGAACATCTGGGATTTACAATTGATACAGAGCGTATAACTTGGAATGGTCTCGAAGGGTGCATCGAGGGCTCTATTAAGGGCCACAAAGTTGAATTTTATTTGAAAAACCCTGAAGGTGGAAGACCGGACGATCCGGATATTTTTGTTTCTATAGACGGCGCCAATATCGATGACAAGAAAATAAAATATGATTTATATCAAAAGTATGGTGCGTCGTTAATTCGTGATATAAAATTTATTTCAAGTATCGAAGACCCTGACTCGGTTAAAGGAGGAGAACAGATCCGCGACCGGATCGATGAAAACTGGAAAAAAGCGATGGATGTGGCCCAAGAGCTTCTGAAGTAGATATTCGCATCGTGATTTTTTTGGTTTGCCGTCAAAGAAAACCTGTCATACCTTCGGCAGATCTCCCGAAGGGAAAGAAATTGTTAAAGACCGGTGCGCCTTTCGCTTGCGCCGCTCCGGGCTAAGCCGCGAACCAAGTTCGGACTATTTCAAGAATGGAGCACACAGTTACATGAAAAATCCTTTACTGTATCTTTTCTCAAAAATGTGGGGTTACTCTAAAGGCAACCGCCGGAATGTGTTGTTTTATATTTTCCTGTGTATTTCAGCAAATTTACTTTTAGCCCTTGAACCTTTAATAATAGGGCTTTTTTTAAACACTCTCCAAATTGGAGGCGTTCATCAAGAGACTTTATCTCGCCTATTTTTTATTTTAATGCTTTTACCACTCCTTGAACTTGGCTTTTGGTCTATGCACGGACCAGCGCGAGTTATTGAAAATAAAAACGCCTTCTTTGTAAGGAAAAACTATAAGAATTATCTTTTGCGCGGTACTATGGCACTACCGATGGAGTGGCATACAGATCATCACTCCGGCGATACGATAGACAAAATTGAAAAAGGAACAACGGCTTTATTCAATTTCTCGGAGCGAACTTTTGAAGTTATCCAAGGGATGATCAGCTTACTTACTGCTTTTGTTGTTATGTTTTTCTTTGACCCGCTCGCAGCTGGAGCCGCTTTAGTCATTAGTATCTTTACTTTTTATGTTCTCACCTTGTTTGATAGAAGACTTATCCCGGGCTATAAGTCCGTCAATAAAATGGAAAATACAATCTCTGCGAAAATTTTTGACGCTTTAAGCAATGTAACAACAGTTATTATTTTGCGCGTTGAATCCTTAGTTTTAAAATCAATAGATGCGTTTATCCAAAAACCGTTTGCACGATTCCATATCAACAATAAAATTAACGAATGGAAGTGGTTTTCCGCTTCCATTTTCGGCCGCATTGCCGTTATCACAGTAGTTGGAATTTATCTCGTGTCGCATAGTGCCACGGGAGCTGTTTTGGTTGGAACAATTTATATTTTGTATGGATATGCAAACCAGATCCGTGATACATTTTTTAAATTTGCCTACTTGTACAACGATATAGTGCGTTACCGCGCATCGGTTAGTAATACCGAGGAGCTTTCTAAAGACTTCCGAGAAATTACTTTGTCGGACGAAAAACGACTTCCCAAAAATTGGGCGCAGATTATGATAGAAGAATTGTCTTTTTCTTATCATACCGAAAAGGGTGCAGACCTTCATTTGGACAATATTTCTCTGAATATCAAAAAAGCAGAGCGCATTGCACTTATCGGCGAAAGCGGTGGCGGCAAAAGCACTTTCCTTAGAATTATACGCGACCTCTATCATCCCAAAACACTTGGGCTGTCAGTAAATGAAAAGCAGGTTTCAAATGGTTTTGCTTCAATCAGCGATTCAATTTCACTTATTCCTCAAGACCCCGAAATATTTGCAACTACAATAAGGGAGAATATTACGCTTGGGGTGGAATATGACGACGAACATCTCAAAATCTTTACTGATATGGCCCGCTTAACGCAAGTCGTTGACCGTTTACCCAAAAAACTAGAATCCTCCATAGTAGAAAAAGGTGTAAATCTTAGTGGTGGCGAAAAACAACGCCTGGCTTTGGCGAGAGGACTTTTAGCTTCGACGGATAAAGATATTATCCTTCTGGACGAACCGACCAGCAGCGTGGATTTTCAAAATGAGCTCCAAATCTTTAAGAATATTTTTGAATCTTTCCCGCAACAGGCAATTATTGCTTCTGTTCACCGGCTGCACCTTTTATCACTCTTTGATACTGTCTACTTTTTTGAAGGTGGAAAAATAATTGCAAATGGGACATTTGAAGAATTAAAAAAATCCTCCCCGGATTTTCAAAAACTTTGGGAAAAATATATTAAAACAAGGGACGCTTAAATACTGCTCAATTTAGTTTGGTCTGTGGCAAAAATCTGCTAATTCAGTTAAAGTAATCTCTATTGGAAGGGTGGCAGAGTTGCTCGCCTTTGGCGAGGTGGTCTTCCGCCAGATGCGGATAAAAACGCCGCACTTGCCCGCCAAAGGCGGGTCATCCTTCCATCGCATGAAAAATTTGGTCATTTAAAAATTCAATCCTGAGCGGAAGGGTGGCAGAGTGGTCTAACGCACCGCACTTGAAATGCGGCGTGCCGCAAGGCACCGTGAGTTCGAATCTCACCCCTTCCGCTCAGGATTGAATTCGGCACTTGCTGGTTTGCGTAGTAGGCCTGTCAATTAAGTTGTAACGAGTATTTTTAATAAAGTTGCATTTTTAAGGAAATAGTATATAATATATATCCGCTTCAAAACGCATCAGCGTGATGGCGGATTTCTTTCATATTCTCTCGGGGGTATGTATGACCACGATTTCACTGACTGGAAGAGAGCAGCAACTCATCGCGCTCGTGAATCTGGGTCGTACTACCGCCCAGATCGCTCACACGCTTTGTTTGACGACACGGCAGACGAAGCTGCTCTGGCGTGACTTGGCCGAGAGAGGTCTTGTCAGTCCGGCCAAGGCAGGGCGTCCGCGACTCGCCAATCAGCCACCCAAAAAGCGCAGAGACTGCGCCAACCTGTGGCAGGAGAAGCACCGTGAGCGCATCGCAACTGTTGTCAGGATGAAGCGCGAAGGTGCGACGCGCAGACAAATCAGTGCCACCATCGGCTTGGGCTTCGATACCACCAAGGAGTTCATCGAGAAGATGTTGGAGGTGTTGGGTCCGGAGGTATTTGAGCTTGAGGAACAGCTCTTAACTATTGCGGAGGTCGCGCGGCGGACAGGTATGACACAGGACTTCATTCGGGGGCTGTGTGAGACCGATTCGATTCCTCACTACATTCGCGGTGAGATGAGGCAGATCCTCATCGCTGAGTCCACAGTGGAAGCTCTTGTGGAGCTCGGGATGCCCCTCAAGCGCTACACTTGTCGCAACTGCGGCGAGTCCTTCGAGTCAGAGCTAGACCGCGAGACCTGCTCTGACGCCTGCCGTCACGAGGTGCTTTTCAAGTCAGGCCTCGTGGAAGATCGTTTCATCGGCTGGCGAAGAGAAGTTCAGGAACGGTTGCGAACCCACACGATTCCGACGGATGAGGAGTGGTTGAGGAGATCTTCTGCGAGTAAGCGAGCTGGCCTAAACCACAATCAGTTGATGTACCTGAGGAAGTGCGGGCTGGTCAGCTTCGGTGAACGAAGGGGCAGGCGAAGGGGTCAGTTGTACTATGTCTACTCCGCTAGCCAGATGGACATCGTCCGAGAAGTCTATCGGGCGTTCCAAGAACAAGCCAAGACAAAATAGAAACTGGGTGCTCAAACCACCCACAAGCAAAAGGAGCCCTCTGACGTGCGCGTAGCTGTCAGGGGGCTATGTGTTTAAATAATCAAACTTTGGCCGTCTCCCGATTCTGGAGTAAGGTACGAGCATCGTTATCGGTGTGAAAATTTCCAAGAACACTATTTTGTGCTAACTTAGTTGTATCCTAAAATATGCAACAAAAAAATCTTACCAAGCTAGTTATCTCAATTATTGCCCTGCTGGCGGCTGGCGGCGGCATCTATGCTTACACCAATAAGCCATCAACTATTGCGCCATATATCAAGCTATCTCTGACTCCCGCCCTATCCAGTTTCTCTAGGGACGCTGAAATTCAGATTGGCTGGAGCACAAATATCCCGGACAAAAAAATATTTATCAGTATCGACCCGGAGCAAGGCAAAACTAAATTTGCGCAATTAGTAGAAAACACCGGCGAATATAAAATCCGCTCCCTGGACATAGGACCAGGCGGGAAATACGAAATCAATGTTGCGAGTCCGGATCAAAGTGTAACCGCCAGCTTACCGATTGAAATATCCTACGAGAAAGAAGCAATCAATGGTCTTGAATCTGCAAACTTAGGCGGCGGCTATTTTGCGGACAAAATTGGGGTTTTTTATTTGAGACCGGATCAAAGGTTAACTCTAAATAACTCCGATACATTTTTTGCTAATCCATGGTTATTCAATATCGCGGGGGAAGGTACGGCCTTTCAGGACGGAGGATATTTTATTCATAACAAAAAATTTAATCCTCAATTGCTGGAACTGCCAAATTACCAGGAACTGAAAATAATATCAGATTACATCTCGATTTTATTTTCGTACGGCGATAAAATCTTGTGGACTGATGAGCAGATCGGCTCTTTCCAGATATTAGGTGATGCGAGCACCTTTCGTTTTGTCTCTGACAAAAGCAACGAATATTTTGTAGTCGGCAAAATGGCTTATCTGGATGACGGTTTCACGCTAACAGAATTAAAAGGAGTGGACGCTCAAACTTTTGAATTTGCCGGTGACTGCAGTTATATAGAAAAAAGCCGCGGTTATTACATGAAAGATAAGTATGGCGTGTCTTTTGGCACAAAAATAATCAGTCATGATCCAACGCATTTTATCGTCTATAAGGTTGATCAGGAAACAACGCAGGACGCAGAAATACCGGCCGGAGCAGCATATGCTAAGGACTTAAAGAAAGTTTATTACAGCTGTGATAACGAGGTGGTCGGGGCTGACCCTGGCTCTTTCGAGTATTTAGGGAATGGAAACGCAAAGGATGCTCACTCCATTTATCGCTTTGGTGCTGCTGTAAAAGAAGCGGCTCCTGCTCAATAATAAGAAGCATGAACAGACAAAACATCATCGCCGGGATTATCGCAATCGTCATTATTGTTGGCGGTTTTTTGTTTGTCCGCAGCCGCACCAGCGGATTGGCGCAACCGATTGCTCCTGAAACGGAAAACGCCAAAAACGAGGAGCAGGTTGTGCGAGAAATCGCCATCGACTTTGGCTCAAAGATGAAAAATGTCTTGCTGACTGAGCCAAAGTCGGAACAAGTTAAAATGATCCGAGAAAACTATGCGGATTTAATTTCTGCAGATTTAATGACCGCATTTATGAGCGATCCGATTAAGGCGCCGGGACGGCTGAATGCATCCAAGTGGCCGGACAGAATTGAAATTTTAGAAATTACTAAAGACGAAGAAGCGGCTTACGAGGTACAAGCGAGAGTTATTGAGGTTAATGACGCCGGCCCGGTGTCCCAATATGGTATTGCACTGAAGCTGCGAAACCGAGACGGCAAATGGCTGATCACTGGTTTTTCTAAAGCAATTCTTAACTAAATGATCGAGCTACTAAAAGGTATCCTACTGGGTTTTTTAATCGCAATTCCGGTCGGGCCGATTGGGATGCTTTGCATACAGCGCACCCTCGCCAAGGGTCGGCTGTCCGGATTTATCTCCGGACTGGGTGCGGCCACGGCCGACGGCTTATACAGCGCCGTCGCCGCTTTTGGCATCAGCATTGTTACGAGTTTTGTTGCGCGGGAACAGTTTTGGCTGCGGCTGATTGGCGGCGCTATCCTGCTTTATATCGGTATTCAAGCATTCAGAAAAGATATAGAAGAACGCAGCCCGGCCGCCGTAAAAGGATTTGCGAGCGGCGCCAGCGATTATCTTTCAACATTCGTACTAACTTTAACTAATCCGAGCACGATAATTTCCTTTGGCATATTCTTTGTTGCACTCAATTTTAATTTAGACACTACGGCCGCCGCCGTTTTGACTGTTGCCGGAGTTGCCATTGGCTCTGCGCTCTGGTGGCTGGCGCTAAGCATGGTTGTTGAAAAATTAGTCGTTAAGATGAAATTGCTTTCTTTGCAAACTGTTGGCAAATGCGCGAGCGGGATCATCATCATAACCGCGCTACTGGTACTTGGCAGTATTCTAAAATAAAACTAAAGATGAGCAAGTTTTTGACTGCTGCCGGCGGCACGCCTTTCCAGCAAAAAGTCTGGCAGGAGCTTACTCGCATACCGCGCGGCGAGGTACGAACATATGCACAGATAGCTAGGCAAATTGGCCAGCCGAAAGCAGCACGGGCCGTCGCGAGTGCCTGCGGAGCAAATCCGCTGCCAATCATTGTGCCCTGCCACCGCGTTATTCGTTCAGATGGAACTCTTGGCGGCTACTCGTACGGCGGCGTTCAGGCCAAAAAATTACTTCTGAAACAGGAAAAAGCAATTATTTAAGCGGGCGCACCGGATATAAATCCGGGTCAATTGTCCGGTCGAAACAAACCCGACCCGCACCGTGCTGCCAACTATCCTGACTGACTCCGATCGGCTTAACTGGCATCGGTGCGGTCTGGCCGTATATCTCTGGCGTATTACCGCCGTCTAAACTAAAAGTTGCGCAGAGTTCAAAAGAACGCACTCCCGTAGATTTATATTCATAATTTTTACCGGTCTGTGACTCCGGATCAATTGGCAAAACATACCCGCTAATCGGGTCTTGCAGTGAATCTAAAGTAGTCGGAATCCCTGCTTTGCTTTGCCAATAATTAACAACCTGCCACTGGATCCCCTGCAGGTCGTTAATGCGGCGAAGATCATACTGGCGCATCCTGGCCTGCGTTGGCGAGCCAACCACAAAAAATCCGCCGATTACACTGATTGCCACCAAAATCAGCGCGATGATTCTGAACACAATCCGCTGCGGTGCTGGTTTACCATGTTCGCGGCGAAGCTCATAAAAGTAATAAGCGAAAACTAAACCGGAGACAATTGCGACGGATAAAACTTTCAGGAAAAACGCCGTCGCAAATTCGCCGGATAAAAACTGATAAATTAATGCGACTAAATCAATAACCAGCGCGACGCTGGCCAGTGAAAGCGCCAGATACATCAGCCACTTCCGAATCCGCAATTCGCGCTTCTCCGGGTGCGCATCCAAGTCTTTATTCAAAAAACGGGTAACCAGAATGTAAACCGGGAAAACAATAACTAAACTGGCGATGGCCCAGCGCATCTGCCCGGGCAGCCACGCGGTATCATAAGTAAATTGATTGACCGTACCAAAACTGTAATCAACATAACTGTAATAAAGTGCGACCAGCCAGCCGGCGCAATAGTAAAGCGCGACATTGGATAAAAGATGTAAAAAGAATTCCCTTGGAGTTGTTTTAATATTTTCCATATTGCGGATAGTATAACAAAAAATATGCTAATTAGCTACTTGACGAAGAGCGGCGGTAAAAGTAGTGTTTGAGAGGAGGTGAACCCATGCGCAGGGTGTTCAGGACCTTGCCGGAAGGAACCGGGCTGTTCGTCGGTCTCTGCGATCATGATGATGGCGTCAACTGCCGAAAGTGCTATTCGTGCACACGATGCCCGTCTGAACTACCAGTCCGAAAGTCGATGAAACAGGAACACAACGACTGGCACGATGCCGTGAATGACCGGATCGAGAGCTTTCTGGAGGCAAGAAGGCGGCGAAGGAGGTTCATCGGATGATGCGCCCGACGAACTTACAAGCCAAAGCGCGCGAGACCGTACCCCAGGTGGACGGTCTCGCTGCACATTTAGATATCAAATCGAAATACCTAAAAGATAATGGGAGTTTTTGCGCTAGCGGCAGCTCGCGCAGGCCGACGGGCCGAGCGCGCAGGGCGATTTTTCAGCAGAAAAATACGCCCGGTGCCGTCTGCGCAAAAACCCCCATTATCTTTTAGATTACATGTTATCCACGATGTCTGGCTGTATCTGAAACAATCACACCGTCTTTGAGCGCAATAATCCTTTGGGCCTTACTCGCATATTCCTCTTCGTGGGTAACCATGATGATCGTCTGTCCGCTTTTGTGCAGCTGAATAAAGGCCTCCATGACCGGTTCAGCGCTGGCGGAATCCAAATTTGCAGTTGGCTCATCGGCAAATAAAATCTTTGGTTCGTGAGCTATCGCCCGGGCAATCGCGACTCGCTGCTGCTGACCGCCGGAAAGCTGGCTCGGCTTATTTACTAATTTGTCCAGCAGATTCACCCGCTCTAACGCCTTTTTTGCTTTTGCATGCGCATCCGCACCTTTCATGCCGGCAACATACATCGGCAACATCACATTTTCCAAAGCATTTAATTCCGGCAGCAGCGCGTAATCTTGAAAAACATATCCCAGCTTACTCAAACGCAGAGCCGTTTTTACCGTCTCGCTCAACATGGAAGTTTTGTGCCCTTCCAAATAAACCTCGCCGCGGGTTGGATTATCCAGCAAAGAAAGCTGATACAAAAGAGTTGATTTACCGGCACCAGAGGGCCCGATGATGGCCACAAACTCGCCGTCATTTATCTCCAGATCTAAATCTTTGAGAACGACTGTTTCCAGCTCTCCTTTTCCGTATATTTTCGTCAATTTTTGCGCTTTAATCATGTTCTTCTATTTCGTACTTTCGTGATTTGATTCGTTATTCGATGATCTAACGGCCGAGAATTGCGTCCAAGGTATTCCGTCCGACAATCATCTTAGCCGGAATGTATCCGGCGATCAAAGTTACGACCAGTAAAATTGCAACGCGCAGAGCTGCGCCATCCGGAGTCGCAACTAAAATGCCGTCCGAAAATGGGAAATTAATCGGATTAGCCGCAAAATACGGCTTCAGAACGAAGAATGTCAAAAATAGTCCGATCGCCGAACCAACAAGTCCGTAAATAATCGCCTGGAAAACATAAGAGAGCTCAATCACCTTCGGACTAATGCCAATCCCCTTCATAATACCGATGAATTTTCGCTTAGTAATCGCATTGATAAAAATGACAATAAAAATTGTGGTCGCGGCGACTACCAGAGCGATTGAAGAAAGTGAATTTCCGAGCAGCGACATGGTAGTTTCAACATCACGCAAAAAAGACGGCACGGCTTCAAGCGAGGTCTGAATTCGCGCCTGATAAGGGCCCATAAACTGCCTAATTTCGCCGACAAGAACGGGTGCATAAGCAGCATCGGTTTTTATAGCCACCTCCTGATACTGCTCTTTATTAACCGGTAACATGCGTTTTAACTCTTTTGCCGGAATAAACATGCGGGTCGAAATTTCGTCAACCTTGCTTTTCACGATGCCTTTGATGATAAATTCTTTGGAGACAACTGTGTCGCCCTCAACACTAAGATTCACCCGAACACGGCTGCCGACCTCAACATCGCTTAACAAATCCAATCCGGGAATATTCGCATCGGCAAAGGCCGAGTATTTTTTGAGCATATTTGCGCCAATCAGCGCATAACCCTCTTCGTCATCCCGCAGCATCTCGCCGGACATAATAAAACGGGAAAAGCCGGTTAATTTTTCTTCACTGGGCAAATCAATGCCAACTAAACGGATGCCGATTTTGTTCGGCCGTTCGCCTTTATCCGGCAGATCATTGAGTGTACCGAGAAGCTGCACCGAGGCGGCATAACGAGCAGAAATTGCTTGAATTCGAGAATTCCCGCGCAGGTACGAAAGAAGTGCCGGAGAATTTTCAATATATTCTTGTTTTGGAGCTGCGGTAATAATTACCTCGCCGGAGTAACTTTGACGGAATGCTTCAAAAGAACCAGCGATCAGCCCGCGCAGAAGCCCGGAGACCACGACCAGATTCAAAAAAGTAAGAACCATGATAAAGACGATGAGACCAGTCGTCCATTTGCTGGAATGACGAATACTCCGGATTGCCAAAAACCAGCCCACCGAAAATGCGATCTGATATTGGCCAAAAAAGTGCGCGATGCGACGCATACTTAATTATTTCTCGCCGACGATGACAGCCGTGCCATCAGTTAATCCCTCTGTAACTTCAATACTGCCGTCGCTGCCCCGAAGACCGGTTTTTATATTTTGTTCGGTAACTGTCTGGCCGGATAAAATCCGGACATTCGACTCGCCGCCCGAAACCTTAATCGCCCGCTGCGAAACTTTCAGCACATCATCGTGCTGTGCTGTGATAACCGAAAGTTCTGCGGTCATGCCGGAACGAATCCCCGGATCAGCTGTAACCAATTTTAATTTGATTCTGTAGGTTGCGATACCGTCAACAATAGTTTCGGCCGGATCCATTTCCGCAACTACGGCTTCGAAAACGCGCTCTTTCCCGTAAGCGTCAAACTTAACTTTTGCGCTGTCGCCAATCTTGATTTTGGCAATATCAACCTCCGGAATATTCGCCGAAATTTCCAAACCGCCCTCGCCCAAAATATATAAAACTTGATCTGCGCTAGTAACCTGCTCACCAACCTGTTTACTTTTTACGGAAATAGTACCGGCGAAAGGGGCGCGCAAGTAAGCGTCTGATTGATTTTGTTTTGCAACTGCAACCGAGGCCTTTTGCTTCTCCAGATTCGCCGCCGCCGCTCGCTCCGTTGCTTCGGCAGCATGAATGGCCAAACTATTTTTGACCTTCGCATCGCGCAAATTCGAGGCCAAAGTATTCGCTTTAGAAACTGCACTATTAATATTTGTTCTTGCCGAGGACAAAATATCTTTGTAAGCATCCAAAGTTGATGCGCTTATTGTTCCGGTTTGAACACTGGACACTGCGTTAACAAGCGTGGAAATTGCCTGCTGAATTTTGGCGAGCGGATCAGAAATTATCTCGATCGTTGCTTGTATCTGCTGGGCATTCGCGCTGGCCGTCAAATTTTCTATTTCCTTAAGCAGGGCCCTGATCGCCAAATCTGCCGCCGATTTTGCATTATTAGCATCGATAACCAACTGACTGTCCAAAATTGCATTCGCGATTTGGCTAAGCAGTCGGCCGTCGGCAGCATAGAAGGTCGCGAAAGAGGCCTGCGCCTGCTGACTGGAATTAAGAATTTCAGAAAAAATTGAAGGTGCGCCATCATACAAAACCGCTAAAGTCTGCTCATTCTTTGTAGATGCATCGCGCAAATCCTGGCGACTATTCTCGAGTGCTACATCCGCAACAGCCAGATCGGCCTCGGCTTGAATTACTTTTTTGCTTAATTCAGATGTGTCCAAAGCAGCGAGCAGTTGATTAGAAGAAACTAGATCGCCCACATTAACCGGCATCTGCGCAATAACTCCGGGCGTTTTGAAACGCAACGAGGCAAAACTTTTTGACCTGACCTGCCCGGTCGCGCTAACAGTTTCCACAACCGTCCCTCGGCTAACTGTGAGCATCTCATAAACCGGCTCCTTCGCCCTTCCGAAGATGAAAAAAAGCGCAATTGCGACAAGAATCAGATAAAGGACGCGGCGCAGCCACTTTTTAGACCAGAGCATTTTAATAGGATTTTTCATAGCGAGAGTATACTATTTTAACTCTTTTGGCACAAGAAAGAGACATTGGTCTACAACATATCCCCGAATTGGTGCTATAATTATTTTTATGCAACCTAATCAAAATACAGAGAATTTCCAACAAGAAATCGCTCTGCTGGAACAAAAGCTCGCCACAAAAAAACAGGAAATGCTGCAGTCCGGTATTGAAACACCGGAAAAACACATTTTCAAAGAGGTGGTGCGAGAACATGGCTTCGCCGGTGAGATGCCAAAGACCCAGATCCCGGCTGCCGCGCCGGCGGCGAATGTACCGGCTCGCACGGCCACGGCTGAAGAACAGGCCAGCTTAAACACGCTCATTGCGCATGCATTTACCAAGGGCATCGCAGAGGCGGTCAGCGAGGCCCGAAAAATCGGTAATCCATTTTTAATCGATACGTTGCATGACCGGCTAGTGGACGAGTATTACGAAAAGTTAGTGATGGCCAAGAAAATAAAAGCCGGTTAGTTTGCGATAATTCGAAATTAGTCATTACCTATGCAGCTTTTTATCGTCATCGGTAGCGTACTGGCAATTCTAATAATCGCCTTTTTTATAATTCGCGCCCGCCTGCGACGTGCCGGCGAGTACTCTCATTCTTTAGGACTCGGGCTGCTCAAAATCCAGCTGCCGCAAGCCGACCAAAAGGAGCAGGAAAACCAGAAATTTACAGTAAATGACCTGCGCGAAAAAATTGCGGTCATGGAACAAGTTTTTAATCAGCTGGCAACTATCCGCGAACACGGCTTCCATTCCTTCATCTACGGCAAACCGTTTTTCAGTCTGGAAATCGCCGTCCCCCAATTAGGCCAGCAGGTAATTTATTATTTGGCTATTCCACGCCGATATCTGGGCAGCGCCGAAAAACTCGTACAGGGAACCTATCCGGACGCGACTATTGAGCCGGTCAGCGATTATACGATTTTTACCCCGGCTGCCGCGGCCGCCGCGGCCAGTATTCGGCCGCGCAGCCGTTATCTGCCGATTAAAACTTATCAAATCATGGAGTCCGATCCCTTGGCCAGCACGCTCAATGCCTTTACAAAAATTGCTCACGACGGCGAGGGCATGGCCATGCAAATTGTCTGCACCAAGGCCTCCGGCGATTGGAATCACAAACTGGCTCGGCTGACCCGCCACCTGCGCTCCGGCAAAAGTTTGTCCCAGGCGGTACACGATGTTAACAAAAACCAGTTTTGGAAAGTTTTTAAGGAATCCATGAAGACGGATCAGCAAAAAGATGATCGGCCAAATGTCGACATCGAGGAAAAAGGTGTAGTCAACGAATCTTTAGTAAAACTAGTCGAATCTAAAGCGACAAAATCTCTTTTTGATGTAAACATCCGGCTCGTGGCCGCAGCGCCAACCGCAGAAAGAGCCGGACAGCTGCTTCAAGAACTGACTACTCCGTTTGGCCAATACACCAATGAAGAAACTAATGCTTTAACAGCACACATCGAGAGCGGCCGAAGCATGCAGCGAGTTATTTATGCTTATGCCTTCCGAATGCCAGAGGTCGCCGGGCGCGTTACTCTTTCTGCCGAAGAGCTCGCGAGCGTCCTGCATCTGCCGAATACCTTTGTTGGCGCCAGCAATGTCGCCTTTGTCAAAGCCAAAACTGCGCCGCCACCAGCCAATATGCCGCGTGAGGGATTACTCCTCGGCGAAAACATCTATCGGGCCACAGCTACTCCGGTCTACATGCAGTCAGAAGACCGGCTACGGCATTTTTACATCATTGGCCAAACCGGTACGGGTAAGACACATGTCATGCGCAACATGATTGTTCAGGATATTGAACAGGGGCACGGCGTCTGCTTTATTGACCCGCACGGCGATATGGTTGAGGACATTCTTGGCTGTATCCCGCCCGGACGCATCAAAGATGTAATTTATTTTAACCCCGGCGATGTTGCCCGCCCGATGGGACTAAACATGCTGGAGTACGACCCAAATTATCCGGAGCAAAAAACCTTCGTGATTAACGAACTCCTGGAAATCTTCAACAAACTCTACGATATGAAAACGGCCGGTGGGCCGATGTTCGAGCAATATTTTCGAAATGCGACCGGGCTAGTCATGGAGGATCCGGAAAGCGGCAATACCCTGCTCGAGATAAATCGTGTCTTTGTCGACAAAAAATTCCGGGACTATAAATTATCTCGCTGTAAAAACCCGCTGATTAAAACTTTTTGGCGCGATGTAGCCGAGAAGGCCGGCGGCGATGCCTCGCTGCAAAACATCGTCCCCTATATCAGCTCTAAATTCGACTCCTTCTTGAGTAATGAAATTATGCGGCCAATCGTCAGCCAGGAGCGGTCGGCCTTCAAGTTGCGCGATGTTATGGACAACAGTAAAATACTGCTGATTAACCTTTCTAAAGGACGGCTCGGTGAGCTGAACTCATCGCTCATCGGACTCATCATGGTTGGCAAAATTCTGATGGCCGCATTTAGCCGCGGCGACATTCCGGCCAAAGACCGCAAAGACTTCTTTCTGTACGCCGATGAGTTTCAAAATGTAGCCACGGCCACTATTGAGACAATTCTTTCCGAAGCGCGCAAATATCGGCTGGGCTTGATCATGGCTCATCAGTTCATCGCCCAGCTGGAGGACGACATCAAAGATGCAGTATTCGGCAATGTTGGCTCAATGGCGGCTTTCCGCGTCGGCGCTGAAGACGGAGAATTTTTAGAAAAACAATTTGGCCCAATCTTCACCCAGCGGGATTTAATCAACATCGATAACCGAAACTGCTATGTCAAAATGCTGATTAACGGCCAGCCCTGCCTGCCGTTTAGCATGAAAACGCTGGCCGGGCCAAAGGGCGACCCGGCAATTGCCGCCAAAGCAAAGGAGTATAGCCGGCTAGTCTATGGTCAGGACCGCGCCATTGTCGAGGAGGAAATGCAGGTCAAATTTGCCGCGATCGATATGGCAAAATCTCCGGCAAAACCAGCAAGTCCGTTCTAGAATTTTGAAGTCTAGAGTGCCGCAGCCAACGGCCCGGCTTCTTCCAAAAGAGGCGCGATTTCTTCGAGTCCGGCCAATGCCTCGGTTGCCGCCGGAGCCGAATCACCTAAACTGCCGGCAATTTCCGGATTACCAAGTAGACCCTTGATTGACCCTTGTGATCCGCCAAGTTTTTGTAGCAGTGGCGTAATTTTTTCCAGACCAGCACCCTCGCCAAAAACCCCTTTGAGAAAACTAGCGGAGCCGCCCATACCCAGTCCGTGGGCAACCTGACCGGCCGTTTCCATATGCTCTTTAACTGCGTCCGCTCTGCCGCGGAGAAAACGATCGATGAAACCAATCTTTTTAACTTCAACCCCGCTTTCTTTCACGCGGGCAGCCAGCGCCTTAACCTCATCCGGATCGCGCGCTTCAATTGCTCTTTGTAAACCTTGGACTGCGCCAAGCAGTTCATCGAACTGCTCAAAATGCTCTGCGCCAAGCACCTGTTCGCCCTCAACCACAAGTTCTTCCGGAGTTGTTGCCGACTCCTTCCGATCCGTACCTTCTTTTTCCTCCACCTCGTCTTCGATATCTTTTTGTATCGACATATTTTAGTTTGATTGATGACAAAAGCGCCTCCCGACTATGAGGCGCGGATTATTTCTAAACTGGCTTACTCATGAAATTCATCCCGTGCCCGGGATTGAGCGATAATCTCCATCGCCTCGCTCGCATCGTCAACGATACTAAAAATCTGCATATCTTCAATATCAATCGCCTTGAATTTTCCATAAACATCATTTTGAATCCAGCGGACGAGCGGTTCCCAGTATTCTTTACCGACTAAAATAACCGGAATGTGCGTAGCAATTTTTTTGGTTTGAATAAGTGTAACAATTTCAAACATTTCATCCAGAGTGCCAAACCCGCCCGGAAAATAAACATAGGCCTGGGCCGAATAACTCAACATCAGTTTGCGGGTAAAAAAATAGTGAAAGCCGTGAGCGCGGTTCACATATGGATTAATCCGCTGCTCAACTGGCAACTGGATATTCAGACCGACCGAATCCCCCTTCTCTTCAAATGCGCCGTGATTTGCCGCCTGCATGATACCCGGACCGCCGCCGGTTACAACCGCGAATCCGGATTTAACTAACAAAACGGCTAATTTACGCGCCTCCTCATACCACTTGTCGCCAACGCAGCAGCGAGCAGAACCAAAAATTGTAACGGACTTTTTATAGCCGGCGATAAACTGAAAACCCTCAATAAACTCGGCCATGATTCGGAAAATCCGCCAGTGCATCGAAGAACGAAAATCAGCTGGCTCTTCAAAAATTGGCAGATGCGAGGCCGGTAGATTTAGCGAAGCGCGGTCGTGCGGTTCGTGTGCTTTGTGATTTTGTTCTTTTCTAAATAACATTGTTGTAAGTATATCACACGCTATAATTTGAGCCGATACACATTAGTATCCTTGTGCTCAAATCCCAACTTTTGGTACAGTTTGTTTGCGGCGACGCGCGATGGCCGAGCAGAAAGCTCAATCGTGCCGACTCCGCGTGCTTTGGCGGACTCAATCAAGGCGCGGCCAATCTGCTCGCCAATCCCCTGACCGCGATATTGCTCGTCCACCATCATATCCTCCAAATATCCATACTTCCCGCGCGGCTTTAAAATAACGTAAAGCAACCCGATACCAATAATTTGTTCTTTCTCCTGCGCGGCGACAATAATAATCTTTTCATCTTTTACGATCTGCTGCCATATCGGCAATGAAATTGGTGCATAGGTAGCGGGATCATAAAAAAGTTGCTTAAGCAGTGCATTGACCTGCATAAGCCCATCTGTGGTTGCTTTTTTTAATTCCTGAATTTCCATAATGATAATTTCCGATTAAGAAAAAAGATTCTTAATATGCCCTAAGAAATTGCTGGCCCAAGACTGGCGGGCCGCCGGGACAGCCGGTGGGGTCGTACGCGTTTCTAAATCATATTTTTGGGGCACGCTGAAAGGCCCCCGCTCATCTGTTGCTGCATTTGAGGTCGACGAATTTTCTGCGCTCTCAAGTACACGCATGGCCGCGAAAAGATTATTTTCGGCTCTTTTTGCTGCTTTGAATTCGCGCATCTCCTCAAGCAATTTTGCATTCTCTCGCAAAGCCATCCCATCGACCTGCTCCCGGGCAAATTGAATGAACTCTCTGACAGAAAACAGACGATCATCAAGCGAACGACCCTGCTCCTCCCATAAATTATTACTGCTAAGATATCTCTGGCGAATATCGGCCATAAATCCTGGTTCTTTTGGCGCGGTTGGCATCGCTTCCGCTCTGGCTTGCACATGCTCACCCGGCCCGCTTTCAATCTGAACCCGGATAAACGACATATCATCCTGCTTGGCACGAACAATATCCCCTTTGCTCCGCGCTACAGCGGCCTCCATGATGTCCTCGCCGCGCAACATTAGATCTGCTAATTCAGCATCGGGCAGATTATCACTCACCCCGTCAGACATGATTAAAATCTCCTCTCCTGGCGCAAGTTCCACTAAACCAATCGCCGGATCAAACACCGCTGCGCCCAAAAAATTAGTTAATGTCCTTTTTTCTTCCAGCATCCCACGATAAACGATATCTTCTGCTGCGCTAAGATCGCTTTCTTTCTTTTCAGATAAAGTTTTAAATCTTGCTTCATAAGCTGCATATTCCTCGGCCGTCTCTGGATTAGCTAATTTAGAGGCAAAGAGAGTGTGCTCGGCTGAAAGCAGCCGTAGAGAACCGTCTGCCTTTCGGACATAAATAGGGCTATCCCCGACATTACCAAAAGCTGCATACCGCTTGCCCTCTCGTTCAAAAATCTTGACTATGGAAGCGGTCGTGGCAACATTGTCTTCATGGTCTGGACTGGCCTCCTTAACTTGCTCATGGGCCAGAGCTAGTGCCACGCGCACAAATTTTTTGGCCCCTTCCAAAGTACGCGGCTCTTTAGCACCTGCAACAAAATTACGCACTGCTTCGCTGGCCGCCTGCGCAATAACATCGCTGTCATTCATACGACTGGCGCCGTCAAAAACACCAAACACACCGCGCTCTGGCATAGTCAGCATTACATCTTCATTACGGTCAGGATGCTTGGTGCAAACCTCGGTTCGCGCCGTAACTTGAAAGCGGAGCGGCTCCGCCCCTGCTTCAATTTTTTTTCTTAAATTCCCATCACCGCTTGGAGCACCGAAGTTCATATAGTTGAAACTGGCCACCTAAGAAGAGCGACGCCGAAAAAGTTCTTTTTCGCCTTTATCTAAAAATCCGCTCACCGGGTCTTGGCCAAAATATCGTTCCAGCGCCATGCCGAGAATAATTCTCGCCGCAGACTTCTGACCCGGCTGGCGCTTCTTGCCTTCATTTTCGAAAAGATTCCAAAAGACACGAGGAGCGTCTTTACCCGTAACTCCAGAAGATATTACTGCTTCATGAAGCATCGGTTCAAACCGCGCATATGTCTCACCGGCGGTCTGCTCTTTGTCGATGCCGTCCGTATTTTTAGGCCGCTCTTGCTTCAGTCGCTTAAAAGCTGCCAAAATGGCTATTTCAAATTTTTGCGCAGCTTCTAAATTTTGAAATTTTCCTTCTAGTCCGCTATGCTTTCCTTCTTTCACATATACAGGAGAAGGTGTGGGCTCAACAACAAACTCTGGCGCAACTTGCTCCGTAACCGGTGTATTTGCAAAAATCGGCTCTTCTTTTTCAACATTTGGCAATATATCCGGCAAAGCCAAAGATTCAGATGGCGGTGCTGGCTGACGACCAAAAACTTTTGATAATCCACGCGTGACTAAGCCGCCCAAAAATCCACCGAAAGATCTACTGGCCCGGACCGGCATCGCGCCAAATCCACGGGCTGATTGAACCAAACGCGCAGCATTCGCAGCAATTCGCTGCGCCCTTTCGCCAGCAGTAAATGATTGAGTTCCCGCCACAGGCGCCAACGGAAGCAAGCGGAGAGCATTCCTTAAATCTCGCGCCCTATTCACAGCGTCGCTATCATCCAAAATATCCTCGATCTCATCAGGGTTAGCACTAGGAAACTGACTCTCTGCACCCGCTCTTATCCCATTCAAAAAACTATTCAGAGCAGCCAAACGATCAGCGATCGGCTTATGTTCATCGTTCCAAATCGGCTCACCCATTTGAGAACTTACTTCACGAACTTTTGCATAAAAATCATCCAATTTCTGGTCGGCGGCTGCATCTGCTGGGTCAGGGCTATTGGCATCACTTGAACCCAAATCAAAAACACCACTTTCTGGTCCATCAATAGAATCATCGTCAAAATCATCACCTAAACCACCGTCTACTGCTAATTCATCATCCGGACTATCAAAAGCCCTAATTCTCTCTGATCCGTCTGTTTGGCTCATAGTTTATTATTAGATTATCCTACCTAACAAAAAGTATACTCCCGTGCTCAAGGAGTGGCAAGAACTCTGGAAAATGAGAAAAAATCGAAAGTTGTATTGTGTGG
>JAHFLF010000008.1 GCA_023255625.1 Candidatus Harrisonbacteria bacterium
ACAATGGCGCGTACAATGGGTTGCCAAGCCGCGAGGCGGAGCTAATCCCATCAAAACGCGCCCCAGTTCAGATTGGAGTCTGCAACTCGACTCCATGAAGCCGGAATCGCTAGTAAACGCCAATCAGCTATGTGGCGTTGAATACGTTCTCGAATCTTGTACTCAAAAGTAAACGCGCTCGGCAGCGCATAAAGCCAGATGGTTCAAATCCATCCCTCCATTATTCGAGGTGGAGCGTAGACAGCATGGGTAGTCCCTGACCCGCGAGGTTTGGGGGCGAAGGACCCCGAGTCAAAAGGTAGCCACATCACAAAACAGGTAGCCGACTCATAAATGCGGTGAGGTATGAGGAAGGCCAAAAATCTTACCTGATGTGGATATCCGGAAAGGCATTATGCGTGACCCGAGGAGATCTCGTGGTATAATAGGACTGATGAATACGACAGCCACGAGAAGTCAGCTGCGCCGTAGTACTCGCTCCGAAATGGATATAATTCTTTCGGAACGAGGAAGGGCAAAACCGATGGTTTCTCCCGACTATATTGTTGGGTTGACCGATGGCGAAGGATGCTTTTATGTTTTAGTGAGACCGCCATATAATCGTCATGGTGGGGCAATGGTTCAACTGAGATTTTTCATTAAAATCCAGGAAGAAGATAAAGAGATGCTGGAAAAAGTACGCAATGCTCTTGATTGCGGTTCAGTATATTTCCAGCATGAGAAAAGAATGAATCATGTCCAGTGTTATCGGTATACGGTTGGTTCTCATCGCGATATTTTCGGAAAGATTATTCCATTTTTCCGAGCGCATCCGTTACAAGGTGTCTCAAAGTTAAGAAACTTTAAGATTTTCTGCGATGTCGCTGCTCTTGTTTTGAAGGGCGCGCATCATAGGAAAGAAGGCATTAGTAAGATTCAACAGTTAAAGTCGCACATGAACCATCGGACTCGCGTAGTGCGGGAAATCCGCACGCTACGTGGGAACACGAAGTAAAGTCCAACTATCGTCATCCGCCCGTCACATCAAAAAAGCTGGGAGTAGGCGAAGCCCGCCGTATGGCGGATCAACCTAAGTCCAGTGATTGGGATGAAGTTAATTATGGCTTCCTATGCGGGCAACCGCATAGTAAAATCCAACTAATATCGGTGAACTCTTTCTCTCAATGTGGTATCATTGAGGTATGAAGACAATACCGAGGGAAGTTAAAAATACCCGCACAAATTCACGACATCTGCGCGAGTTGAAGCGTTCATTATCGCTTTCTGTACTCCAGAAGCGAGTTTTGTGCGGGACACTAATGGGAGACGGCTGTATCATTCCTACAGCGTCCGGAAAGAATTATCGGCTGCAAGCAGAACAGTCAAACAAACAGAGAGAATATTTATTTTGGAAATACGAAATCTTTAAAGATTTTGTAGTTACATCGCCCAAGTACATAGCATCGCTGGACTCATGGAGGTTCAGAACTATGAGCCATGAAGAATTCGTACAGTTGCGGGATGTATTTTACCAGAATGGAAGAAAGGTCTTGCCACAGAATCTGTCTTTTCTTGCCGACCCATTAGTATTAGCAGTTTGGTTCATGGATGATGGGAGTCATTATCCAAACGGAAGTTACATTCTTAATACTCAAAATTTTACCCGGGAAGAAAATGCGAGGATCATTAATTTTTTGTCTGATAAATGCGGTTTAGAATCTCTTGCATTACATCGGGATAGAAAGTATTACCGTATAGCTATCAGGAAAAAATCATCCCTCGCATTCCAGCGGTTGTTTGAGTCCGAAATGCTTCCGTCAATGAAATACAAACTATTTAACCCCGTAGAGACTTAGTCGCACTCGCGACTGGATAGAGCATTCAAGGAGCGCTCTATAATACGTTGGCCCCCGACTTGAATCGGGGTGAAGATATAGTCCGACACCCTTAGTAATAGGGGCAAACAGTCGCGTAACAAGGCATCGGTAGCGGAAGCTGTCGATGGAACATCTCCTTTTAGGGAGTAAGTAGGTTATATGGGTTTCCCATTTGCGGGTAACCAAGCTTATCTTTTGCTCACGCGAGAGATTTGCCGTTATCTTTTAGGAAATTCCGGCCTATCAGGTCGTGTCGTTTTCAAAAGCGATTCAAAAAGTGTTGGTCTCGCCCCGTTAGATATAGCGATATATCGTGGGGCTCGTCTCGGGAGATTAAATATCTAACGGGGCGAGGAGCTTTAACTTGAGATTCTGCGGTCCCGACAGTATCGGGCAGTCGGAACAGCTGAAAGAATACAAAAATGCCCCATCAGAGATGGGGTGTTTTAAATTATATTGAGAGGCCGTACTTTTCAGGTTTCTTTTGGAATGTCTCGGAGTATCACTTCGGTCCACCTATCCTCTTTAAGGATATCTTCCGGCCACGCGCTTACTACAAGCCGCTGTTCTTCTACGGGATTCGTATAATCGCTGACGCGTTCCCAGATGCAGCAACTATGGAATGTTTTCCCGAGGAACTGAAGGCCAAGCGTATAGCGACTCTTTCCATTGGGCTGCATGCCGTAGGCCGCAAGTTTTTGAAAAGCGTACCAGATTGCCGCGCGTTCCGCAACTGAAAGAGGAGCCATGTCCAACTCATCCTGAATCGTGCCAGTCGTGATATGGATCTGAATCATCCGTGTTCCCTCTATCTTCTATTGGTGGATGTCAAAGATATAATTCACGGTAGCAGGAAAGACATAAGATGCCAAGCATGCCTAGAACCCATCTCAAAAATCCATTTCTGCTGCAATGACGAGATTTTCGGCTACAAACCGCTCACCGCTCGTCGCCGATGCAGCGCATCGGCTCCTCACGCTTCACGGTTTTCGCTGCCAGACGCGAGGCGTTCCCGCAAAGCGGGACGCCTCGTCTCCGAAAATCCCGCATTTCGCCACGAAAGCGATTTTTGAGATGGGTTCTAGTTGCAAAAATCGCAGTTTTTTACTAAGATAGATAAAGAAGCGAGGACCAACTACTTATGAATTCACAGCTTTGGGAACAGGCGGTAAATCTTCGCCTGACCGGAAGATTCAGCTACAGCGCGATTATAAAAAAGCTGGGTGTCCCCAAGAGCACTTTGAGTTATTGGTTGCGGGAGTTTCCTTATTAGGTTTTGAGGATAGTCAGTTTTATAAAGTGCAAGTTAGAAAACTTCGGGAATCAAGCTTTTCTTACCGGGGGTCACATCGGCATGGCACTTGTAGTATTTCTGTTGGCGGGGTAGATGTGAATCGTGAAGTTATGATGGCGATCAAGGCATTCATGGAGAGATGGGAAAGAAAATAGATCGGGCGACTAGCTCAGTGGTAGAGCGACCCTCTGATAAGGGGTAGGTCGGAAGTTCGATTCTTCCGTCGCCCATATTCACACGCATTTGCTTTTTTATTTGATGCGAGTTAATATCAATACATTATGGAAAAAGTCACAGCGTATTGCATGAAGTGTCGGGATAAAGCAGGGAGCATCATGGAGAATGCCAAGGAAGTGCCTTTCAATCGGAAAGGCGGGACCAAGGGCAGCGCCATGACAGGAACCTGCTCGGTCTGCGGCACGAAGATGTTTAAGATTCTCGGCAAGAAGAAATAAATCCGCGCCTGAAGGCGATTTTGCCGCCGCGTAACAATTCCTGATTACTCCGGGCTGTTTTTTCTTTCCAAGAAACTTTATACTATATCTATGATGCGGGATGCCATAGAGGATTTTGCAAAGCAGTTTGCGTATGATCCGCTTGTCGTACACGCCGAGAAGTTACCTCGCGTTGATGCTTTTGTCGTAGCCGGGATGGGCGGGTCGCATTGGGCGGCCGATCTCTTGAAGATATGGAAGCCAGATTTGAATGTGACTATTCATAGCGATTACGGTATGCCGCTGCATATCAAGCCGGAGTGGTT
>JAHFLF010000004.1 GCA_023255625.1 Candidatus Harrisonbacteria bacterium
GTCGGCCGATCACAGCGCGGCAGAGGCGAGCCACCATGGCTGACCTCAAGAATATAATAACCAGCTGCCAGAGGAGCGCTAAACTTGCCGGAGGCATCAGTCATCAGCGTAGTCACCAGATAATTATTACTCTTGCGAATGACAATTTGAGCATTGGCATCGGGCCGGTCGGCACAGTTCGAATCCGGCGGCGTACGCTCAACCGGACAGGTCGGGCCGATATGCACATAACCATTAATACCGCTTAAACCATTCCCTGTCGAATCAGCCGTAACAACAATGGTTGCCTGCGCAGTCGCAGCACTTTGCAGCTTGATAGTGTAACCCTTTATTGCAACTGTCTGATGCGTAATCATGCCTAGCTGGACTTCCTGACTGCCGGGGTTAAATTCACTGTGATCAACGATCAGTAAAGGCGCGAGTTCGCCCGCCCAAATGCACTGTACATTTTGCTGACAGCGCGAATCATTTATTTTATCAAGACCCACAATCAGTCCGTCTGGGAAAAGAACATTGTCGCGGATATTCAGCGTGACTGCCTTCCCAAAGACACCGTACTTATTTGAAACCTGATCCGCGCTAAACTTCACCGGAATGATGATCTGCTTGTCCTTCGCCGGATCGCCGGAGGGATTATCGTTTTTGAGAACCAGCGAACCGTCCACAAATGGTGCGGACTTAAAAGTCAAAACTACTTTGAACGGCACAAAATCATTAGTCATCCATTCGCCTTGCGCTTGCGCTGGAGCTTCCGCGATCACATTTCCCGTCGCGTCCAATAATTTTACCGGAAAACTTGCTTCAAAATACCAGGTGCCGCGGGCCTTTCCGGTGACGACTAGCGGACTGGAAATAGTCGCCCCAGAAACCGGAGCGTTTACTTGAATAAGATCGTTTAAATCACCACTGATATCCCGTACAAAATGCTTACCGTCCGGCGTGTTGCATTGCTCGGGGTAACTCTCCATGACCGGATACTTGGCTGCGCATTCTTCAAATGTGGTTATCGGCACGCTACTGCGCGCCACCAAAAATACCCAAGCGCCAACAGCAATGGCCAGAACCGCTATCAATGCCGTAATTAACCGTTTTGTGCTCATAGAATAGAAGACGCTTATATTAATAATATATTACCTCAACTGCAAAACATACCGCTTAAGCTGCGCGCGAACTTGTTTGGGGTTAGGAATAGTTTGCCCAACCAGCGACCAAAAATTTTTAGAATGATTCATTTCAGCCAAATGACAAAGTTCGTGCACTATCAAATAATCCTGCAGCGCGCTCGGCAAAAATAAAATTTTGTAGTTAAAGCTTAAATTTCTTTTGAGAGAACAGCTGCCCCAACGAGTCTTTTGATTGCGGATAGTAACGCGGTTATAGCTAAAGCCGTAATGACGGTTAAATTCTTGCAAGCGCAGACGAATGACCTCCTCCGCCTGTCGCTTATGCTTTTTATAGTGCCCGCGTATCACCCTGCGTCTCACCTTCACCCGATGGACTTTCCAAAATATCATTTTTTATATTTGTCCGGCAGGCCCCACTGCCAGCGCGGCTTTTCACCGGTCTTGTAGCAGATGTAGAGCAGGATAGCCACGAGTGCAACCGTTTTTACAATGAACCACAAAGGAGGCGCGCCGGTCGTCTCAACCTCATCGCCGATGATGATCCCATTCGCCACGATAAGAGCGACAAAAACAAGAAGCGTAACCCAGCCCTGCCAGCGTGCCGGCGTCCAACCCCAGCCATATAGTTTGGCCTTAAACCAGTACTTCTGCGGATTATCCTTTAGATAAGCGATATATTCTTTGATCATTATTCTTATTGTAACATGCCCTAGCCAATACACGGTTATACAAGTCCTGATATTCGCTTTTTTGCTATTCTTTCGTCTACTGTCGTATAATCAATCCATGGTAGAGCAAGCCCCTGATCCAAACGAGATAACAAAAGAAATACCTCCGGAAGAGCTTGTGCAAACAGCGCAGCATCCTTTTGAACATCCGCTAATCGTCGAGAACAAAGTCGGCACCTTAGTCGCTGCGACTGATATTGGTTTTGGTAGAGAAAGAAATGAAGATGTGGTTGTCGTAGTGCCAGGAAAAGGATTTGCGGTCGTTGATGGAATGGGCGGTCACGGCAAGGGCGATATCGCGGCTAAAATTCTAGCCGCAGAGTTGGAAAAGGCATTATCCGGACAGCAAACAATGACAGAGGCCAGGAGAGCGGCCAGCAGAAAAATGAAAGAGAGAGGGTTAAAGGCCGAAGGCGCTTGTTTTTTGAGCGTTCAAATTGTTGGCAATAAACTACTTATTGATCGGGCTGGCGATCCCCGGCTGGTTGTTCTATCCAGAGACGGAAAAGTAAAATTCGAAACTGCCGATGAATCTGCCGGCAGAATAGTTTTCAATTCAGTCCAAGGCAAGAGCCCGGGTGATAAAACTCATGAAGAAATCGCGGTGGCCGTGGGCGACCGCGTCTATGCCGCCTCCGATGGGTTATGGGGCAACGATGATATAGAGAGTGAGCTAAAACTAGCCGGCACTATAGATCTAGTTGCCGCTGAAGCACTGCGTAAGCTATACCAGTCCGAGCTCGAAGAAATGCGAAGTGGCAGAAGAAAGCCGGGCGACAATATCACGATAGTGATTCAAGAAATAACTAATCTGGACTAGAACCCGGGGCGGTTGGGAAAAAACACAACAAATGAAAGATTGATCGATATTGATCACAATAATCTATTTACCTATTCGTACGAATTAGACAATAAGAAAATTTGAGCAAAAAATTAACTTACTAGAGAGAGTCTATAGCTGTCTTTGCGGTTGCGGGCAATTGCGAGGCAAGCCGATAGTGCATGCTTAAGTCCACCTGATCGCGCTCCACAAGTCCGGCTGCCGAAAGTACACCTATATGTTTCGAAGTTGACTTGAACGAAAGTGAAATAAATCCCGCGATATTACCCACCGTCGCACCGGGCCGTTTTTTCAAGTACTGCAAAATTGCAAGACGCCGCCGATTTGCCAATGCTTTGTGTATCTTTTCTAAATCTTTAAGATTCATAAAAAATGGAAAGTGCTAAGAATATTCCTCATGCTTTTATTATACACCATTTACCTATTCGTACGAATAAGGGTATAAGAGAATTCGGCATGCCCTTGTTCTACAGCGCGTGCGCTTGCCTGACAGCAACTCGTATCTCATCCATTAATTCTTGCCATAGCGCATAGCCAGGTTCCGAGGCGACACAACGGTCCTGCGGACTTTCCCACACGAGGTATTTCCCGTTAGCCAATTGAACGACTATAGTACTTTCAAAGATTTTCTCGCCGGTATCAGAAATCTGTAAAAGCCCCAATGCGCCACGCTGCGGCCGGCAATCCCCGTCTCCATCATTTTTCACGGCTTCAAGCAACGATCCCGTCGAAAGGCCGTATACATTGCTTTCATAATCGCGATATGTTGGAAAGCGGCTATAGACCAAATCCTGAAGGACTCCGGTGGCGGGCACGGAAACACCAAGTTCAGCTATGGTCAAGACACCATTGGCCGAATTTGTAATCGGTTGGTCCGGATACTCGTATCCAACTGTTGGTAAATTCTCATTAGACAACGGCACTTCGTAGGTATCAAGGGGCAACGACGGCGCATTCTTAAGCAAAGACATCCGATGAATCGCATATGCTACCACAAGGAGCGCAGCCAGCCCCGCCGCCGCAAAAAAATATGTCGCTATCTTCTTAATCATATAGAGCCATCATACTCCTTATGCCCCTCATAAACTACGGCTGTCGTAAGCCCAATGAAGAAGTGCTTGTCGCTGACGAGGTCGGCAAGAAAAATCACCCGGCCGGCAATTATGCGAAACGGCTGCTACATGACGGACTATCGCCTTCCACCGCTTGATTTGCCGCTCATCCTCTTTTGGAATCCGCCTGCCCATATAGTAGCGGCAATACCACTGGAACCAGCCGCGCGGGTCATCCTTATAAATCCATCCTTTGTGCCTCCATGCCCAGAGCGGCAAACTCGCGTTCACTTTGAAATAATTTAACTTCGGGTCATGCTTTTCGTGGCACAGCTTCGCATGAGTAAACCAATCCGCAGGAAACTCATCACGACAATCTGTCATGTATTTTCCGCCAAACACGCCAAGTTCAAGCATTTCTTTTGGCGTAAGATCCGGCTTAAAATCCGGATGAAAATTCTGCCCTGCCGGCTCGGTAAGTTCGTATGTATACCTTTTCTGAAATGTATCGTTCACTCTTACCGTATTTTTTCTCACGGGTTTAATATCCAGATGGAGTAGTTAAGATAGGCAGCAAAACTGACCCAAAGGATGTAGGGCGCCAGAAGCCAAGCGGCCGGCTGAGAGATTTTCGCAAAGGCAATGATTGTAGTGAGAATGGCGAGCCAAAGGAATACGATCTCAACGAGCGCACCGCCCGGACTGTGTAGGCCGAAAAAAATAATTGACCAGAGCGTATTCAAAACCAGCTGTACAAAAAACAACCCAATTGCCCACCTCCTCCACCGAAACATTATGACATTATTGCTAATATCATAATGTTGTTTCCACACCAACCACAGCGAGATTCCCATCAGCAGATAAAGTGTCGTCCACACCGGCCCAAACACCCACGCCGGAGGATTAATGGCCGGCTTCACAATCCCTGCATACCAACCGTCAATAGACGGTGTCGTAAACACCGAGCCAATAATTCCGGCAAGCTCGCACGCTACGATAGCGATGACGAGCTTGAGGGTGTTATTGATTCTCATATGTCACCATTATACTCCTAACGGCGACAAAATGGCGGCGAACCCTATTACTTTCTCAAACCAATTTTCCAAATTCCTTTTTCCAAAAATGCCTCGACGGTCTGCCGATTCGCTTTGTTGATTAAGTTTGAATGCGACAGTTTATGCTTTTTTCCGTACTCAGCGAGGGTAACGATTTCAGCCCCCTCCAAATACGCCAACCGTTTATGATAACTATTCGTAAGCGATTTACCCACTATCTCCTCCATTATTGCAGTCGTGCCCTTTGATTCAAATTCCTTGAATGCCTCATAGTACATTTTTCGATCAATAAATTTGATATTAACCGGCACAAAACCTTCTCGTAAAAGAAGATAATTATTAATCACTCTTCCAATGCGACCATTCCCGTCTCCAAATGGATGAATATATTCAAAGGTAAGATGAAGCCGGGCGATACGCTTAATGATATTTTCGTGGCTTGCCGAGTTGTATCCCGCCAACATTTTTTCCAATCGCTCAATAACCTCTTCGGGGCGGGAGCCGATATGATTGGCAACGCGAACATACTCCTTCTCGATGCGAAATCTTCCCGCAATATCATCGCGAATATTAGACATTAACATCTTATGTAAAGACAAAATCATCTCTAAGGTAAGCTCTTGCTGTTTAGCTTTTGAATCTATATACGAAACGACGCGTGCCAAATTTTTTGCCTCAAAAATTTCCCTTTGGCCAACAAACCGATCCAAGTCAATTTGAAGCAGAATTTTTTCGGTTTCCTCAAGACTCAAAGTGCTATCTTCAATGGCATTTGAGTTATATACTTGCTCTGCAACTTCAGTTTCAGCAATCAACTTAATAAGCGCCTCCTTACCGGTGACGGATTTATAGTATCGCTCACGAAGTGAATTCACCTTTTTGAAGACATTCAGTGTTTTCGCCATATATTGAATTATACTCCTATTCACGATTTTGTCAAGATAATCGTGAAAATATGCAATAAAAAACGATTTTTCACGGTTATGAGCTCATTAGCAAGAGATGTAAACATCCTCAATTACGGAATGAAACCTCCTGAAGCGGCGCTGGGCGTACTGCCCCCGCTAATGAGATAGAGCTGTTCCACCTTCTCCCGCGCCCACGGCGTTTTGCGCAAAAATGTCAGGCTCGACTTGATACTCGGGTCTTTCAAAAAGCAATTAATCTTAATCCGCGCGCCAAGCTTCTCCCACCCATACTTCTCAACTAAAAACTCCAATATCACCTGCAGCGTCTTCCCATGCAACGGATCATTTGATTTCGTCTCCATCCCCTCAGTCTAGCACTCCTAATGGTGGCTGCTTGCCCGTCCGTAGTCCGCATTAGAAGGACGAAGGAGGGAACCCGTTATTCCGTAACAAGTCATTTAATAAATGACTTATAATAAATTTTGTAAGCTACGATAACTGTGCCTAGGCCGATTGCAATGAATACAACCCATCGCGCTAAGTTATCTTGTGGCGGGAATAGGCTAACAGCAATCTGAGAAAAAGTCATAAAAAACATCGCAAATGAAAGAGATGTCGCAACCTGATTGAATCTGTCGGTGCTCTTATTGGACTTTTCAATCGTATCTTTAAGTCGCCGCATCATTTCAACCTGCGCCTGCTGGGCTGGAAGGCCGCTAGGCGTACCGATCACACCCCTACCAGCATCGTCGACTAATTCATTATCTGATTTAATATTTTCATTCATATCAATAGTCGCTGAATCAGTATCCTCTCAATCCCTGAGGACGATTCATCAAGTAATAAGAAATTTAAACTCCGAAAAATATTTTCCTAACAAATCATCTTGAGGAATTTTTTCCAAAATTTCGACCATTAAATCATATTTCTTTTTCCTATCTCCCTTTTTATCTTCAACTAATCTGACAAAAACTTCGGATCCATCAATGTAGTCAATAAGCTCAGCCACGGTGGCACTTTTCCCAAGAGCAACTTGGATGGGCTTGATTGCTGGCTTAGTCTTAACTTCAATTAAATTTATAAGTGCTTTAATCTTCGCTTCCCAATCAGTCACTTCATACAAATTTAAAATTTCTGGATTAAGCAAATAATTTTCAATACAATACTTCTCTAATTGTATTAAATTTTTATACTCAACCTTCTCGATATCTGTCAGGGGTTTATTGTCTCCATCTATCAAGAAATAAACATTCTGAACTGGTATATTTTTAAAAACTTTTGAAAAACTTTTCACAAACTCTGAACCCCCATTAACAATTTGTACGCTTATATCTAGCTTTAATATTTTTGCAATCTCCTCTAATACTGTCTTATGAGATTCATCTTCAACATAGACAAGCTTGCCCTTCGTAGTAATCCCTTGAATAATTTTTATCGTATCCCCAGCCAAATCGCTTATCATAGCCGGAGTAAAATTTTTATCAACTAAAACCTTCTCATTGTCCCAGAACAAAAATTTAGTCCTCGGCCTAAATTTATCTAAAGCAATAACACGAGAGTGAGTAACAGTTATTATCTGCTTCTCATATTGAGTGGAGAAAAAATCAAGAAAATCAAAAAGTTTTTCCTCGAGAGACCAATTGAGATGAACTTCAGGTTCATCGATAAGGTAGATATCCGTAAAATCTCTAGAAAAATAAATTGCGAATACAAGGGAAATTATAGCATTTTCGCCTTCACTTAATTTATTTAAAGATAAACTTTTTTTATTTTTTACTATTTGTGATTGATATTTTGAATTCTCAGCATCCCAGCTAAAAATTAGTTGATAGTTAAAAATCCTTTTAAGAACTTTATCGTATTCTTCCTGAACAGCCTTAGCAGCGTCTGCTTTTAAGTGAGTACTCTTATTAACAAGGAGCTCTGCACTTTCTACAAGGTATTCGGCAATAGACTTTATTATTTGTACATTTTGATCTTCAATTTGTTGATTTAAAATTTGATTAATTTCTTGAGCCTGCTTACTTTTATCGTATCCAAACTGTGTCTTAAGATTTTCAACTAAAACTTTCTGAGCATTACGTTTCGGACTAAAAACAATGACATCCTTTTTCCCAGCAGGATCGCTAAAAAAAACTTTTCCGCTATCTCCTCTATGACAAGAAATCCAGTTCAGCAACTGACTCTTACCTGTCCCGTTAGTTCCAGAAATCAAATTTAATCCGACAATAAAGTCCATGTCTTGCTGGAATACGCCTTCCCATAAACTAATTTTAATTTGCTTGATATAATTTTTCATAAAAATACCCCACTCCCCCGGCTTGGAAGGTTACGGGTGTAAAGTCCTAAGTCATCGGGCTCGTGTGCGCCCACCAACTATTAATTTATCTCAATTATACCAATTTTTAAGCCAAAAATCAATTGAGAGCCTTAATAATAGCTTTAAAAATTTCTTCTGGGGCGTCTTTAAGTTGATGTTCCCAAATTTGTATGACCTGCCAACCCTTATCACGAAGATTGCGAGTAGTCTTTAAGTCTCGCCGCCTATTTGCTTCTATCTTGGCGCGCCAAAAATCATTTTTAAGCAGATGTTTCCATCGTGGATATTGCCAGCCGTGCCAAAAATCGCTATCCAAAAAATATCGAGCTTCTTACTAATTATCTGAATTAAATCAAATTTTGAATCAAAAATCACTGTGGATAACTTTCGGTTTAGTTTCGGCTATAATAAAGTATATGGAAATGACTCCGCGAAAACAACAACTTCTAGATTTCGTAAATACCTATCGCTTGCGCCGTGGTTTTGCGCCATCAATTCCGGAAATTGCCAAAAAACTCAAACGCGCGCCATCTACAATTCACCAGCACTTGGAAGAGTTGCAAGCCGGCGGGCACATTAATAGAGAAAAAAATCAGCCCCGTAGTGTTGCTGTTGTGGAGCGGCAGCAAATGGTCAGCGTTCCCCTGCTGGGCACTATCGCAGCTGGTGCACCTCTGACTTTATTCGATATTCCTAAAGAAACCATTGCTGTTCCAAAAAATAAAATACCAGCAGCATCAACAATCTATGCTCTCCGTGTATCTGGAAACAGCATGATTGACGAAAATATTAACGACGGAGATATCGTTCTAGTTAAACAGCAAGAAACCGCCGAGAACGGACAGAAGGTGGTCGCGTTAATCGACAATCAAGAGGCCACACTGAAAAAATTCTATAAAGAGAATGGCCGCATACGACTTCAACCGGCGAACAAAACCATGGAGCCATTAATCTTCAGGAACGGTCGGGATGTTTCGATACAAGGCATCGTGCTTGATGTTATCCGTGAAGAAATAAGACCGACCGTACAAATTTATGCGCATCAAGAGACTAAAAAATATAAAGAATTGCCGCTAAATAAGATTCTTTGCGGTGATGCAGTTGAAATTTTGAAAAAAATCCCATCAAACTCCATAGACTTAGTTGTCACTTCTCCACCCTACGATGATATCAGAATGTATAACGGTTTTTCCATAA
Organism: Candidatus Harrisonbacteria bacterium; assembly: GCA_023255625.1. Taxonomy (GTDB): domain Bacteria; phylum Patescibacteriota; class Minisyncoccia; order UBA6257; family 1-14-0-10-44-23; genus JAHFLF01. The sequence goes on from JAHFLF010000004.1 coordinate 9,226, forward strand.
ACCTACCAGCGGTAGGAAGGGAACTGAATCGTATTTTAAAAAATGGCGGAATTGCCGCGATGGTAATTCAAGATGCAACTCGTAATTTCGGGAAAACATTAACATCTTTTAAGACAATCATAGATTGGTGCGACAATGCGGGCTTTAAACTCTTTGAAACTGCAATCTATAGAAAACACGGCACGGAAGGGGCCTGGTGGACAAAACGATTCCGTGTTGATCATGAATATATGCCAATTTTTCTGAAAGGCGACCGTCCTGGCTACTTTAATAAAGAACCGCTGAAAATACCTTCTAAGCATGGGGGTAAAACAATGACTGGCAGCGGCAATCGACGAACAGATGGGACGACAACAAAAACAGTTAGGAGAGAAATAAATAGCATGAAGTGCAGGGGCACAGTCTGGGATTATCTGAATGCTGGGGACAAAAACCCGCTCAAAAGAAAACACCCGGCAACCTTCCCGGATAAAATTCCAACTGACTTTATACAATGCTTCTGTCCGCCGGGAGGGGTTGTGCTTGACCCATTTATCGGATGCGGATCAACCGCTGTTACAGCGAAAAAATTAGGAAGGAATTATATCGGCATTGATATATCCCAAGAATACTGTGATCTTGCTAAAGAGCGCCTTAGCACAGACGCTAGCTAAGTTCGTCGGGATGTTCGATAGTGAATTCTATATTCTGACTACCCGTCATAGCAAACGAAAGTGGATTTTTTGCTATAAAAGCATCAAAGGACCTATTACTTAGCGAAGTACCGGTAAAATCGCCCTTTGTAAACTGCGAAAGTTGCCATTTGTTCCAAGACCAGTTTGCGATATTGTAGCTCCATCCGGTTAACTTTGATAAAAGTGCTAAGAATCTTTCAGCCCGTTTCTTTGCATCCTGATTAAGCAGATAAAAATTTTCTTCTTCAAGCACAAGGTTGTGGGGTGTTCCTTCACCGCCCCGTAGAGTAATAGTCACCCTATCTCCTCGCTCACGCGGGATACTGATAGCGTCTCGCGCTCTAAGAAAATCATTCATCGCAAGCATAAGCTCATGAACCGAATAGTGTTTATTCAAAAATATTTTATTTAGAGCAGTACCCTTCTCCTCTGCACGCAAATATTTTAACCAACTTAAAGAATTTTCAGTATATTGAACCATAGTCATCCAAGTCCCATCGGCAAAAAGAATTGGCGCGATAGCTCTCTTCGATATTTCTATATTCTGAATGCTGCCAATAAGTCCGACAAGAAAATGAATTGTAGCGAAAGGATATTTTAGTCGAAAATCATGATATCCGTCATGGCCACGAAGATTATTAATCGATATACAATTATCAAAATTATTCCAGTTAGGAGGTAAGCGGCGATGGTTGTACATAACCATATGCTGCCCCACGCTTTTAATCTCCTTGCGAAAAATTTCCATATCCAAAAATACACAATCTCTTGCCTTGAATCCTTTCTGAAGAACTAAAATTTTCCCATCATAAAAACCTCTCACTTTCCAATTGAGATGATGTGACATAAACAAACCACAAAGCAAGCCATCACTATCTGGGCTTAAAATACAATCCTGATCGCGCTCAACAATCCAAGGATATTTCTTGATGACCGCAGCATAATCAATAACATCATTACGACCCTCTAACATCTCCTGAATTTTTGAAGACATGAAACTCTAAATAGAAAAATTAAATTGTACCTATCATCGCACTTCTAGGGGCTTTTTTCAACTAAATACAGCAAACTGCTCAACGATGCCGCCATTGAGTCGTTACCTTTGGTAGAGAAATTATTAAAAATCTGTCTTGGAACTTCCTGCTTTAAATACTTTCCCGGTTTGTAAATCTTTATACTGACCCTTGCGATAAACGAACCGATACTTAGCAGTGTCGCTTTTTATCCATTTTTGTTCGCTTTTTGTAGCATACTCTTTTTTATCGACATAGGCATGTCCACGCATAATAGTCTCGCCCTTTTGGTGATCAAAAAATATTTCGGCCAGTCTTTTATTAACAACCGCAAAGCTCCAACTCATGCAAAATATAACGGCAGAGCCACAGCAATCGTTACTGCGGGTCTTTGAGTTTCATCGTAAATTACTTAAATCATCCTATTTCCGGATGCATAGTAGTAAATACTAAAAATATCCAAATAATTATCGGTGCGCAATATCCAACGAAAAAAGATATTAGGGAAGGTGTGATGCTAATTTTTTTAGGACGACGGAAATAGGAAAAATAACCGCTGAAAAGTAGCAAAAAAACTATGAATTCATAGGCCCAATCCTTCCAAGAGCTAATGTCGGGCCCAGCGAACATAGCTAGTATCAATAAAAATATCCCAAGCCCCAATCCGACAAAAAAATCTGGTAAATATTTTTTCATATTAATTATTCATCATCCATTCTACATCTTCTTTGAGTAGATTGTAAGCTTCTAGAGTAACCAGATTTTGCTTGCGCTTCTTCTCCAGTTCGTTGATAAAATTTCGGCCGATAATTTTATCGACTCTGGCCTCCAACTTTTCTATCTGACGCTGAATCCTCTGCTGGGGCGTCAGCTTCTTAGCGACCGCCGGCGGTAGTTTCGCCTGCAATTTAATAATTTTCTTTTCCAGTTTGATGACCGCTTTCAAATCGTTGACCAGATCATTGCGGATGCTGGCCTTTTTAATCCAGCCCAGGGAGAAGGCGCGATGAATATCAGCGATAGAGCTAGTTGCATCCGCGTAGCTGGTAAAATCCTGGTTAACTTCAGTCGGATTGCCGGCTTTGTCGTAGGCCAAAAAATCCAGTGTGTGCGTGCCAAGTGGCTGATAAAATAAATCAATTGTAGAAGTAGTGGAAGTTGATATAACCATCCCGTCAAGCGTAATCTTAGAGAATGCAATACCTGATCCACTGTCAGATAAATTCATTGAAATCGGAACAATTTCGTTGCGGCCAAATTCAAGTTCATCCGGCGACTGGACATCAATGGTTGGCGGTGTCGCATCAACCGCGGCCGTACCGCTAATGACTGCGCTTGGCGCAATATTCGCGTCAACCACACCATCTCCTTGCCGATCAAGCTCTAAAGTTCCGGCAGTGTTCGCACTGGTAAATTGCATCTGGGCAGTCGTGCTGATACTCGACAATGGCACGGCTAAATAGCTGGTAACACTTTTAACTGCAATGCCGCCATATACCTTTGCCTTCAAATCAAAACTACCGCTTGCCGTTGCCCTGGCAACAACCTTATATGCAGTCCCGCCAGGCACAAAGGCAAAACTGTTGTCACCGATTAATTCATAATCACCACCAGGAATGCCCATTTCAATATCGCCGTTAGCGCCCGGGCCAAGGTGCCGGTTCTGCGCATCATAAATATGCAGTGTTACAGGGCTGTGCGTGCTGAATGAGATCGTTGTTTCGTTTGGCGCATTGGGCAGTATTAAACCGCAGTCAGATTGGTTTGTAGAAATTCCTGTAGCAAGCGACGGAGTAGTTGAGGTAGCGACAATATCACGAATTAAATTTACTGTACGACTATCGCCCACCAAACCCATATGGTCAATGCCGGTTTGGCTGTACAGGGCAAAATAGTCATGGCCGCTAATGCTGTAAGTTGCACTTTTCAGCGGCACAGTACCGTCCCCGTCAATCGAGTCAATATCAAAATTATTATTTGCTTGTACGCGAATATCGCCGATAGTTTTTGGATTTTGGCATCCGCTTACACGGTAGATTGAGCTAATTGGTACATTAAATCCGGCTGAATCAAGCGTTTGGTGGAAACTGTCGGCCCGAGTAAGCAAAGTTGGATTGCGGCTATCGTTTGTATCACGCAACATGAAACCACGCGACTGGTCGTAATCCAGCAAACCCGCAGTCGAGGAGGTATAATCGGCAATATATCCGCCAACTCTAGAAATATAACTTCGGCTTGGCAGTAGTTGGTAAACCGCGGGCATGTTTTGAGAGATGATTTTAATTCTCTGTTGATTAAGAATATCGAAAAGACCGTATACTATTTCGAAACTAAAATTATCACCATAGGTTAATCCTTTGAATGCCTTCGGCGAGCCAAGTTCCGGAATGCCAGCAAGCACGAGCTTATCAACAAAACTTGTGCTGGTGGCAGTTCGTAAATACTGCTTAACTAACAGCCCGCCCAAGCTGTGGGCGATAATATTAACTTTGCCTGTTGGCGAATTGATGATTGCCGATTTAACGATCGTATCTAGGCGCTGAGTTGAACTGGCTATATCCAAACGCCAGTCATATGGAAAAGCGAAAAAATCAGTCCCTGACGCATAACCAGATGTAACAAATGAATTAATAAAATTACCATATACATCATTTGAAAAAGCAGAATCTAATAATAAAGTCGGATTCATCGAACTGATCAAAGTTTGATTGCCAAAGCCGTCTAAAATCAAATCATTAAGATAAATATCTCCATTAAATCCTTTTTCGAAAAACATCTTCGCCGTATTCGGCCAAACCTCTTCTCCATCAGAAGTCCGATTCAACTTCGTCCCCAAAATCCCCGGCACGATAATGACCGGTTCGCGATGAACTCGGAAATCAACCGTTGAAGACGCGCCAAAAGGAATCCACGCGGATTGATAGCCGTCTTCGTCAACCGCCCGTGCCTGCCAAAAATAATCACCATCCGCCAGATTAGCAAGCGCAACTGTCGCGGTTGTGCTGGAATTCACCAATGAACTAGTCGCATTTGGCTGATTGGTTAAAGTCGTGCGCGCCTCAACTTCTAGTTTGACTCTCCTGCCCGTCGGACTGGCAAGCTGTGCCGAAAAAATCACCGCATCTGGTGTTACAAGACCACCCTCGCTGATTGAAGTTGCACCGTCTGACTTCAATTGGCGAAGATTAGTCATTGTAGGAATCGGATCAGGTGCTTCCAGTTTTATTCCCCATTCTCGGTTGGTATCCTCAATCCATCTATAATTTGGAATGCAGGCGGAACAACTTCTGTACCAAAATGAAGAGTAGCTGAATTGATTACTGTTGCGATACGCTGAAAGATAGTTACCAAAAGAAAGCGTATAGACAGGATCATAATTTTCAAAGGTGAACCAATAAGTTGTGCCGCTTGAAAGCGAAATGCAACTTGGCAATGCAAATGCCGTGTAGCTGAGGGATGGGTTGGCGAGCGATAAACTAGAGGCCGGCACAGAGCTCGAACTAACTTGCGTACCGTTTCCCGGATCGCTGCCGCCCGCCATTACGCGCAGAACTATACTGGCACTAGCCGAGACGGTACCAGCGAGGGAAACTCTTAAATACAGAGTGCAAAGTGTTTGATTCGCAGGAGCGGTATATTTTTGCGAAATCTTATCTGAAACTGTACCAGAATTACCGCCATAAATATTGCCGGTTGGAATCGCGTTCGTTACCTCATAAAAAGTTACCGCGGCCAGCGCCGGTTGCGCGAAAACAAAAATCGAAAAAACTAAAATACTTAAAAATGCGAACCTCCGCGAAATCCAAAAAAATTGGAAAACCATGGGTTATTTTGAAAATGATAATTTCAAAAATGTCTAAGTTTATTATACCATAATGCCCCGCGCCCAAACTTCTATAAATAGTATATAATTAACTAATGAAGCCCACAACCGAGGCCATCCGCCAATATGTGCGGGCGGCAAACTATTTGTCAGCGGCGCAAATCTATCTGCAAGACAATGTCCTGCTAGAAAAACCGCTCTCTTTTGCCGACATCAAACCGCGTCTGCTCGGCCACTGGGGAACCTGCCCAGGGATTAATTTTACCTACGCGCACTTAAACGCGCTGATTACCGAACATAACCTGGAGATGCTCTTTGTTCTTGGCCCTGGCCACGGCTTTCCGGCCCTGCAGGCCAATCTATTTTTAGAAAAAACACTGGAAAAATATTACCCAGATGCAACCCAGACCGAATCCGGCATAAAACATATTGCTCAAAAATTCAGCTGGCCATACGGTTACCCCAGCCACTCCAATCCGGGAGCGCCGGGCGTAATTTTAGAGGGCGGAGAACTCGGCTATTCGCTTTCGACCAGTTACGGCGCGGCACTGGATAATCCAAATCTGATTGTTAGCTGTCTAATCGGAGACGGCGAGGCCGAGACCGGCGCGCTGGCCACAAGTTGGCATTTGAATAAATTTTTAAACCCGAAAACCGACGGTGCCGTCCTGCCGATTTTACACCTGAACGGATACAAAATCTCCGGCCCGACTATTTTTGGTCGAATGAGCAGGTCGGAACTTAAAGCGCTTTTTACCGGCTACGGGTACAAACCGTATTTTGTTGGTGGAAAAGATCCGTATGAAAGCATGATGACGACGCTCGAAAGCGCTTACGCAGACATCAAAAAAATCCAGCACGAATATCGTGATGAGCAGCGTGGCGGTTTGCCGCCATCCGGCGTCCAAAAACCGCCCAACTTCCCCATGATTATCCTGCAAACTCCAAAGGGCTGGACCGGCATCGCAAAAATGCACGGCAAAAAACTGGAGGGCAACTGCCTCTCACATCAAGTAACCGCGCCAAACGCAAAAACGAGCAAAATAGAACTCAAGCAGTTAGAAATTTGGCTGCGCTCATACAACTTCAACGAACTTTTTTCGCCAAAGACCGGTTTTTCTGACACTATCAAATCAGTGCTGCCAAGCGAAGAACTCCGCATGGGCCGCTCCCGACATACTTACGGCGGCGAAATAGTAAAACCGCTGAATCTACCGGACATTAAAAACTTTTTCGAGGACGCAACCAAACCGGGCACTATTGGCTCTTCGAGCATGCGCAGAGCCGGCGCATATCTGGCCGAGGTCTTTCGCCAAAGTGAACAGGAAAGAAATTTCCGTTTTTTCTCCCCCGATGAAACCTATTCCAACAAACTAGAAGAGGTCTTCTCTGCAACAACCCGGGTCTGGCAGTGGCCGATAAAAAAATGGGATAAGGATCTTGGCGGCGACGGCCGGGTCGTCGAGATGCTCTCGGAACATTCTCTCCAGGGATTATTGCAGGGTTATGTCCTGACCGGCCGGCACGGAATTTTTGCCTCATACGAAGCGTTTATTCAAGTTGTGGCCAGCATGGTTGATCAGTATGCAAAATTTCTAAAAGTCGCCAGAGAAACACCATTCCGCGGTTCAGTCCCATCACTCAACTACATCCTAACCTCTTCCGGCTGGCGCCAGGATCACAACGGCTTCTCGCATCAAAACCCCTCCTTCATTGATAATGTTCTGCAAAAACACGGCTGCTATGTGCATGTCTACTTCCCGCCCTGCGGCAATGCAACTTTGGCGGTTCTCAAAAAATGCCTGGCCAGCCGTAATGAAATCAATATCATCTGCGCCGGCAAAACGCTCGAGCCGCGCTGGCTTACTCCGGAGCTTGTCCAAAAAGAAATGGAGCGCGGGCTGCTGACCTGGGAATTTGCCAGCGACGAAAAACCGGATATTGTTTTTTGCGGAATCGGCGATTACCTGACTAAGGAATGCTTGGCGGCAATCGACCTGATTAAAAACGAGTTGCCGGAGGTAAAAATCCGGTTTGTGAATGTGATAGAGCTCTGCGCGCTGGGCATTGGTAATTCTGATTGCCATGTGCCGCTTAACGACTTCGCTAATTATTTTACCCACGAAAAACCGGTCATCTTCAATTTCCATGGCTACCCAGAGACATTGAAACCATTTTTATTTGACGCCGCTCACGACTCACGCCGTTTTGCCGTCTTCGGTTATATCGAGAACGGCTCGACGACCACTCCGTTTGATATGCATGTTCGTAACAAAACAGATCGTTTCCATTTAGTACAATCGGCGGCGCGTCTTTTGGCCCGCTACGGCGCAATCACAGAAGAGCAGGCCGCCATTGTCATAAAAAAGTACGAGGACAAGCTGGCCGCGCATAGTGAATACATTAAAGAGCACGGCGTTGATCCAGAGGAAATTGAAAATTGGCAGTGGAAAAATATACGACCATGATCTTAACCGCCAACATCGGCAGTGCCTCGAAAAAATACTCGCTCTTTCGCGATGCGCAAGAGATGATAAGCGCCCATTTTGAAAAATCCGGCCAAGACTTTATCGTCAGCTGGAAAAAAGATGGCGCGGTTTCGCAGGAGGTTATCACGCCTGATCAATATGAAATGGCGGCGGAACTGGTTACCACGCACGCCAAACAACACGGCACACTAATCGGCATCGGCATTCGCGTCGTGGCCCCAGGAAAATACTTTCAAGAGCACAGGCGCATTGATGATGAGTATTTAACAAAACTGGCCAAAGCGCAGGAATTCGCACCGCTCCATATCTCTGCCACGCTAGCGGAAATTCAGGAAATGAAAAAACTCTTTCCGCAAACTTTGCTTTTTGCCATAAGCGATAGCAACTTTCACAAGACATTGCCGGAGGTCGCTAGCTGCTATGCCCTGCCGAGAGAATTCGTAAACCAGTTTGAGCTGCGCCGTTTTGGTTATCATGGTCTTTCGCTGCAATCAATTGTAAAAAAACTCCGTGGAACGGACGGCGCAATCCCGGAAAAAGTTATCGTCTGCCACCTCGGTAGCGGCTGCAGCATCACCGCGCTTAAAAACGGCCAGAGCATCGAGACATCAATGGGCTTTAGTCCGCTCGAAGGGCTGGTTATGGCCACTCGCAGCGGCTCAATTGATCCCTCGGTCATCCTGCTTCTGGCCGAAAAATCCGGACTCTCCCTGCGCGATCTGGAAAAAAAGCTGAACAATGAATCCGGTCTTCTGGCTATCGGCGGCAGCAGCGATATCCGCGAACTGCTGAAGCTCGAAAAGAAAGGTGATGCCGCAGCAAAACTCGCCCTCGAACTCTTCAGCTACCGCGTCCGTCAGTATATTGGTGCTTATGCAGCGACGCTCGGCGGAGTTGATGCACTCGTTTTCACCGGCACAGCCGGTGAACGCTCGGCAATAATGCGGGCCAGAATCTTGGCTGGTTTAGAATTTTTAAAACTGAAACCAGCCGCGCGGGCTAATAATAAAATCCTCGGCGGAACCGACGGGCAAATCAGCAAACCAGAATCGAAAATACCAATTTATGTTTTTACCACAAACGAAGCGGAAGAAATTAGGCAAATAGCGAAGGGTCTTTCGTCGTAAGAAAATCTGCAACTACACTTTCGGGAGAGTTCTGTTCTGCGCTCGCTTCTGCAATGCCAGAATGAGCCAAAGTGTGCCGGTTAGGAAAGTTGTCGCTGTACTCATCCAAAGTGAGAGCGTTGCGTATACAAACGAGAATAAATACAAAAAGAAAAAAGTCGGGATGCTGGTAGAAAGCGGCGGCTTATCTTTGGCGATTATGGCCGGAATGAGCGCAATTGAAAACACGATGGACCCGGTCGTTAGAACATAATCTTGCCAGAGCATATGAATAGTCAGTAAAGTATATCATAAAATATTAATTAAAATTCTGTGCCCTACCTCGTCTATATCCTCCGGTGCAAAGACCAAACACTCTACACCGGAATTACCAATGACCTCAAAAAGCGGCTGGCCGCTCATCGGGCCGGAACTGGAGCAAAATACACCCGTTCGCATCCGCCGGACAAAGTGGTTCACACTGAAAAATTTCCGGCTAAGGCCGGAGCGCTTAGTCGGGAGTCGGAGATAAAAAAACTTTCCCGGGCAAAAAAATTATTACTGATTAGCAATTCAGGGTAGCTGCGGGATAGCTGCAAGACGGTTGTAAGTATTTCGCGAGTAGCGCGTCTTGTTTAAAGTACCATCACCAAAATAACTATCTTCTTCCTATGCTTGAAACTATTGCTGTAATCCTTTTGATACTCTGGCTGCTCGGCGTCGTCGGCGTCTACACGATCGGCAATTTCATCCACATCCTACTGGTTGTCGCCATCATCATGTTTCTTATTCGCATCATTCAGGGACGCAACCCCATCTCCTAACCTATCCTGCTATAAAACTACTGCACCGTAAGCGTGCCTTTCATGCCCATCGCCCGGTGGCTGCCGACGGAGCAATAGTATTCGAATGAACCGGTCTTGTCGGCGGTGAATTCGACGGTCTCCGAACCGCCTGCTTTAAGCACTTTTGTCGCCACGCCGAACTCATCTATTCGCAAATCATGATTGCCGCCCGCGTCGGTGAAGGTAATCTTTACGCGATCCCCTTTCTTCACTGTCATGGTACTCGGCGCAAAGGAAAAATTAGAGCCGGTAACAGCGAATTCCTTGACCGCCGAGTTGGCAGAGACCGGGCTATTCACCGCCGTCTCTGGACGCAACTGAATAGTGCTAGCCGTAACACTACCGTCCGTATTTGTAGTACCCGAAACTGTAACGCGCTTACCAACCGACAGGTCGCTGGCTGAACCGGTCGCTATTTTTCCAATCGCGGTGCTGCCGGAGAAAAATACTATTTTAGAACCACCGTCCTGCACCTTGACCGTGATGCTGTTTGCGTCCTTGCTTAAGATATCACCGCTCACTAATCCGCCGCCCGCGCCCATACCGGTGCGCACCCGCACCCCGCCTATCTGCCCGCCGAACTGCCCGGGAACGCGCATTCCGGCAACCGATGTTGATGATGCACCATAACTGCTGCCTGCCCAAAAACCCAAACCTGCTGCCACCACCGCAATCACTACCAAAACAATTTTTTTGTTCATATGAATAAGTTATTAAAGTTTATAAAGTTCGTAAAGTCCATCAAGTACAAACCGCGGACGAATACTACTCGTACCGCAACGCCTCGATGGGGTTGAGTCCCGCCGCGCGGCGAGCGGGGTAGTAGCCGAAAATAATGCCGATGGCCGCGGAGACGGCAAAGGCCAAAAGCATGGCTGTTGTAGAAACAGTTGTAGCTAGTCCGGCGAAACTACTCACACCCAGCGCAAGAAGCCAACCCAAAAGAACGCCAAAGACTCCGCCAAGAAGAGTGAGCATAACCGCCTCGGCTAAAAATTGCAAACTAATATCACGGCGTTTAGCGCCGATGGCTTTTCGTAAACCAATCTCCCGAGTCCGTTCGGTAACGGTTGTGAGCATCATGTTCATAATACCGATACCGCCAACAACCAGCGAGATGCCAGCGATTGCACCAAGAAGAATCGTAAAGGTTCCGGTAACCGAAGAAGCCGTTGCAACGATATCGGCCTGGTTCAGCACCTGAAAGTCCGCCAGCTGCGGATTATCAATATGATGCCGATCCAGCAAAAGATCCGTAACCTGCTGCTGCACCTGCGTCATCTGATCCGCGCTTTGCGCCTGAATACTGATTGTCGTAACATAAGTATCTCCAGCTAAAAATCGCTGCGCAGTCGAAAGAGGCACAAAAATCACATCATCCTGACTGCCAAAACCGGTACCGCCCTTTGCCTTTGTAACACCAACAACCTTGAAATCAACTTTATTAATCCGAATTGATTGACCTATGGCACTCCCATCCTGTCCGAACAAATCATCTCTTGCGGTTGGCCCAAGCACGGCAACTTTGGACAGAGAACGAACATTTTGATCAGTGATAAACGAACCTTCTTCAACAGCGATATTCCGAACAGTCGGATAGCTGGCGATCGTGCCAATCACCTGCGTATTTGTATTCGTCCCCCGGGCCGTAACCTGGTAGCGCCGCGAAACCTCCGGTGCAGTCGCAGTAATCCCGATCGGCTGATTGCTAATCGCATCTGCATCCTCCTTGGTTAGCGTCTGCGCCGAACCGCGCCCGGCTGAAACCTGCACACCGGCACCGCGCTGTGCACCAGGCGTAACAATCAGCAAATTTGAACCGATCGACTGAATACTGGCCTCAATCGTTCCCTGTGCTCCCTGGCCGATAGAAACCATCGCGATGACCGAGCCAATGCCGATCACGATACCCAAAATTGTCAGTCCGGAACGAACCTTATTTACCGTGAGCGCAAAATATGTTTCCTGGATTATATCGATAGTTTTCATAATTCTGGATGACTATGCACAATTCTTTTCTGATCATTTTTTTTGTCCGACAAAATCTTGCCGTCCTGAATATGAATTATCCTGTCGGCATGCTGCGCAACATACGGCTCATGCGTGATAAGAATAATTGTATGCTGATGATCGCGGTTCAGTTGCTGAAAAGTCCCGAGAACAATTTCGCCGGTTGCCGTATCTAAATTGCCGGTCGGCTCATCGGCCAGAATAATACTCGGATTATTGACCAGCGCCCTGGCAATAGCCACGCGCTGCATTTGCCCGCCGGAAAGCTGATTCGATTTATGACTCCAACGATCTTCATCGAGCCCGGCAGAACGCAGGGCTTTTTCAACAAGTGGACGGCGTTTGTCTGCACCAACCTCCGCATACACAAGCGGCAAAGTAACATTCCGGAGAACTGTTGCCCGTGAAAGCAAATTAAATGACTGAAAAACAAAACCGATTTTGTTCCGGCGAATGTCGGCCAGCTCATTATCAGACAGCGAAGAAACATCGTGATTATCCAGTTTATACTCGCCGGAAGTTGGCGTATCCAGGGCGCCCAAAATATGCATGAGCGTTGACTTGCCGCTGCCGGATGGGCCCATAATGGCCACGAACTCGCCTTTTTTGATCGAGAAAGAAACCCCCTTCAAAACCGCGGTCTCCACCCCGCCGTTTGTATATATTTTCACTATATCCTTGCATTCGATCATATTACCCGCCTAAATTTTTAGAAAATTATGAAGCATCTTTTGGACTTGGTTACGACCCCAGCCAGTCTTCAACCATTGTTCGCGCGTAAAGGCATCGCGTTGATTCAAAAATGCTTCATAAAAAATTAAATGTAGCGGTCTACGATTCTTCGTAGACTCAACTTTCCCGAGCGTATGGAGCGACATACGCGCACGTAAGTCCTTGGTGCAACCAACATACAGCTCGTGATCTTTTTGGCTTTCCAATATATATACATAGTGCATATTTTCTAAAAATTTTGGCGGGTGAATTTAACGGCCAACAGCACGATTCCCGCCCCCGGTTACACCAGGAATGCGAATTCCGCCGATGCCGCCGGTTGCCGGTGCGGCTGCCGCAGTCGATGAAGCAATAGTCCGGGACACGACCTGGTCACCCTCTTTAAGTCCGCTAATAATTTGAGTAAAGGTATCGTTACTGACACCAATCTCGACTGGCTGCCGACTGGGCGGGACAGCAGAGGTAACCCCGGCTGAAGCGCTGGTAGAATCAACCGCTGCCAGCATCGGCAAAATTTCAACATATGAATCCTGACCGGCTGCTTTGAGGGCACTATTAGGAATCAGCAAAACATCCGGACGAACATCGGTGATAACGGCCGCCGACACGCTCATGCCCGGCTTAATCCCGGAGCTCGCACTTTGTATATCAAAGGCAATCTGAACTTTATAGGTTACAACTCCCTGGGAAACTGTTCCGAGCGAATCAATCTGCTTAACGGTGCCACTAATCGTTAGTTCTGGGGCCGCGTCAAAAGTCAGAGTCGCCTTCTGACCAAGCGCTATCTTGGCTATATCAACTTCGTTCAGTGCGATCTCGGCAATATATTGCGGGCTGATCAAATTAGCAAGGATGGTTCCGGAGGAGACATTGTCACCCTTTTTAACATCCAGCGAGGCAATCACGCCGCCAAAAGGCGCCCGCACAGTGTAATCAGATAGCGCCGCCTGTAAATCCTCTAACGAAGTTTCTCGCTGCTTGATCGTTATCTCCTGCGCCCGGATATCAAATGGCGCATTCTCAATCGCATTACTCTGCGTGGCTAAATTAGAAATATGCGAATTGATCTGGCCGATATAAGTTCGCAGGGAACTTTTGTAGCCGACCACAACCGAGGAAAGCTGCTTGCGTGATCCGCTGGCATAGTCAGTCAAAAAATCAAAAAGATTTTGCTCACTCTTGAGTACCTGCGCCAAGGATTTAGCCGTGGCCAGAGTCTGCGTCAACAAATCTTCAATAATTTTTTGTCCTGAAGACCGAGTTGCATTTTTATAAGCTAGCAGTGCCGCGTCATAATCCTTGCGAGCCGCCCGATAATCTGCATCCGCCGAAGCAACAAACTGTTCAATCTTCTTGGTATTTTCGTAATCGCTGGAGGGCACAAAGTTAAAATAATATCCTTGATTATCCTGACCAGTCCCGCTAACAGTGTTACCCATTATCACATCGTGAGTCGTAGTAATCACCGCGGGAAAATCAAGAAACCCGTTGGAAATATCCGCGAAAGCATCATCTAAAATACGGTCTATCGAACCGCTGGAGCGCTTGATTTTATCAAAGTTCAGCTCCGCCGTCTCTAGTTCAATCTGCGCATCTCTCACCGCCCGCTCTGCATCTGTTCTATCTATTTGTGCTATAACCGCACCGGCTGCAACTCGCTGTCCCTCTGCGACGCTCACCGCAACAATCTCGCCGGCAGTTTTTGGTTTAACTTCAACTTGATCGCTAACCGAAACCTGACCGCTACCGGAGACGGAGACAACCAAAGTACCCTTATTAACTGACGCCAGAACATACCGAGTTTGCGCCGGTACGGTTGTAGCTCTTTTATAGATAAAATACCCGCCGGATAAAATCATTAGCAGAATAAACCCGGCAAGAAACTTGTGTCGGAGAATCTTTGTAATAAAGTGTGATGTCGCCATAGAATAAAAATATTAAAATTATTTAAGCATCATCCGTACATGTCGCCCAGACCAGCCATGGTTTTCCAATTTACGAATGCCAAAGGCCTGAATAGTGCCGGTTGCCGGCTCGCCGAAAACAACAACCATGTCGCTGGTGGCAAACTGTGTTCCGACTGAAAACATGGTTTCCGGTGAAATCAGCACCTCTACAGTATCACCCCGCCGGCCTTCAAGCAAAAAACTATGCTGCATCAGCTGGACTATCTGACCCGGGTAAATCTCCGGCAGCTGCTGCTCCTCAACATTTTCATACAATTGATCAAAAAATGGAACGCGGTGCTGATAAGCATAATTGGAAATCCGCCGATGCAGCAATGTGCCCGCAACACCAACGCCGCTTAAAATAGAAAGCGCGACAATGCCCAGCATTGAGTAAAGCAGCGGTCGGCGGTAGGCAAAAGCATAGCGACGCACCAATACCTCGAGAACAATGATGAAGGCGACCGCAAGCAGAATCATCAGCCACGGCAAAGAACGCGCAAAGGCCAGCCAGCCGCGCGATCCAAAGGCCGGCACAAAACCGGCGCCGGTTTCAGACATCATGAATAAAATGAGACTAATCAGATAAATCAGCGCGAGCATCAGAATCGCCAGACCAACCACCGCCAGCATTGTGCGCAAAATAAACTGCCACCTGGGACGCATCTTAATATCACCCTGCTTGATAGCGGATAATACCGACTCGTGCACCTGTTTTTCCTGATCCTGACTATCCATTTTAGCTGATATTTTGGTGGTTAATTATTTTTCTAAGAATTTGTTTGCCGCGTGTTAAACGCACGCCGACCGTAGAAACCGGAATTTGCAAAATCTCGGCAATCTCTCGGTAATCCATCTCCTCAAAGTAATACAAAACCAGCGGCTCCCGATATTTCGAACTGACCTGGCCAAGATATCGGTCCAGCATCGCCCGCATCTCCTTACCCTGCATATCTTGGTCTGCGGTTTCTTTGGCGGCCAGGTGCGGAAAAAGTGCGTCTAAATCAAAAGTAAAAACCGGTAGCGATAACTTTTTCCGGCCCGCATTGATAAACTCATTGTGGGCTATACGGTAAAGCCAGGGAGAAAAACGCCGCTTTGTATCAAAACTTTGGATATTAATATACGCCTTTAAGAATACCTCCTGAACCATGTCTTTAACATCCTCACCCTGAAATAAAAATTTGCGGGCATACCGCGTCATTTTACCTTCATAACGGCTAACTAAAATACCGAACGACTCCACATCGCCGCCCTGAACCTGCTTTGCTATTTCTTCATCTGTTTTTGGGGACGAAACAGCCGCAGATCCTGGCATGTAAATTTACTACAGTTAAACTCGTCTAAATATTTCAATCCTGAATTAACTATTTTTTATCACTTTTCGAGAGCAATTCGCCCAAATCAAGCTCGTGAGTAACTTTAATCTGTTTGACAAACTCGGCCATGTGGCTGACAAAGACCAGTACGCCCTCGAAACGATCCAGCGCCCGCGCAATCACCGGTAAATGGCGAAAATTAATATGATTAGTCGGCTCATCCATGATTAAAATACCCGGCTTGGCCAGAACTAGTTGCGCAAAGGCCAATAATCCTTTTTGCCCTTCGGACAGCGAGCCAACTTTTGCATTCATGAGTGAATGCGTCAGCATAAAGCGGGCAGCCACACCGCGCAACTCGTGATCGCTGCAATCAAAGGCGGATGCGGCCAAGGTTTTATAGACCGACTCCTCAAAATCCAAACCGGAAAAATCCTGGCGATAATAGCCGACTCGCGCACCTTTAATGATTGAAACGCCGGTCGCTCGGCCGGTAGCCAGAGCGTTTAATAAAGTACTTTTGCCTATTCCATTCGGTCCTTTGATCAGCAATTTGTCGCCACGGCGCAAAGCAATTTCAATCTTTTTACTGATCGGCTTAGCATGAGAAGCCCCTTTGTGCGCAGAGCCATGTGGCGGAATAATATTCACTTGAGTAAATTTCATAATCGGCCCGGTATCAGCAAGTTCGGTCGCGTCAAGCACCTGCGCCGGAATCCCAAATTCCGGAATTGTCTTATCCTCCTGCCGGCTATCAACCACCTCCTCCTCCAATTCCTCAATTTTTTCGCGCATCTTTCTGGCCACATCGCGCATGTGTCCGCCTTTTTGCGCGAAAAAATTAAACTGCTCCTTTCGATTGGTAATATCCCGAGCGAGCCGGGCATTTTCTCGCCGATCCCGCTCAATCCTAGCGCTAATTTCTTTCACCACATCAGCATAGTTGCCGACATACTGCTCAACCTTATGCTGGTAAACATCCAGATACAGCACACCGTGCGTAAAAGAATTTAAAAAATCCGCCTCGTGCGAAATCACGATGCAGGTCTTATCGTACTCCAGCAAAAACTTAGTTAGATGATCTATGCCGGCGTGATCTAAATTATTGGTCGGCTCGTCCAAAAGCAAAATATCCGGCTTACTAATCAAGGCAAAGGCCAGCAGTAGACGCGCCTGCTGTCCGCCGGAAAATTCACTGACCTTTCTGGTGAGTGGCGCGTGCAGATTGACGATCTCCATTACCTCTTCGATCCGCGGCTCAATGTTGTAAATTTTCTGACCGGGAAAAGCGCTTTCAAAAAATTCGCGTACAGTCAGCTGGTGCTCCTCACGCCGCAAAACCTGGCGGCCGATAGAAATTGTCGCGCCTTTTTTAATCACAATCTCCCCATCCTCCGGCTGTTTTTCGCCCAGAATCAGCTGGAACAAGGTCGTCTTGCCTGCGCCATTTTGCCCCATTAAAGCCATTTTCGCGCCCTCACGCATACTAAAATCAACCTGATCTAAGACCGGCTTATTATGTCCGTATTCAAAGGACACGTCATTAAAGCGCAAAATTACATCTCCATGTTCGTAAGTAGCCATGGGGGAAGGTTGTAGTTATTAGTTGGTAGGTTGTAGCTAATAGAAACTCGGAAACAAAAACGGGCTTGAGCCCTGATTACTAAATAATATACGCTTTTCCCCTTCCCGTCAAAGAATCGTCATTTCCTACAAGCCAATTGATGCTAAGAATTCCAGGAGTTCTTTTCCTTGAATCTGGCGATTTGCACCGGCTTGTAAATCGCCAATCTCCATATTCATAATCCGTACCCGTTTCAAATCGGCGACCTCATTGCCCACGGCCGTAACCATCCGGCGGATCTGATGCCGTTTCCCTTCGGTTATCACAATATGAAAAATATAGTCGCTCTCGGCCCAAACTTCGGCCGGTTTGGTAATATAGCCATCTTCCAGTTTCACACCCCTGGCCAGCCAGGTCAGCATGCTCTGTTTCAGCGGCTTTGT
This sequence comes from Candidatus Harrisonbacteria bacterium, assembly GCA_023255625.1. GTDB lineage: Bacteria > Patescibacteriota > Minisyncoccia > UBA6257 > 1-14-0-10-44-23 > JAHFLF01. The sequence continues at coordinate 27,190 of JAHFLF010000004.1, forward strand.
AACTTTAATCTCGTATTCTTTTTCGTGATCGTGCTCCGGGGAAAGCAAACGATCCGTAACTCGTCCGTCGTTAGTCAGTAAAATTAGCCCATGAGAATCTTTATCTAACCGGCCGATTGGACTGCAGGATAAAATTCCGGAGCGCGTCGGTTTAGCCGGGATTGACCGAGAAGACACAACTTCCTCTTTGGCTAAATTAGTTTGCTCAATCGAATCAAGAATGTCCTTTTCTCCTTTCTGCGCCGAGTGCGTAACAATACCAACCGGTTTATTGTAAACATAATACAAAAGTTGCTGGCGACTCTCCTTTACCGCCTTGGTATTCACCTCAACTTTGTCAGTTGGATTTACCTTATCGCCAAGCACGGCAATCCGGCCATTAATATGCACTTTTCCGGCAGCAATCAGGGCGTCAGCGCCGCGACGGGTAGCCAAACCCTGCGTAGCAATATATTTATTGATGCGCATCGGAAACTCGTCTTTTTTGATTTCTGTCGGCTTCGGCTTCATCAAATCAGCATACGGCAATAATCGGCAGAAGTCGAATGGCTAAACCATTCGGGGCGGGCCAGCTGGCCCGCCCCGAATCCTCCCGCAAAATCTTTCCGCACCCAACTATCGGCCGGTGTTTAGCGCCGCCCGAGTCCCCGGGCCAACATAGCCAACTGCTTCCAGGCCAACGCTCTCTTGATACTTCATGAGCGCCTGCTTGGTCGCGTTACCGAAGTACCCTTTCGCAGTTCCAGCCGGTATCTTCAAGAATCCTTTGGCTTCTAGGATGTTCTGAAGAGCGATGACATCGGCGTTTTCTGCCCCCGTCTTGATCATCACCGTAAAGGTGTATGAGCCGGATACAGTTGCCGCAGGTGCAGGAGCGCTAACAGAGGTACTGCCACCAGCTTCAGTACTCAACGCTGCCCGAGTCCCCGGACCAGCATAGCCAACGGCTTCCAGGCCGACGCTAGTCTGGTATTGCATCAGCGCTTTCATAGTCGCATTACCGAAGTATCCTTTGGCAATTCCAGCCGGCATCTTCAGGAATCCTTTGGCTTCGAGAATGTTCTGAAGGGCTACGACATCGTTACCTTCGGAGCCGGTCTTGAGCATGCGCGTAAAGATACCGGCACTAACCGCTCCAACCTGCTGTCTAGCTTGTAACTGCAACTGCAGAGTTGCAAGCTGCTGGGCCAGCGAAACTGCTGAAGGAGTATTTGCAGTTACTGATGGGCTAGTCGGTATAGTAACAGCCGTACCATAACTTCCTCCACCGCCACCACCGCCACTAGTGCTACCACCGCCACCGATAGAGGCCGCGGTTAAGGTTACGGAAACTGCCGAACTGGCCGCAGATTCATTGCCGCCGGCATTTAACGCCGAAACCTTAAAGTAGTAGGTGCTGCCGTTAGTTAATCCGGTTACATCATAACCATTCTGGTTGCCAACCGTCGGCTCCGAACCAACCCGGGCATAGGTGCCGCCCTGGCTGGAACTTTGATACACATCATAACTATTTGCACCCGAGACAGAATCCCAGGCCAACCGAACAGTTGTGGCATTAAGTGCCGTCGCGGTGATGCTAGCCGGAGTCTCTGGCGCAGTTGGATCACTTGGAATTAACGGGGCAAAATCCGAGAAGTGGGAGACCGTTGCCGTCAGCACATCATTAACTGTGTCCACGGTTGTCGGCAAAGTCGTCCAGGAATTAGCCGACTCGTTCCAATAACCAAGCTGGATGCTGCTCTCCGAAACTCCAGTCGGCAGATCCGCGGCTGTATATGGCACGGTAATTGTCACATCGCTGTTCAAGCTGGAGACCTCCTGACCAGATGAGTTGGTAACATTCACGGTTACAGCATTCTTGGTTAGCACACTACCAGTCGTCGGCTTCGGCACATTGGTCGTTGGCTTAGTCGCAATTGTGGACGGATTAGTATCCGAGCCGGCAGAAGCCGGAGGCATAGTTAACTTGAATCCACTACCAATGTCGTTGTTGGTAAACTGTCCGCCGGAGGCCGGGGTAAAGGTCTGCTGCTGAAGCGGCTTTGGCGTGTAACCGCTGATTGCAGTAAGCGCCACTGCAATTCCGCTCGGGCTGTTGCTGTTCACTGTAACTGGTACGCCGTCAGAATTGTATCCGTCTGCGTGGCCACGAACCGTCCAAGTGCCATTATCAACTGCCAGCGAATAAGCACCGGTTGAGTCAGTTTGGCTGACCGCAAATCCACCAGCTCCGTCAGTAGCGTCAACGAAGGCCTGGCTCACGCCGGATCCGCCGATGGTAACCGTTCCCGTAATCGTCCGAGAGGCGGTTGTGAGCACAACATTCTGCGCGGTCAAATTTGCACCAGCTACCGTTACTGAACTTTCTGCCGGTGATTTCAGCCCTTGTTTATCAGCACGCAGATCATAACTACCGTCTGGAACCGTGAGAGTATAAGTTCCATTCGAAGCGGTCTGGGTACCAATGTGAATCTTGTTGGTCTGGCCAGCCGGCGTACCGGTCAGCGAGACCCAAGCACCCTCCACATTGCTGGCGTTGGCGGTAACTGTTCCGGCAACTGTCCGCTGCGTACCGGCGGTAGCTGTGAAACTTAATGTGGTGCTCGTATTGACATTCGATTGCGCTCCAATCGGACCAAAGGCCGGGTGAGCCGCGCGAATCGTGTAAGTACCTGGCGACAACTGAAGAGTGTAGACGGCAAGAGTACCCGAAGCCACACTGACATTCGTTCCATTACCTCGCCCATTTGTATCGCGAGCATCAACAAAGGCATTAGTGATACCAGTTGTGCCGTCTGTGAGTCCAACCACAACCGTGAGCGAGGCGCCCGGAGCACAGTTCTTGCCGGAGGTTGTGGTGTTCGCAGAAACAGTGACGCTACCGGTTACAACCGAATCACCTACACCAGGGATAAAGCAGCTGACGGTGTAGGAGCCCGGCGGAACCTTGATGCTGTATGCGCCGCTGGCATCAGTCGTCGCCATGTTGCCGCCGTTATCTCCTTCGGCTCGAACATTCGCACCCTGCTGGGCAACGCCGCCCTTAGTAACAGAGCCGGTGATTGTGCCAAAGGTAACTGTCGCCGCGCTAAAGTCCTGACCGGTTACCGCGGTTGTACCAACGGTAATTGTCTTTGTGCCAAGTTTTCCAAACCCAGGCGCAAAGGCAGAAACTCTCCAGGTTCCGGCACTAACATACAATGTATAGCTTCCAGCACTATCAGTCGGCCCGCCGACAAAGTTTTGCGCACCGCCACCGAGTGAGGTCGTGTCGCTAGTAGAGGTAATCTTTTCCGCAGAAACACCGGCGTAGGAAATTGCGTTACCACCGTCATCTTTAACTGTTCCACTAATCGTAAGCCCAGAGGTACTGATGGCCATGACAAAGCTCAAGCTAGCCGGAACATTTGTTCCAGAGGTCGGCACGCTGATAGCCAGGTCTGGTACAAACGGCATACCCGGCTTGTTCGCGTTCACCAGATAATTACCGGCGACCACATTCAATGTAAAGCTGCCGTCAGTCTGCGTTTGCGCGCTGGTACCAAAACCAACGCTGCTACCGCCGCCGCCAGTTGTAGATCCTTCAGTTGGCCGGGCAAAAACTTGTACGCCGCTAATACCAGTACCGGCGCTGTCGCGAACATACCCGGTGATGGTCTTACCGGCCGCCGTTAAAGTAAAGTTCTTACCGGTAATGTTTGCTCCAAGAACCTGGACGGTGATATTTGGCGGAGGCATAAAGGTAAATGTCGGCGCAGGCGGAGCGGCCTGACCAGGAGTCATTGGCGGCATAGCCGGGCCAACGCCCACCTGATAAGTCGTGCTGGCATTTACCGGCAGACTATAAGCGAAAGTGCCGCCGCCATTGGTCGTTCCCGTCTTCTTAGTAAACCCGCTCGGGCTGGAAGCGAAGACATCAACTTTCGTGTTAGCCGGACCAGTAATCGTGCCGGCGATCGTGAATGCGGCCGCCGTTAAACCAAGGTTTTTAGTGGTTGTACCGCTACTGATTGAGATTGGCTGGGGCGCACTGTTAAAAACATAGTCGCCGGCCGCAGCCACGCTGTCTGGTGCAATGCCAAGCATGTAATCTCCGACGGCCAGACCAGAGAAGGTAGTCGTACCATTGGCACCGCTGGTTGCCTCAATACCGCCAGATGCCGGGCTACCTAAGAAGGCGCGGATGTTGGCCACGCCGGCTTCTGTTCCGCTCTTGATATTGTCTCCAGCCGTAGCGCCGCCAGCACCGTTATCTACAAAGACATTGAGTACTACGACAGCAGAGCCAGACTGACCAAGATAGAACGGATTCGAGGTCATATTTTCTTTCGTCACGCTGCTCGTGTCCTGGGTCAAAATCGTAACCGTGTAACCGTTGCTGGACGGCGCGGTAGAGTTCACGATTCCTTTCAGGGTAAAGCGCAGGAAGTCATTCGCCGTTGAGGCAGCACCGGCTGTCGTAACAGTAATCGTTCGCGCCGAGGCGTTTACCGCAACTGAACCAATCGTAATCGTGCCGGTATTTGGGCCGTTCAGGTCACCGTTTGCAAAGCTCTCGGTACCAACCGTTGCGGCAACCGCGTTTGTAACATCAAAGCCGACCGGAAAAGTTACAAGAATCTTACCGCCAAGCGGCACAACCTGCGATACCGGAAATTCAAACTCGTAGTTGGAGGTGGCGCCGGCAGATCGGTTAGTCGGCGTAGCACGAATCGGCATTGTACCGGCCTGATTCGGATTCTGCTGCGAAGTGCCGCAGTTTAAGCAGCCGCCGGTCGTGTTGGAGTTCGCCACCGTGAACTGCGTGGTGTTTGCCGCCGGAGTACCCGTAGTGAGTATTGCGTTACCGGCTAAATCCTGCAAAGCAGTGCTGGCAGTAATCTTAATTGTCGCGCCGGTTGTCAGCGACAAACCGCTGATGCGGGCCGCCATCATCATGCCGTCATAAGTAACGGTTTTGCCGGAGAGCGAGATCGAAGTTCCAACCGGACTCTCGACTGTGTAATTCGAGATATTATCTGCGGCATTTGCACCACCGCCGGACTGCATCGGCTCGGAGAAGGTTATGGCCGCGCCAAAGTTATCGGCGTTACCAAAGGTTACCGACGGGCCGGTGCTGTCGGTGGCACTGTCGGTGGTAAAGGTCGAAGTAAAATTCTGGTTACCGCCGGTACCCGAATCAGCATCCAGCGCATTGCCAATAATGTCTGTAACACCGGAGGTAATAGTGAAGGTATAGGTTGTGTTGCTGGCAAGCTGGCTAGTCGGACTGGCGCAGATTGTCCGGCTGTTCGGACTGTAGCTCACATTGACCGCAATGCTGCCAGAAAGCGTAACGGTGGAAGCGGTTACAGTGGAAGCGTCGATGTCTTTCGACATACCAGAACAAACAATCGTATTGCGCTTGACCGCGGTCGCTCCGGCACTTGGGAAGACGCCATTTGCAGTCGGATGAGACGAATCGGCAGATCCGGCCGGAGTTTTAAAGTTCAGGAAGTAGGTATTGTTCAGAGCGGTGCCAGTATAACTCAAAGTGGTTGTACCGACTTTCAGAATGTAACCGGTTGAGGCGGTTAAATTTGAAGATGGAGTAACCGTTAGCGTAGTCGAAGCAGCATCGAGCGATCGCGTTGCAGTTATTGGCGTACCTGGAGCACCAAAGTTATCAGTATAAAGAGTAACATTGGAGCTGCTCAAAGCCGAACTGCCCATCGCCTGTGAGAATGTGAGTTTTATCGGCGCGTTTATCGGATGCGATTGCGATCCGGAATTTGGCGCGGTTGATTGAACAAATGGCGGCGCAATGTTCGTACCGCCGGTGGCACCGGTAGTAAAGCTAACTGTCGAGGTGGTGCCCAAAGCGTTACCGGCCTTGTCGCTAACCGCCGGACCAACCGTAACTACATAAGCCGTATTTGTCGTGAGCGGACTCACCGAATTATCAAAGCGCAGGTTGGCGCTGCTAATCGTGCCCGGACCGGAAACCAGGTGGAACGAATAGGTATTTAGCGGACTAGCATTTGCCGTGGCTTTCGCAAAGACGATATCGCCATTTGCCAGCGCAAGAACATTGTCAGTGACTGCCGCTTGCACTGTAGTTGCTAGCCGGACCATCACCGAGCCGCCAGCCACGCGCGAGGTCGTCGTAGAGTTTCCGTCTAAAACTGCTGTGCTTGTCGCATCAGCCGAGAGATCACCCGCGGTAGTCGCCAGATGCCAGCTATAGGTCGTTGTGCCGACATTGGCAAAGACTAAGTCTCCTTGGCTGACCGCCAGAACGCTAGTCGAAGAAGCTGTCGAAGCCGCCAAACTGTAGCGGGCGGCGGTCGGATAAGTCGGCGCGCCGGAGCCGCCATCAAAACGCAAAGTACTGCTGGAGATAGCTCCGGCGGTAGTTACAACATGCCAGTTGGTACGGGTTGTGTCGCCGGAATTTGTCGCCGTTTTGACTACAACTAGATCACCGACTTTGAAAGCGGGGTCAATCGCTGTTACTAAACCGGTCTGCGTTGCGGCCGCAACTTTAATCAGCTGCTGTCCGCCAAAAAGAGTTGTGCCGTTGACCGAAAAGGTTCCAGAAGTCTGCGTCGCATTAGTAACAATACCAAGCTCGGCCGGGAATGACTCGTGCTGGAAATAAATAATATCGCCAAGAGCGGGCCCAAAATAACTTCCATTAAAGAAGATTGGATTGGTGGCGCTAGAAAACATGAAACTACTGACGCCAGCGGTCGGGAATTTGGCGAAGCGGGAGCTGGCGGCATAGGTCGGGGCAGAAGAAGGCACGATGTTGACATTGTTGAAGTTCGGATTAACGGCGATCGAAACCGGCGAGCCGGCCGCAGTCATAGTGATATTGCTCGGCGTAAGCGTCGAAGGATCCATCTGTTCGGAGAAGCCGACACCGATGAAAGCACTAATCGGAACATTCGTGGAGTTATTCTGCGGTCCGGTCATACTGAAGTCCACTGTCGGCGCGGCAGTATCAACCGTAATCATACTGCTAGTTGCCGCCAAAATAGTCGGAGAGCTGGTGCTGGTAATAATGCCATCTGCCGGAATTGTTGCTTTGAAAGTTGTACTGTTGGTCAAACCGGAACTATCGGGTTTAACTACAACATAAAAAATCTGACCGGTAGCCAGGGTCGTTGTGCTGCCCGGGGTTAGAGTGAAAACATTGGATGCAGCATAGACCGGACTGGCGGCCAAAGTTATCTGCGTATCGGCTGCGGCCGAAAAACCGGTGCCGGCGGTCTCTCGCCAAAGTTGCACGCCGCCATTTGTCGTTGCCAGGTCGGCCAATTCAGAAGAGCTAGCGGCAGTATTGTTCCAGGTCGGTGAACCGCTTTGGCCGGTAAACCGAACTTTGACTCCGGTCAGCGCCTGCGTATCTTCGTCGCTACCAATCGTAACTTTCAAAACTGCGGCAGAGCTACCACCCTGCTTAAAGAAGACACCGCCAAAGGTCGGATCTGAAACTACCGAGACCGCTGCTCCAGCAAAATGAACGGCGACCAAACTACTAATAAAAAGAGCGGACACTAAAATTAAAAGTGCCGCCCTGACTACCGAGTAACGAGAAACACCAAACGCATTTTGCGTGTCCATGGAAAATTAAATAATTAAATAATATTAATAAATTCGTAGCGAAAAATATTTCAATCAGGAGCACGATGCTCCTTGTAATTAGTATAGCTCCGTTTTCATGGCCGCTTGACAAGCGATGTGGATAACTTTCGAGAAACACCGCTCCGCTGTTTTGCGAGGAACGGGGTTCTATCCTCGCAAAACAGCGGAGCGGTGTTTATTTTTGGAGGGATTAGAAAAACCGGGGCCAGCTCTGCACGAGGATAGAACCCCGTTCCTCGTGCAGAGCTGGCCCCGGTTTTTCTGCTGAAATATATTTTGAAAAAATTCAAAACAAAACAGGCGGTTCGCGGGGATAAATCTTCTTTCCCGTGAACCGCCTGTTTTGTTTTATTTTCTCTTTATTGATGCGGCACTGAAAGCATCGGAATCTCTCCTGGAGCACCGTGATCAATGTAGCCAGCCGAAGCAACCGCAGCCGCAGGCACCGGCTGCTTCTGCGCTTTCCAGTTAGCGGGCCGATCAACATTGAAGTGACGCAGAATACGATAACCAATATAACCCAAGACGGCCACAATCAGTAAAATCCAGAGCACCGGCTGATTCAATAACCGCCCGAGCTGTCCAAGCAATGAGGTAGAACCAACAGTCGTAGCCAATACAGAACCAACACCACTGTCAGAGCCAACCGTGGTCGGAATCTGGGTACGAACAGTAAAGGGCAGGATCATCTGCTCACCGCTATTGGCCGTGGCGTCCGTAGAAAATGCACCGATTCGGAAGAAATAAGTTTTATTCTCCAGACAACCCAACTTAACCTGGTGATTTTTCTGATAAGAATTTCCCTCTGGCGCACTGGCTGCGTACTGGAAACTATCATTCAATGGCTGCGATGTCGGGCCATACATAACCTGGCCGACGGTCGCGACACTAGTCTGCCAATTCACTAAAACTTCACAATTACGATCTTCGCGGTCATTGATATTTTTCGGCCCGCTAATCACATTAATATTCGAGAAGGTTATTTCTTTCGGAGTTTTCTTACCGCCGAAAAATGCGCCCAGTGCCGAGCCGCTGTAACCAGTTGTCTTTTCGTTAGAATTTGGATTAATCGAATTTGAACCGCTGGAATTACCGGTCGCACCGCCATAACCATATTGACGAACAGTAATTGTGTAGCTTTGCGTTACGACCGGCGAACGGCCATCGGTAGCTCCGACAACCACCGGAAAACTCTGGCCGATTTTTCCCGAAGTTCCGCTCCAGCGAATCAGCCCCGTCGCTGAATCAATAGTCATTCCGACCGGGCCGGAGATTAGCTGATAAAAAATCTGATCATGATCCGGATCGGTGGCATTAATTCCGGCGACATAAGTGTTGCCATCAATAGCATCTCGAACCGGCGTAGAAAAGATAACCGGCGGCCGGTTTATTGAGTTATTGTAGTTTGAGCCAGAATAGTTGTTGTAACCATAAGAACCGCCATAAACAACCGCTTGGCTGCCATAACCATTATAGTTATACTGAACCGGATAATATTGGCTGCGCTGGACTGTATAAGTATCGTAATAGATCGGCTGTCCCTGTTGATCCAGGTAATATGCGGCAGATGCTGGAAAAGCGACCGCCAGGGCCGTCAAACCAACAGAAATCGCGATAGCAAGCTTAGAAACGGTAAGGTTTTTCATATAAGTATATAATAGCATACCTATTGAATTTGTCAAGCCCAAACACAATGATAGGGGGAATTACCCCAAACTTCTCCCCAAGATGAGCAGGGATACCTTTTACTGCTCCCTATGGGGAAAAGTTTGGGGATTAGCCGATATACATCCTGGAGGAAACTCCGAAGTCCCGCCAAAGGGAGCACTAAATCTTCTGTGCTCATCTTGGCGGGACTTCGGAGTTTCCAAAACTATAAAATAAAATTGAGTGGCCAACCAGGAGATTCCTGGTCGGCCACGCGCTCGACGGGGCGAGCTTTGTGATTCGGCAGTGACTAAGCCACCGCCCTCTTCCCCTCACCCTCCGCTTCGGAAACTGCCGCCTTCTTCGTGCCCGGCCTCGCCTCTCCCAAGCCACTGCGGTAGGAGTTGATCAGCTCCCGCCAATCGGCCAGGTCCTCAAGCACGACGACGATGCCCTGCATGTACCGCATCGTTGCGGCACGCACCCGAGATCCGCCGGATGGATTTCCCACTGGAATCGTAATGCTGGTCCGCAGCACCACGACAAGACCGGTGTCAGACCGAGAAAGCTCGATCTTGCTTGGCCGTTCCTCGTCAGAACAACTGGCCAGTACCTGGGCTCGCTTGTCCACCCAGAGCTGGCCGATCTGGTGCGTCCGCGGACCCTTGACGACAAGGGCGTCGCTTGCGAACACGAACCCGACCTCTCCGTGTCGTGTGTCAGCCAACCACTCTTCGAGCGTGGGATAGAGCTCGAGTGGCAACAGGTCATCGAGATGACCATTCTCTGAACCATCACTCATGACCACCTCCTGGAAACGGACACCACCGACGCGGCGGTATCACCATGTCTTAATATACACCTGCTAAAATATTTTGGCCAGAAACCTAAAAGTTCCCGCCAAAGGGAGCAGTAAAAGGTACCCCTGCTCATCTTGGCGGGAACTTTTAGGTTTCTGTTTTACACCCAAAACCCGCCAGAAAAGGCGGGTTTTGGGTTGATTACTAAACTTTGCGTTTACTGATTCCCGTTAGATCCATTCTCGCTCATATGCAATTCCGGCAAGTACTCTTCTTGCGGCCGGCGGCCGGCAAAAAACCGATAAATAATATAGAGCAGAAGTGCAATCGCGACTAAACCAAGAATAATTAGGAAACCTGTCGAGGTCAGGAAACTGCCGGCCGAGTCAATCGCCGAAGCAGCTCCATCATACTGCTGCACCGACGGAGTCCCCTGTGCGGTCTGCATCGGGATAAAGATAATTTCGCGGCTGATGTCGGTCTCGCTACCGGTGCGCGAGATAGCCCGCATATAGTAAGTGCGGCCAATCTCCAGCTTGCCGAGCGAAAGCTCATGCTTTGTAGAAGGGCTGCTCTGCTCGCCGGTCGTAAAGTCATAATTGAGAATCGTGTTCCAGGAATCAGAGCGCGGATTCGAACTGTATCCGTAAACTACCTCGCCGCGACTCGGCTTGCTGGTATCCCAGGAGACCATCAAATCACCTTTTGGCTGCACCCGAACTGCCAGATTAAAAGAACGAAATGCGCTCGCACCATATGCACTACCGGTGTAAGTATCATAAGAAGCATAATTTGCAGTTGCACCTGACACGGCATATGAAGAAACCGGATAGGTCGGTACGGTTCGGCCGGCGTTAATCACGATGGCTTGACCCGGGTAATAATTACTGTTTGCAACTGTCGTGTTTTGCACCGGGGAAGCAGTCACATATTTTACAGTTGGCGTAGCATCACGGTAAACATATTTAATTTCCGAAGCCGAAGACGGATAATAGACAATATTGGTAGCGGCCGCGCCGGAAATCGTAACAGTAAAACTTTGCGTTGCCGGAGTAGTCCGACCGTCAGCCGCAGTTACAGTAAACTGATATGACTGGCCGCTGTAAGCAGAGGCGGGCACAACCCAAACTATTCGGCCGGTACTCTGATTAATCACGGCGCCGACCGGCGCGCTTACCAGCTGATAATTTAACTGGTCGCGATCCGAATCAAAAGCAACTGCGTCGTAGATATATGTCTCCCCGGCCCGAGCCGAAGTCGGCGCAACACTGGTAAAGTATGGCTGGCCATAAGTGCTGTAATTGTATGCACCTGGATAATACGAGTTGTATACACCGTTATTGTAGCCGTAGCCAAAATTACCGCTGTAGTTCTGATCTGCGTCCACCACAATCGTAACCATAAACGCCGGGCTGTTCATAAACCCGTCGCTGGCAAAAAACTGTAGCGACTGGGTGCCGCGCTGCGCCTGGCTTGGCGTCCAGCGGAAAATGCCGCGCTCCTGGTCAAAGGTCGCTCCGATCGGCAAATTGGTAACGGTGTAATAAACGCTGCTGTTTTCCGGATCAATGGCCTTAACCGTAAACTCAAACTGCTGGTTGGATTGCACGGCATAATATGAACGCGTGCTGCTAAAATACGGAGCGCTGTTGTAAGAATAGTTTGGGTCGTTGTACGGATAATTAACGCGATTGTAATCCGTGTAAACGCTGACATAAAAAGTTTTATACACTGGCGCGCTCTTGTTGTCGGTTACACCGAGAGTTACCGGAAAAGTGCCGGTCTGGTTGTACTGCGGGCTGAAGAAAAAGGCCCGGGTCGCCGGATTAAAGCTGGCATTATCTGGCAGACGAACGCCGCTATAAGTAAGTGAGTCATTGTTGTTGTCCTGCGCGCGAACCACGAGCGACAAGGTGTTGCCCTGGGCAACTGAAGTGTTGGCAATCTCGTCCCAAATCGGCGGCGTGTTGTAGCTGCCATAATAGACCTGCTGGCCGAAAGCCGGCAGCGCGACCGAGGTTAAGCCGATAATCACTGCACCAACTGCAACTGCTGTTTTTGTAAAAATGTTTTTCATATAATGTTATGACAGTATTCGCCAACATGCTAATCCGGACTAATATGCGAATAAAATATTTGAATTAATTAGTATATTAGTTTTAATTAGCGTGTTAGTGATTGCTGTAGGTTAGTGATTACTCTTGCGTTTAGCAATCATCGCTGCAAAAATTACGATGGCTAAAATCAAAATCGCAAGCAGCACATAACGGCCCATCGAACCCACGGTACTAAAAGCGCTGGCCACCGTAGTTGGCTCTGAAGGTGTAACTGAAGGCACGATATTTTTACCTGGCACCGGAATATAGGCAATCTCCGGAGTAATGTCGTTACCGGTTGTAGTACGCGAGACAATCCGCAGATAGTGCGGGCGGTTTAGTTCCAACCGGCCCAAATTCACTTCGTGGTGCGCCGAAATGCCCGCGAGCGGCCCGGTCGTAAAGTCATAACTGTATTGCGGCAGATTATCGGTGGGCTGACTGGTCAGACCGAAGACCACCTCGGCATAAGTTGGCACATTGTTTTCCCAGGTAACAATCGTATTGCTATTTTCGTCAGTCCGAATCGTGATGTTGTAAGTATCGATTAAATTGCTGCTGGCAACGACAATATTGCTGGCCGGTTCAGTCACAACGGTCTGGGCTGGCCGGTCAATTACTACGGTTTGCGTGCTTGGCCGCTCAACATAAACCGTCTGCGGCTGGCTCGGCTGAACTATAGTTTGCGGCTGGCTGGGATAATAATACGAAGGAATATTGGTGTAACTCTGCTGATAATACGGGTAGCTGTAGCCAACTTGGGTATAGTTCTGCGGATAGGAATAATTTGGCCGACCAGTCCGGTATGGATAACAAGTATTGGTAACTGTGTCGTAAGAATAACCGTCGCCGCAGCCCCGGAAGGTCGGCGGGTTGTAGACAACATTCGGCCGGCAGGTGCTGGTTGTAGTTTCAAAAGAATATCCGGCCGGACAGACATTGGTCGTGGTTGGATAAAGCACGCAGGTATTGTTTTGTAAGGTGTAGCCGGCTGGGCAAATTGTAGTTGGATTTGCCACACACTGATTATTGCGGACGCTGTATCCGGTTGGACACGAGGTCAGCGTAGAGCCAATAATATTTTGCGGATTGCGGCTAGAGCCAACTACAACAACCGGCGTTCGAGTTGAGCCAATCACGGAAATTTTATTCTGCGACGAGGAAATATATCCGCTATTAGACGGATGTGAGCTGATAATGCCACTGCTAGTAACTGCAGTAGAACCAATTATTCCATTGTTAACCGGCGAGGAGTTGATGTAACCGCTTGTAGCGCGAGACGAGGTAATAACCAAAGAATTTGCTGGAGCTGCTCCAATCATCGGATTACCATTCGGGCTGGAAGAGACATAGCCAGATGTTCCGGAACCAATAATGCCGGAACGCTGTGCGCTTGAACCAATCATTGTAGAATTATTCGCAGACGAACCGACAAAAGACAAAGAAGAGTTAGCCGGCGAGGAATTAATCACTGCTGACCCGTTCGGGCCGGAACTAATATAAGCACTACCGGCACGAGATGAACCGACTGTTTGAAAACCGGCGCCAGTTGAACCAATGACATATCCCCCATTTGCACTCGAGGAAATATAACCTGATTGAGTAGAATTAATAACTCCGGTCCGGACCGCGGTAGAACCAATTGTGCTATGCCCTGCATTTGGATTTGAAGAAATGATCAAACTACCGGTCTGGGAAGACCCAATAGTTTGGGCCGGCGCAGAGCCAACGATATAGCCGCCGTAGGGACTAGAAGAAATTGAACCAACGGGTTGTGGCTTTGAACCCACAAAAACTCCACTCGGAGAAGAACCAATCACGCCCCCAGTGCTGGCACTGCCGATAACATTAGATATAGAAACGGGTCGCGAACCCACAAAAATTCCGCTCGGAGAAGAGGAAATACTAGCGGCCGGATGCGAGGAAATATAACCACTTGTCGGGCTCGAAGAGATAGCAGCAAAAGAAACAGCCGGCGCTAAAACAAGCGCACAGATAATGGCAACAAATGCGTTTATTTTAAGGACGGTATTTATTTTTTGCATTGAGCTTTTCATAGGATTTTTAAGTTAATATACTTTCCAGCAAAAAGTCCTTTCTGTCTCGGCGGCGCGCAGGGCGCCGCCGAGACAGTGGATGCTGGGACACCTGGGCCTTACTTCGGCCCGTATGTCCCGTCTCCTTTCTGTACGAACACGATCGTCCGCGTCTTGCTGTCCGCGGACATCGTCCCCGTACCAGCCCCCGCCGTCACCGTGACTGCGGGGTTCGAGAGCACCGTGATCTTCACGGTGTACGACGGAAGGTCGGCAGTCGGCGGGACTGCCGACGCGACCGCCAGGTTCGGTACCTGGCTTGCGAAGGTGTAGCCGAGCTCACCTCCGCCGAGATACGACGGGGAACTGAGCGAGAAGCTCGTCCCCCAAGTCGTTCCCGTGTTGTTGACCATCAGGATCTCCGCCGTCGTAGACGGCGGCGGCATGACCTGGTCCCCGATGTGGACCACGTAGTCATGTCGCGCCCGAATCCAGTACGACTGCTTCTCGAGCAGATCGCCGTTCGGACTCCGGACGACCAGCCAGTAGCGTCCCGGCTGCCGGACCTCGAAGAAGAAGCCATCACCGGCCGGGATCGGGGTGTTCTCCCTGATCCGGACGATACGGGCCCCGGCGTCGGTGACGCCGCGCAGCCCGATCCAGAAGACGCCGTCCGCGCCGGTGTCGTTCTGGTAGACGGCCCGCCGAGCAGCCAGGGCAGCCTTCGCCCCACCAGTGGAGCGGACGGACCCCCCGTCGCGCTCGTAGGTCGGGCGCGAGGAGATGACCCTCTCCTTGCCCGCGGCGAGGGCCGACGAGACCGTGAGGCCGGCGCCCACGAGGGCGGCGAGAACGGAGAGAAGCAAACTGCGAACGAACGAGGGGGTCCGCATGGTAGCGGCCTCCGGGCAATGGACTATGACAAGGTGGTTTTGCCCATATTTCCACCCTGATACCCCATTTCCAACCACACATGTGGCCAGATTCATGAGTTACAAGACACTAACACATGACGATTCAAATGTCAATATATTACATAAATAGTCAAATTTGCTCCGGTTTATTCGTGCAAGCCAAAGTTATTTGACTTTCATCAACAAAAGAAGTATTTGCTTATTGCAACTTAGTTGCACCTGCCGGCAACCGAGCTTGACCTTGAAATCCCCTATTTGCTATACTGTGCAGGTACCCGGACGATCGCGTCCCGCTTTGCGGGATGAGGAAAATCGGGACACTCAACTTGCCGCAAGGCGGGTAGTCGCAGTGGGTAACGCCCATCAGTTGTAAAACAGCGGTGCGAACAGTGACGCGCGTGGCGAAAGCTTACGCGGGACCCTATCCCAACGTAGAAGGTCTAACTCCACTATAGGGAGACAAGGTGGAGGTGAAACGGCTAAATCCGTGCGAGAGTGCAAGGCCGCGCCTGCCGATAATTTGCAAAAATTATTGACGGGAGTGCCGCTTGAGCCCGCGAGTAATTGCGGGCCTAGACAAATGATTGTCGCGCCGATTCAAAATCGGTGCAACAGAATCCCGTTTATGAGGTACCAAAAAATTCCGCTGCAAAGCGGAATTTTTTGTTGTCACGAACAAAAAGCAAGTTTAGAACCAGTCTATTGATAACTAACACTGGCAATCTGCAACGAACCAACCAAAGAGGTATCCGCGCCGGCACTTAGTCCGATGTCAGACGGTTGAGCAATTGAAATTGCGAGCGTATCCGCTGCATTAGCTTGGTTTTTGAATTTCGTTGAGTTGACTAACACGCGCATATTCACCGACTGACCCTTGCCAAGAGCCAGGTTGGTGTCAAAAGTTACCGCGCAGACAGAATTTTCATCTGGCGTACAAAATTCCGTACCTGCACTACCGACCGCACTACCATTCGCCGTTTTTAAAACTACACCGAAGGGCGCGCCGACGGCGGTACCGGAAAAGGTCAGAGTTAACTGCTCTAATTTTGTCGCCTGCTGTGCTGATCCAAAGAATGAAATACTGGCGACCTCGTCTCCGGTCTTTCGAACCCGATTGGTCGTTGGCGAAATTGCGGTTCCATTCATGCTGACTCGCAGCGACTCAATCCTTAATGTTTGTCCCGGCGCGTTGCCATTCACAATCACCGGCTCGTCTGCTCGGCCGATGGCATCTATGTCCGAATTATTTGCGACGCTAAACGCGTGTTGCGAGCCAAGAATCGGCGCAGCGGCTACCGAGCCACGCAAAATTAGTGTTCGACTCTGACTTTTGCCAACAATAAACTGCTTGGCAAACTTAAATGGGATTCGATTTCCGGTCGCTTTTAAATCGGTGCCGGCGACCATGCTGCCTACCTGCCCACTCCCCTCCCACAAACCATAGTTTGTAAATGATTCCAATGTATTGGCTCCGGTCATGGCGTCAGTTAGTGTGATACTCCGGACAATCACATCGCCATTACTGTCTGCCGCCAGCTTAATCCACAAAAGATCAATATTGCTGGTGCCGGCGATTAACTTGGGAGTTGTGCCGATCTGGATTGCAGAAACCGAAAGGGTTGGTGAAACTGGCGTTGGCCGTGAACCGCTGGACACCGCTCCGGCCGGACTCTGACCGACTTGCGTATTAACATTAGTTGACGAACCAATAGGAACTGTTGAACCCGAAGATGAGCCGGATGCCGTGGCCGACAAAATTGTTACGGTCTGGCCATGAATCGTCTGAATAAAATTCGGCTCACTGACGGTACTACCAGACACATTCAAGTACCAACCCTCCAAATGCAGCAGAGAAGGATATGTGCCGGAAACTGATGCCGGCGCGATATTGGCAAATGCTTCAATCGTTATAGAACGACCGCGGCTGACAGTTATCGGCGGCTGCGTAAAACCGATGGATATGTCGCCGTTATTAACCACCGGCTCAATCTGACCGAACTGTTTTCCATCTACCTTCAAAATTAAATTTTCCAATTTAGCTCCATTCGATTCATCTAGTTTACGCAAGATCAGCTTGCCAATCGTAATATCCGAGTCCGCCGAATTTGTAATCGAATAACTGGCCAATTTTTGGTTAGAAGCACCGATTTTCACTGAAACCGGACCAAAACTTTTCTGTAAAAATGCGGTTGGCCTGACCGGCGCGTTTAAAACAATCAGTCCTTTGTAATTTAAACCGAAAGGGTATCCTCCGCTACCTCCGGCGCGTTGGGTCAGTTCAAATCTAAACTCATTGTCGCCTTGCTTTAAAAATTTAGCGATATCCAACGAATTATTCTGCCGTGACTTAGCAGTTGCACTAAAGACCTCCTGCTTATTAATAAGCAACTTAGTCGGTAAATTGGGGGCTTCAAAATTAATGTTCGCGGAACTGACTGTTCCACTTATGCGAACATTCTTAGTAAAAACAATCTGCTGATTCGCAACGATCTTATTGGCCGACTGGCTGGTGTTTCGAACACTGATCCATTTTGCTCCGGCCATCGGCTCGTTTGCTCCTTGTAGTTTTACCATCGTCACACCGGTGCCTTCAATCGCCCGAGAAAGCGCCGTAGCTCTTGTCATTTCCTTGTTGACAGAAAATTCCCTGCCGCCAACCGTAATCCTAGCTCTCGCCGATGGAGCCACTACCTTTTCTCCGCTGACCGGATTTATGACAAAATACTTGAAACCCTCGGAATGTCCATCGTTGTCAGAAACTGACTCCTTGTTTATCGGCAATACAGAAATTGAATATTTTTCCCTTCCGTCGCTGACCAAATCAATGACCATTGGTTCGGTGCTGGCTGATCCGATCGACAAGCTAGTTGCAGGCGCAAAATAAGCCGCCTGCGACTGCTCGAAATTAGCCGAACGGTTAGCGACATAAACGATGCCCAGCCCCATGCCAGCAACGATACCCACTATCGCCCAAGCATACCAACTGTGAACGCGATGTTTACCGACGAGTGTAAAATCCTTATGTATCTCTCTAACTACTGCGTCGGTTAAATTTTCTGAATTATGAGAATTGCTCATATGCTTTGGTTATAGCGTTAAATAATAATTGATTCATTTAATTATAGCGCATCGAGAACTCGATTAACAGCCGCGTCGGCCTCTTTATTCTGTTCGCGTGGCACATGGGTAAATGAAACTGATTTGAACTGACCGCAAAGCCGCCGGACTGATTCAAAAATCGGCCTTAAGCCGGCATTTTTAACTTTGTAACGGCCGGTCAGTTGCCGCTGTGCCAGCTCGCTATCCAGTCGAACCTCTACTGCCGCGTCTAACGCATTGTCGCCGGCTTCAGCAAGTGCCTTTTCGAGCGCCAGTTGAATCGCGGTATATTCAGCGACATTGTTCGTGGTTTTACCCAAATACTTTCCATAAGATTTACCATTCACAGTATAACCGGCAGCAGCCGGTCCGGGGTTACCTCGGCTACCCCCATCGGTATAGATTAGGAAATGCATAATTTTCAATTTCTAATTTTTAATTTTCAAACAATGACTTAATGTCTAATTTCAAAATTTTTAAATTGAAAATTGTTTAGAAATTAGAAATTGAAAATTAGAAATTTATTTTTAAAATTCCAATAATTTTAAAAATACCCGGTAGGTTGTCCGCGCATCATCCAGCGCGCGGTGCTGCGTGCCCGGATCAATCTGGAAATGCGACGACATCTCGGAAAGCGAAAATCTTTTAAACTTCGAATTATTTCGAAGTTTGCTCCAGCCGAGCGAAAATGTATCCAGTCCTTTGTAGAAATAGTTTGGTTTTAATCCGCACTCCTCTAAAGATTTTTTTAAAAACATCATGTCTACGGCCAAATTTTGGCCAACCAGCATACAACCCTCTGTGTGCTGTAAAAATTGCTCCAAGCCGGTTTTTAGATCTACCGCCTCGGCCCAATCCGGTTTATTGTATCCGGAAATCGCCAGCGCCTCTGAATTAGCATCCGCCAACCGCACGGGCTTTATCTTAATCACACCCTCCTCAATGACTTCAAAAGTGCCGGCCCGCGCTTTAACAAAACCAATCTCAACTATTTCGTGTTTCAAATCCAAACCGGTTAGTTCAGTATCGAAAAAAACCAAGTCCATTTCCTTTACATCAATTTTGTCTTTTTCCATTTTGTTATCTGTCTTAACTAACTAACCAACTAACTAATTAACCAACTAACTCTTAGTACCCTTGAGTGCCTCCACCCCAGGCAACTTCTTGCCGCCGAGCACGGCTAGCATAGCTCCGCCGCCGGTTGAGAGAAAATCAAACTTGTCCGTCATTCGCGACTGCACAATAAATTGGATAGTCTCGCCCCCACCAACTACTGAAAACGCTTTACTTTTTGCAATTGCTTTTGCGATTAGTGCCGTTCCGGCTCGATACCGGGGATCTTCAAATACACCCATTGGCCCGCTCCAGATAATAGTCTTTGCACCCTTGATAACCTCTGTAAATTGCCGAACGGTTAATGGCCCAATATCACAAATCTTACCGGTTTCGCCAACGATCCAGTCTACCGGGACGATGACCTTTTTATCATGCAAGCTTTTTTTAACTGCCGGCAAAATCGAGGTGTCAATTTTTGAATAACCGATATCAACTCCGCGGGCGTGCAAAATAGTATTGGCGGCTACGCCGCCAACCAAAAAATGCTCCGCCTGGCTGTGCAAATTTTTGATGACCATAAACTTATCGTCGGCCTTGCCGCCACCGATAATAACTACCAGTGGCTTGGCCGGATTTTTCATCACCCGATTCAGCTGTTCCATCTCCTTGAGCAACAAAAAACCGGCGTAGGAGGGCAGCAATTTGGGTAGTTCGGTTATTGAGGCGCTCGGATGATGGTTGACGGCAAATGCATCATTAACATAGATATTGCCAAGCGAAGCGAGCTGTGCGGCAAATGCCTTCTGCGCGCCTGGCTGCGTAGACTGTTCTCCGGATAGAAACCTCATATTCTCCAGCATAAATAAACTGCCGGGCCGGGCGGCCCCAACCTGGGCTCGGATATGATCAAAATTAAAATGGTCAAAGAGCATAATGCTCTGGCTGGCCCGCCGGCGCAAAAAAGGGATCATTGCGCGCAAACTTAGCTCTGGCATAACCGTGCCATCAGGCCGGCCGCGATGACTTAATAGAATGACGCGTGCTTTTTGTGCAAGTAAATATTTGATCGTAGGCAGCGAACGCTCCAAACGCAGCACCTCTTTAGGCGTTTCAACATTAAAATCAACCCGTACTAGAACGGTCTTACCAGAAAGATTTTTCAGTGTTTCAACAGATTTAAGAGCCATGAGTAATCGCTAATACGCGAATAGCTAATAATGCAAATCGGACTATTGATAGTATAGCAAATCATATTCAAAAAGTCGTCAAAAATATCAAAAAACATGCAAAATAGGCGTTTCTAACTACTTGACAGCTTTACTTGACAAATGAGCATAAAGTATGGTATAATATATAAACGCCGAGTAAGCACTGTGCTGAACGGCAAGGTGGGGCTTATGCCCCCTCTCGGAGGGCTCGCTCATGACGAAGTTCGGATGGCTCGTCTTCGCCGTCGCTGCGACGGCGCTCGTTCTCCCGTTCAACAAGACCGCCTTCCTGGCGGCAGTCGCGGTGGCGCTTGCGTGCGCCGCGATCGCGGGCGCCACGAAGCGCCGGCTCCCGGCGAGCAGAAACACGATGGAGCTGGCTTTCGCGGGGTTCATCCCGCTGGCCTGCTACATCGCGGGCTCCTTGCCCACGGCCCTACCGGTATTCATCCGGTAGCGTCAGCGCCACGACACGGCGCAGTTCTGGTCGGTCTCCGCGAGGAGACCGACCAGATTTGTTTATATTAAAACAGATGAGATTCCTCGGCTTCGGAATGACGGCAAAGATGGATTGCCGCGGAGTACCTCGCAATGACAAGCGGGGCGAGATTCTTCGCTGCGTTCAGAATGACCACCCTCCTTCGCTAAAGCTACGGAGGGCAAGCATGAAAATGGGTTGCCAAAAACATTCCCGGGCGCGCCAGTCGGCGCGCCCGGACATTGATTTATCTTTTTACCAACTAACCAAATAACTAAGCAACCAACTAACTCCCCCCCCTCTACCCGATGGCATCGTACTCTCTTATCGTTAACTGTGAATTAACCTGACGGGCGATTTCCAGCGCAACTGAAACCACAATTAAGAGTGCCGTACCGCCGATAGTAA
This sequence comes from Candidatus Harrisonbacteria bacterium, assembly GCA_023255625.1. Lineage (GTDB taxonomy): Bacteria > Patescibacteriota > Minisyncoccia > UBA6257 > 1-14-0-10-44-23 > JAHFLF01. The sequence continues at coordinate 48,561 of JAHFLF010000004.1, forward strand.
AGCTCTGGATGCCGCTAAAAATCTGCACCAGGTTCGGCAGAATGGCCACGATGCCCAAAAAGATTGCTCCAAAAAAAGTAATCTTTCCGCTCGTGCTCTTTAAAAAGTGTTCGGTCGGTTCACCCGGGCGGATGCCTGGTATGAAACCGCCGGACTGCTGCAGGTTCTTGGAAAGTTCGCCCGGATTAAAGGTGATCGAGGTGTAAAAATAAGTGAAGGCAACCACGAGCACGAAATAGATCGCAGCGTAAATGCTCTGATTGTTGAAAATGCCCGAAACAAAATTTTGTAAGGTGATTGAAAGATCCACGGAAAAAACCGAAATTAACTGGGCAAATAGTTGCGGGAAAAGCATAATCGAAATCGCGAAAATAATTGGAATTACGCCGGCCTGGTTAACTTTGAGCGGCAGATAGCTAGTTACGCCGCCATACATTTTGTTACCCCGGACCCGTTTGGCATAGGTAACCGGCACCTTGCGCTCGCCCTCGCTAACAAAGACTACGCCGGCGATTACGACTACGGCGATTAAAGCAAAGATAATATAAGTAACCAGCATCTCGTCGGTATAGCTGAAAAAAAGTTTTTGAATGACCTGCGGCAAACGGGAAACAATGCCGGCAAAGATAATCAAAGAAATGCCGTTGCCAAGTTTCTGCTCGCTAATCAGCTCACCGATCCACATTAATATGCAGGAGCCGGCGGTAATCACGACCAAACTGGCAATTAACTGAAAACCGGCCAAAGTCGGTAGTACTCCCTGATTCGCCAGCAAATTTAAAAACGCATAACCCTGAACTAAAGCCAGCGGCACAGTTAAATAACGAGAGTATTGATTAAATTTCTGACGGCCGAGCGCGCCCTCCTCGTAGTAAAGCTGCTTCATGCGCGTCGACATCATGGTCATGAGCTGCATGATAATCGAACCGGTAATATAGGGGCCCACGCCAAGCATCATAATCGAAAGGTTGGAAAGACCGCCGCCGGAGAAAAGGTTCAAAAAACCAAGCAACTGGTTCTGGCCAAGTACCGAGGCCAGCTGGGCCGCGTCAATACCCGGAACCGGAATGGTTGCTAAAAGACGAAAGCCGATCAAAAGTCCGGCCACAATGAAAACTTTTTTGCGGAGCTCGGGAATTCGGAAGAGTTGGAGGAATTTATTCATAAATTTTCAATTTCTAAGTTTCAATTTTCAAACAATGATTTAATTTCGGAATTTCTAAATTGGAAATTGTTTAGAAATTAGAAATTGAGAATTAGAAATTTATTGCACTTTCCCGCCGGCCGTCTCAATCGCCTTCTGGGCCGACTTCGAAACAGAAATTCCGGCCAAAGTAACTGGCTTCTTTAGCTCACCATTGGCTAAAACCTTAACCGGTTGGCCACGCTTTGCATAACCAGCCGCAACGATTGACGCCAATGTTACCGGCGATGCCTTAATTTTTCCCAGCATCGGTAATGTCAGGATGGCAGCCGGAAGCTCCATCGGCTTATTGGCATATCCGCGCAGTTTCGGCAGCCGCTGAATATATTCGCGCATGGCCGGACGAATTCGGTGACCGGAGCGCGACTTTTGACCCTTAGTACCCTTGCCGGCGGTTGTCCCGCGTTTACCACCTCGGCCCACGCGGGCTCTTTTGTCTGCGTTCGCGTTTTTTGGTTTTAACTGGTGAAGTTGCATAGAATTTTAAAAAACTTAGAACTGATAACTAAGAACTGATAACTTTTGTTTCGACTTTTCCTGCTTCCCCGTCCTTTGTTCTAAGTTCTAAGTTCTTAGTTTGTTTGCGCGGCTTGAGCATCTTTAGCGCCTCATAAGTTGCGAGCGCGTTAGTAACCTGGTTCGGCGTGCGCCCGAGCGTCTTAGCCGTAATGTCTTTGATACCGGCTAGCGCCAAAACCGCCCGAGCCGCACCACCGGCGACTAATCCGTGTCCATCCTTAGCGGGCTTTAAACGGATGCAGGCAGCTGAATATTTTGCCTCAACTTCATGCGGGATTGTCCGCTTAGAAAGTGGCACGGTAATCACATGCTTACGCGCATCCCGCTGTGCCTTCGCGAGTGCCTGCTGCAGGTCGATTCCCTTACCCATGCCAACTCCTACTCGGCCTCGTAAATCACCAATGACGATAGTTGCCCGGAAACGAAATCTTTTACCGCCGGCCATAACACGAGCAACGCGACGCATATCTAAAGTCTGCTCCTGGAATTCATCTTTTTTCACAAATGGCCGATTGCCGCCCGGACCACCCGGACGACGCGAACCGCCTGCTCCACCGCCAGGACCGCGACCTGCGCCGCGCCCGCCTCCGGCTTGCCCGCCTCTGGCGGGACCACGGCCGCTGGCTTGCCCGCCTCTGGCGTGGCCAAAAGCTGGCCGTGCTGCAGGGGCTGCAGGCGCAGAAGAAGCTGCGGCGGGGACGGCTGACTGCTGGACTTGCCCTCCTAAATTTCCTCCGGAAACTTTGGCGGGTGAAGTATTCTGTTGTGGGTTAACATCTTCCATATTTTTTATTCGTACTTTCGTGATTTGATTCGTTATTCGTAGCTCTCTAAAACTGTAGCCCTCCCGCTCGAGCTCCTTCGGCGAGTGCCCGAACCTGTCCATGGTAAGCATATCGTCCGCGATCAAACACGACTGTCTTTACTCCCTGCTTAATTGCGCGTTCGGCAACAATCTTGCCAAGCTCAACTGCGCGATCAACTCGCGCACCCGGAACTTTTGATTTGACGGCTTTAATCTCGGAAAGTTTGGCCGAAGCAACCGTCTTGCCCAAAGAGTCATCAATGACCTGCGCGTACAAATTCTGATTGCTGCGATAAACAGAAAGACGCGGGCGACGCGCAAAACCCTTAAGATGCCCGCGAATGCTGTGGGCGCGCCGAGCTCGAGTCTGATTTTTTTTGATGCTTCTTTTCATGTTTCTTGTTTATCTTTTTATTTTATAGCTTATGCGATATGCTGACCAGTTGTGCGAGGATAGAACCCCGTTCCTCGCGCGACTGGCCAGCATATCAGCGTTCCGCTATGCTGCTCCCGCCACCTTCTTACCTTCCTTACGCCGGACCTGTTCGCCAAGATAACGGATACCCTTACCCTGATACGGCTCCGGTTTTTTAAATTGACGAATCTTCGCTGCGGTCTGTCCGACAACCTGCCGATCAATTCCGGAAATTGTAATAAAACTTTTTTCCAAAACGATTGTAATTCCGGCCGGCGGGACAAATTTGATCGGATGAGTAAAACCGAGCGCCAGAACGAGCGTCTTCCCCTCCATCGCCGCTTTGTAGCCAATACCCTGCACATCCAGCTTCTTTTCAAAACCGGTAGTAACGCCAGTAACAGCATTGCTCAAATGCGCAGCCATTGTACCCCAATTTGCCCGTGCTTGCACCTGCGTCGTGGCAACCGTCAAGGTCAGCACTCCACCCTCAAGATGTACTTTGACATAAGGAAGAATCGGCACGACGAGTGAGCCGTTCTTACCTTTGATAGTAACCGCCGTTTCGTTAACGGTTGCGGTTACGCCCTCGGGCAATGCAATTGGTTTTTTTCCGATCTTACTCATATACTTTTTTTATTCGTACTTTCGTAAAAATTCGTTATTCGTAGCTCTACCAGATTTCAAATAGCAACTGTCCTCCAACCTTTTGCTTGCGCGCCTGGCTACCGGTCATAATCCCCTTTGGGGTAGAGATAACCGACATGCCAAAACCCTGCTTGACCGGGCGCAAATCTGCATAACCAGAATACAGACGACGGCTGGGCAGACTCAAAAACTTCATACCGCCAATCGCCCCTTTCTCGCTATCATATTTCAAATCAACTTCCAGGACGCGCTTGGGTGTGCGCCCTTTCTTAGCGACACCGGCGACAAAACCACGAGCAGACAGAAGTTCGGCAATTTCAAAATCCATATTCGAATAAGGGAGCTTCACGCTCTGCTTCTTTGCCTTCTGGGCATTCTTCAATTTTGTAAGGAGATCGATATACATAGTGTAAAATTTTCAATTTCTAATTTTCAATTTTCAAACAATGTTTTTAAACATTGGGAAATTTTCAAATTAGTTCATTGTTTAGAAATTAGAAATTAATCATTAGAAATTACCAAGAAGCTTTCTTAACTCCCGGAATCTGACCGCGGCTGGCAAGCTCGCGAAAACAGATACGACAGATACCGAAGAGCCGCATGAAACCATGTTTACGCCCGCAACGAAAACAACGCCGCACAATCCGGCTGCTAAACTTGGGCGTCTTATTTGCTCTTGCAATAACTGATTTCTTAGCCATACTTGTTTACTTACTTGTTTGCACTTGTGCTACTTTTTACTTTTTTTACCTCCTTCTCAAACGGTATGCCTAATCCCTTATAGAAGACAACGGCCGCCGCATTGTCCATGCGCTGTTTCGGAACTACGGTAACCTCTATTCCAAATGGCGCACGAACCTTCTCCAGCACAATCTCCGGATATACTGTGTGCTCTCTAATGCCAAAGGTCAAGTTGCCATCCCGATCAATTCCAGAAATTTTGATACCATGAAAATCGCGGACACGCGGCAAAACTATCGATACGGTACGCGCCACAAACTGACGGGCCCGAGCTCCACGCAAAGTACTCTTCAAACCAATGACAACGCCTTCGCGCAGCTTGAAACCGGAAATAGAAATACGCGCAGGCCGCTGCTCGCCCTTCTGCCCGGTGATAGCCGCAAACTGCTCTTCAATTTCCGGAAGAAGTTTGCCAACAAAGTCGGGCGTGTTGGTAGCCAGCTTGCCAAAGCTGCTGTTCACGACCACCTTTTCAATTGTATTTTGAATCGTTTTCATAATCTCTTTCTTATATTCGCGGAACTATTTAACCATGACATTACTTCGATCAATCGGCCTGGCAATGCTAACCATCTGACCCTTCTCGCCCTGCTTAGTCGCCCGCTTGTGTCTCTTGACCATATTAATCCCCTCAACGAGCACTTTATTTTCTTTTGGAAAAACACGAATTACCTTACCGCTCTTGGTGCGGTCTTTTCCTTTCAGAATAAGGACGGTGTCTCCTTTTTTAATGCTCATTTTCATATTCATATTCTATTCGTACTTTCGTAATATATTCGTTATTCGTAGCTCTACACTACCTCCTCCGCTAAAGTAAAAATCTGCTCAAACCCCTTCTCCTTGATCTCACGGGGAATTGGTCCGAAAACACGCGTGCCTTTCGGAACCTTCTTGTCGTCGACAATCACAACTGCATTTTCATCAAAACGGATGACCGTGCCATCGGAACGGCGAAGCGGCGCAGCCGTCCGTACAACAATACACTTCACGATATCCTTCTTCTTAATGGCCTTGCGCGGTTCTGCCTGCTGCACCGAAGCATTAACCATGTCGCCCAGTTTTGCATAACGCTTGCGGCTGCCGCCGTAAACCGTAAATACACGAATAAGTTTCGCGCCGGTGTTATCTGCAACTTTTACAACTGAACGAATTTGAAGCATATCTTTTTAGTTTGCTAAATTATCAACTTCCGCAGAGACTGCTTTCTTAACTAAGCTCACAATCTTAAAATACTTATCTTTCGATAACGGACGCGTCTCCTCTATAACCACTTGATCGCCAGTCTTGTATTCGTTTTTCTCATTGTGTGCCTTAAAACGCCGAGTTACCGTATAGTATTTAAGATACTTCGGGTGCTTTTTTTGATAAGAAACCGCGACTACCGCAGTTTTCATCATTTTATCGGAGACGACAGTTCCGTTCAATTGGCGCTTCATATAAGTTTTCTATATTAACCTAGAATGAGGATTTTTTCAAGTTTTCTGATGTTATTTAACTTTTTTTGCTGCCCGTGATGGCAAAACAGAAAGCTCACCCTGGCTTTTCGAGTTGGCTGCGGTCAGGATGCGGGCCAAATCCCTGCGTAAAGTCAGACGGGCTTTGACATTCTTAATCTTGCCGCCGGCAACTTCGCGGCGCACCTGCCAAATTTTCTCACGCATTTCACCGGCCTCTTTCTGCAATTCAGCCGCCGATCGGTTATTCAATTTTGTGATATCCTGTTTTTTCATATTCTTATTTTTATTCGTACTTTCGTACAGATTCGGCATTCGTAGCTCTACTAATCTTTCTTAATAAATCGCGTCCGTAGCGGCAACTTAAAACCAGCCAATCGAAGTGCGGCGCGGGCCTGTGTTTCAGTAACACCGTCCATTTCAAAAAGAATTCGGCCGGGACGAACCGGGAAAACATAGTGATCAACAGAGCCCTTACCGCCACCCATTGTAACCTCCGGCGGCCGCTCCGTAATCGGCTTATCTGGAAAAATACGAATAAACACCTTGCCGGCGCGCTTAACCGAATTAGTAATCGTGCGCCGCGCGGCCTCAATCTGACGAGAATTAACCCAAGCCGAAGAAGTGGCCTTAAGCCCAAAAGTACCGTAAGCCAGCCGCGTACCGCGCACCTCAATCTGGCGTGTCTTGCGACGGCCTTTCATCCACTTACGATGTTTTACTTTTTTAGGAACTAACATATGGATAAATTAATTTTCAATTTCTAATTTTCAATTTTCAAACAATGATTTAATTTAGGAATTTCTAAATTGGAAATTGTTTAGAAATCGAAAATTGGAAATTATTTTTTCTGTTTATCTTTCGAAAAAATTAGCCCTTTATATATCCAAACTTTGATGCCAACTGTTCCGTAAGTACAGTTCGCAGTCGCCGTGCCGTAGTCAATGTCAGCGCGCAGAGTTGTAAGCGGTAATGTCCCCTTGGCCAAAAATTCAGTTCGAGAAATTTCGTTCCCGTCCAAACGGCCACCCATTTTGACCTTAATTCCCTTAACATCCCGATTCTGAAGGGCATTCTCGATCGCCTTCTTCATGGTGCGACGAAATGGCATGCGTTTTTCGATTTCCCAGGCAATACTCTGGGCAACATACGCCGAAGCAATTTCAGTGCGCTTCAGCTCTTCGATAGTTACGGAAAGATGAATCTTCGGAGCTTTCGGACTCTTCACTTTCTGCAATTTAGAAAGTTCACCGGTGATTTGTTTGGTCAAATCTTCGATACCGGTACCGCCGCGGCCGATAATAAAACCGGGCCTGGCCGCCTTGATCGCAACTCGATAAGCATTGTTGGCGCTGCGCTCAATGATCACACTCACAACCCCGGCCAGCTTAATTTTCTCTTCAATAACTCGCCGAATCAAAACATCCTCCTGC
>JAHFLF010000005.1 GCA_023255625.1 Candidatus Harrisonbacteria bacterium
TGCGATAGCGGGATTCGGTAGCATCAGGTACTATAGGTAGTATCATGCGTTTTGCACTTTTGAAGTTTTTTAAGGATATCGGGAGGATCTTTAGCGGCAGAAATTTAATTTGGCACGGGGTGGCGATAATCGCGACTTATCTTTTAGTTATCTCCGGTTTTGATTGGTGGATCGTGACCACTTTCCGCGGCACCGAGCTGCGCGTCTTGGCGGGCGGCGGCGGTTCGCTGGGATTTTTAGTACCGGTTGTACTGCCGCTGTGCATGCTGGCGATCGGTTGGGTGCGGCGGAATCGCGAACTGATCAGAAACGGCTGGCTGCTGGCGCAGGCGGAGATCACCGCGGTGCTGCTTTCATTTTTTTATAAAGCGTTCACGGGGCGCCCGGGGCCGCACGGCGGACTAATCGACAATAGTCATGTATTTCAGTTTGGGTTTCTGCGCGGTGGGGTTTTTTGGGGCTGGCCGTCCTCGCACATCATCGTCGCGGTTGCCGGCATGGTCGCGCTGATGGTGCTATATCGCCGCAACGCGTTAGTTAAATATCTATGCTTGGCCTATGCGATCTACATCGGGCTGGCCGTTTCGATAACTTTTCACTGGTTTAGCGATGGCGTTGCGGCGGCAATACTCGGAACGGTCGTAGGTTTGACAGTAGTGCGCGCTCGCAAAAACTAGTTATGAATACTGCGCCACGATCGAAGAAGGTTTGGGATGTGATCGTGATCGGCGGTGGGCCGGCCGGGATGATGGCCGCCGGACGGGCGGCAGAGCTTGGCCGGTCGGTTTTATTGCTGGAGAAAAATTCCGGTTTAGGCAAAAAACTTTTGATTACCGGCGGCGGCAGGTGCAATGTGACTAACGCGGAACCGAACTTGCGAACGCTCGTCAGTAAATATAAAGGCAGCGATCAATTTTTGTTTTCTGCATTTTCACAGTATGACAACAACTCTGGATTAGCATTTTTTAATACTCGCAATATGCCGACAAAAATTGAAAATGAGGGGCGGGTTTTTCCGGTCTCTGACACTGCCCGTTCGGTGTGGGAGGTGCTCACGCGTTATATGGAGCAGGGAAAGGTTCAGGTTCAAACTGATGCTGCAGTTATCGAGTTGGTATTATCATTTAACAATTTCGCGAAATTGTTAAATGATAATGTGAGTAAAGAGAATAGAATCCAGGCGGTGCGGCTGGCAGACGGGTCGCAGCTCGAAGCCAAGTCTTTTGTAATCGCTACGGGCGGCAATTCGCGGCCGGAGACTGGCTCGACCGGCGACGGATTTAAGTGGCTAAAAAAATTAGGGCACAGAATTATTCCGACTAACCGCGCCCTTGTACCCATTGCACTTAAAGACGCGTGGGTCAAAAAACTGGCCGGTGTTACGCTCCAGGGGATTAAATTAACGACGATTCTTGACGGAGAAAAGCAGTCGGTGCGCAAAGGGAAAATTTTGTTTACGCATTTTGGCGTGACGGGGCCGACCGTGCTTAATTTAAGTCGAAGTATCGGTGAGTTACTTCCGTACGGGGAGGTTGTGCTCCTGCTTGATTTACTCCCACAATTTGATCATGGCGCTCTCAAGGCAAAGTTGCATTTTTTGCTGACGAGCGAGAGTAACAAAAAAATAAAAAATAGTTTAGCTAGTTTAATTCCAGCCGACTTGTATCGGTTGTTTTGGCGCGGGTCGGAATAGATGGAGAGATTTTTAGCCATAGCGTCAGTCGCGAAGAGCGCATTAAGTTAATCGCAACGATTAAGCAAATTCCCTTGCATGTGAAAGAACTGCTTGGCGAGGACAAGGCCGTTGTTTCCTCCGGTGGCGTTGATTTAAGCGAGATCAATTTTAAAACAATGCAGTCTCGGCTGATTCCTAACTTATATATTGTCGGCGATGTGCTGAATGTTGATCGTCCCTCCGGCGGTTATAGTTTGCAGCTTTGTTGGACGACGGGGTTTGTGGCTGGTTCTAGCGCTGCAGCCGCTTGAGGTTACAATGAATTTAGATATGCTCGGGTTAGCGGGCCGAAATAGCCAACCGCTGGGAAGATGCCCATTCTATTTTGATATTCAGCAAGGGCAGCTCGGGTAATTCCGCCAAAGTAACCGGTTGCGCCAGAGCGCGCCAGATACTGCGCCGCCGGCCCCGCATTTGCACTGATGAGAAATGCCTGCAGCCAGACTACCTCTCCACTACGCGCACCGATAGTGAGATTGGAAGTTGGCACTGAACTGGTTGATGACGCCGGCAGAGTTGCTTGCCCTGAACCCGCCCAAGGGGGAGTTACAATAGGCGAAGTGCCGCGGTATTCATTCAGGGCATTTTGGGTGATTGCGCCGAAGTAGCCAGTTGCTCCGGCACGGGCCAGAGTTTGTGCAGCCGGGCCTTTATTTTGCAGTATCAAAAAGTTTTGCATAGCAACCACCTCCTCGCTGCGCGCACCAAAGGTCAGATTAGTAAATGCTGCCGCCCCGGTCGCTCGTTCATTAGCCACCCGCTGCATTTCTTGCTCAATGTCGGTGGGCAGCGTGACGGCTGAACTTTTTGCCGTGCCAAGCTCTGAACCATAGGTCGCGACCAGAAATCTAACCAGTGATACCCTGTCAGGACTACGCGAGAGAATTTTTTCAGCGAACTTAATCTTTTCAGCGAGCGCTAAGTCCTGGGTAAGCCGGGGCAGAGGGTCTGTCGCCACATTATTTTTACGAATTTCAAAATGCAGATGCGTGGCTCCGCCCGCTGCGTTGCCGGTGTTACCGACAAAGCCAATCAGGTCGCCCGGCTCAAGCAGATCGCCAGAGTTGAGCGCAGAGGGCTGATCTAGATGCATGTAGACAAAGGTTTCTCCGCCGGGGTTGGCCGTGGAAACATAGTTACCCGCACCAGCCCAAACCCCACGACCGAGTACAACTGCCGCGGTTGGTGAGACAATCAGTGCGCCGCGCGGGGCCATAATATCTAAGCCCTCATGCGTGCGTCCGCCGGAGCGGGGGTCGCCAAAATTTGCGGTAAGGTTAGACCGCGTAACTCCGAAAAGAATTGGAATCGGTAGACTAGCTTGTGGCTCTGCGGAAAGCTGTTCAACACGGGTACGGACCATGTTTGAAGAGCTGCGCCAGTTTGATTTTTGCTGTTCTTCTTGTGGTGTCAAAACTGGCAGGCCCTCGCTTGAGGTTGCGGTTGTTGAATCAGTTTGCTGCGCAAAAACAGAAGAGCCCCCAAAATAGCCCATGGCAAGGATAGCAAAGCATGCCGCGTACATGGCCGTGTGTTTCATGTATATATAGACGCAGGAGCGCAACCATACTTACACGATATTGGTTTAAGTATACCAATTTGATTGAATACGGTAGAATATTGGCATGAATAAATCACTTAAAGCGGTTCTAGTGCTGGTAGTTTTGCTGATTGCGGGTTATTTGGTTATGAATTTTTCTGGCGACAAGGCACAGCCGCCGGTTGCCGCTCCTGACTACAAAAATATTGAGTATGTTATTGAAGGCGAGCGAGTGCATCTTACGGATGATGACATTAGTTATTTCGGCAACGGACTCAAAACCGATTTGAATGGTGATGGGCGCGAGGATATCGTTTTTCTTATCACGAGCAACCCCGGTGGCACGGGCACTTTCTTTTACGCGGTCGCGGCTTTGAATACCGAGCAGGGGTATGTCGGCTCGGACGGATACTTTTTGGGTGACCGAATCGCGCCTCAAACAACCGAGGTCAGTCAGAATCCGCGGCACAAAAATGTGATTGTGGTTAATTACGCGGACCGCGCCGAGGGCGAACCGATGGCCGCGCAACCTTCTGTGGGCAAGAGTGTCTATCTGAAACTTGATGCAGCAACTATGCAGTGGGGAATTGTTGAGCCGGATTTTGAGGGCGAGTCGCGGTAGCTGCTTTAAAGTACTTTAGATAGGCGACGATAATGAAGGAGATGATGACCAGCAGAAACCAGGAGGTGATTTTGTGGAAGGAGACGATTTGCCAAACATGGATTTGGGAAGGGTACTGCCACGCGCCGTAAAAAGTTGCGATGTTTTCGGCGATCCAGACAAAGAGTGCGATTAGCACAAAGCCCAGTCCCAGGGGCATCCGATATGTTTTTGTGCGAGGTGTAAATTCTACCCAAGTCTTTCGGTACAAAGCAAAGATTACGGCGATTAAAAACAGTCGGAAGTCGTAGATAAAATGGTTCGTGAAAAAGTTGATGTAAATCAGCGAGCCCAGAACGATGCTGTAAAGATAATGTGGATAATTGATGAGTTTAAGATTAAATCCTTTCCAGGCGTTGGCAATATAACTGCCGACCGAGGCGTACATAAATCCGCTGTACAGTGGAACAGAAAAAATTTTTAAATATCCAGTTTCCGGATATGCCCACGAACCGATGGCCGGATTGGTTTTATAAATTTCCAGAACTAATCCAATAATATGAAAGAGGACAATTGTTTTGGCTTCGTCGATTGTCTCAAGTTTGAAGATGAGCATAATAATTTGGATCGCCACTGCGGCCAGAAACAAAAAATCATACCGGGGAAGTCCGGGAATTGAGAAGTGGGTGGAAGCGAAGATCAAAAAGAGAAAGGCGCCGCCAAATAACGCCGCCCTTGCCTGCTTAAGAGTAAAAGCAAGTAGGTCTTTGAGCAGGATCATCGCCACATCTGTGTTACAAAAATCACCGCAAGAATTACAAGCATCCACGCGACGGTGTAGCCAAAGAATGCAACCGCTGCTGCTTTGTGGCCATCAAGATACAGCAAAATAGGTCGGCCGAGAACTAGTGCGCCCATCACCGCCGCTGACAGTACGAAGAGCATCAGAAAAGCGATCGGGCCCCAGAAGCTCTTATCATTTCCAAAAATCTGCTGCCCGCTGTGCATAACGATAGAGACCAGCGCGATATATATAAAGACAAGCACAGCGTGTCCGAAGCTCTGTAGTACCGGGTTATTTTTCATTCTAGAAGTATATAACGATAATAGTATATTGTAACGCTATAGATATCAAAGCAGATCCGATGATGAAATATTTGCATCCCATTTTTGTATTAATAATTGCTCAAGGGATTCGTCATCCCGGGCCCATATATGAAGATGGGTGTAATTAAGAGCGCGTATTGTCAGTAATCCTAATTAAAAAATTTAATGAAAATAAAACCTAACGCAAAGAAATATCTGTTTTCAGCGGCTGCCGCACTGGCACTCATCGGCGGCACCGTCGGTATCGCCAGTGCTCATATGGGTATGGGCGGGGGCAAATCTAGTGCCGAGTTCGCAAAGGCGATTGCCACTCGTTTTAACCTGAATCAGCCAGATGTGGAAACTTTTCTGACCCAGCAGCAGACTGCTCGCATGGAACAGATGCATGCGCAGATGAAGACAAAAATAGAGGCGCGTCTTACGCAGGCGGTTGCCTCTGGCAAGATTACCGAGCAGCAGAAACAGCTCATAATTACTAAGGGAGCTGAAGTTGAGCAAAAAATTATTGCTCTTGCTGCGGTAACTGATAAGACAGCGCGTCAGGCCGCGATGAAGGCGATCCAGGCCGATCTAAATGGCTGGGCCACGCAGAATAATATTCCGACCAACTTTATTCAGGGTGCAGGTCCGCTGAAAGGTTTCGGTGGATTTGGTCACGCTGGCGTAAAGGGTATGAAAGACAAAGCTCCGAAGACCAATTAACTAATATTATTAATTAATCAAAAAAGCTCCTGATCTAGCAGGAGCTTTTTTGATTTTAGAGAATTTCATGGTCGGGCTTGCGTTGTGTTGGAACTTTTTTGATATGCGGTAGCGCGTTTTGATCTCTACTTTCTCTCAATAAAATCACAAAGCTTTTGCCACACACCATCGGCAATTTCAATCTCGCCAGTTTCTTCAGCATGTTTGGCGCGTCGGTCGCCCTTTTCACCCGGTAACACTACCTCCTGACCAGGAATAGGCCTAGCTGACTTAATATGGTCTACCAGTTCTCGACTTCGCTTCATATATTCTAATTTTCCTGCCAGCAGGCCCGGATCTATTGCTAACACAAATGTACCTCCCCCATCTTCTTCGTGAGCACCTGGAATTCCAGCAAGAGAGAACGCGCTTCCCATCAACTGCACAAAGAGAGACAGCCCAAAACCTTTGTGGCCAGCGAATGTTTTGATTGCACCGCCTACCGACTCACCATCTCCCTTGCCAATTACTTCATTTGCGTCGGTAGTGGGCTCACCCCTTGCGTTAATTGCTACACCCTCAGGCAGCGGCTCACCCTTGAGCATTGCTTGAACCACGCCGAAGTAAGCTATAGCGGCCGTTGCGTTGTCGAAGACAACTTCACCGCCTTCATAAGGAGTTGACAAGGCATTTATTTTTTTAACTATATAGTTTATTTCTAGGAGGCTTACCCGATGATTTCTTTGAGATTTAGATATATAAGCGTATTTGATGGGTCGTGGTAGGCGTCACATAGATGTTGACCACGTCGGTCGTGGACCTTTAGCTATAAGACAGTATAAGGGTTTGTTGGAGGTCGGGCTAGGGAAGGGACTTAAGGGTCTCGGTCGCTAGTAGTTGTGGCTGCGCCCATTAGTACGGGGTCGGCGATAAGAGCATAGATTCTGAAAGTATCCCATATGGTAACCACATAGAAGACGCTTAAAGGGTCTTCGGTTGATCGCAACCTTTTAATTTCAAAGCCTGGGCCAAGTGGTGCGAGAGGTGAAGCATTCTGCGAAACTTCTTCGAAAGCTGCAGTTGAGGCCGAATCGAACATCCTTAACTCATAGGGAGGATCTATGTATCTTTTACTACCCATTATGTACTCGCATCCATGGATAATTTTTCGATATACTCTTTCTAACACTTCGCCTTTTATGGGCATTGCTGGCCCATGCGACGGAGAGACATTTACCGTCGACGCGATTCTTTTGTGTTCTCCGCAAAAGCTATTAATTTCTTCTACGATTTTTAGTCTATATTTTTCTCGCCGAGCAAGTTCTTTCGGATCTTTAGATTTGGCTCTAACGCCAAAAATACGTAACGCACGATTTGCGAGACCCGATGAAGCAGGGATGTCGGGGCGCGCACTTAATGCCAACCGAGAAAATAAAAAATCTTCATCGTTTCCGAGTTTAGTATTACATTCGATACAGCTTGGTGCTGTCCACTTTGTGATGTTGGGTGGCGTAGTGTCCGGATACCAAGAATCGGGGAATACGTGATCCTCATTGGTAACAGCACTTTCTTCAAGGCAATGAATGCAGCGCATTCCAAAAAGATAATGCAAAGAAGACATGGGGTCAAATCGCTCCTTATATTTGGTGAGCTAACCAATAATAGCGCCGCAACTCCATATTTCGGTAAGCTTCAGTAGACACGATAGACACCATAAAAAGGCGTTCTTATGGTCTGAAGGCGAGTTTTCGCATTCGTTTATTTAAGACGCGAAAACGGGGTCAGCCACCATAAATATGCGCGCCATTAAACTCAGTGGGGAAAACGGTGGCTGACCCCGTTTTCGTTTTCATAGTTTGATTTTATTAGATAGCGATTCCGTAAGCAACCCTTAGGCATTCATCAAAGTCGTGCATGAAATCTAGTTTCAAAAGCGCTTGAGGCGCCAACCACTGAAATGCTCGATGCTCCTTAGGATTGATTTGGACAGTTGGTTTATCTGCTAGCGGTAAACGGTACAGATAGTACACCAGATCATATTCAGGAATTCTCATGTAGAGCTTTTTGACCAAAACGAGACTGCCATAGTCAGTTGTTAAGCCGGTTTCTTCTTTGAGCTCACGAGTAATTGCTTGTTCCGGAGTTTCTCCGGCATCAATCTTTCCTGCAGGCATGCCCCATTTCCCGCCGTGCGATTTTGTTTCAAGGCGCTTGAGTACCAGAATGTCGCCCTCGCATTCTACGAGGCAACCCGTAATTTCAAAGCGGGGTTTAAAATTTTCTGGTGGTTCTTGAAAAGTCATGTGTTGAAGGCGTGGGACGATGTTGAAACTTACTGATTAGTTTTTTTCAAAGTTAGTAATCAAATTTATTAGTGTCCCGTAGAGTATACCAAAATATTTTTTCATATCTAGGTTGAACTTTTCCCCAATGGGTACAGGCGAATTGATAAAACCTTTCATTTCCTTGCTGAATTTTGAATTTGTCTTACTTCCTGAGTGCAGGATAATGTTTCTGATTGAATTCAATGCTTTTAGCTTAATCAGATCTTTTTTGCTTTTAAAAATATTTAAGCCAAATTTCTGGTGTAAAAAATCAGTCCAACTTTCAATATCATAAGATTTTTCAATTGCCACTGAATCAATAAAATAATCTTTTATATCTTTTACCTTCTTAAAATGTTTTATATCTTCAAATTTTATAATTTTCTCCGGCGCAAAGGATCCAGGGTATCTTTTAAATAAATCTTTCAATATTTCGAACATGAAACACTCAAAATTTGCGAAAAGAGCTATAAATCCTAGCTCATATAATTTCCTCATTTGCCCCTCGCTAATTTCAAGGTATTTTCTGAATTTTTCGTATTCCGGACTTTCTTTCGCCTTTGTAAATTCCAAGACGGCTTCAGCGGCAGCCATCTGTGCTTCTAGGGCATGTATTAATGTGTGGGTTTCATCTAGTTCTCTCTTAAAATTTTCCAGTGACTTCAGGGATAAGAAAAATATTTTTTTCATGATGTTATATTTTTTGTTGTGGCACCGGTACCCCGAAAAGCAAGAAAGGTGCCAGGTACCTTTTTGACCATCCGGTTGGTATTTCAAATTAAGGGTCACGGTAGGCATCACATAGATGTTGGGGGACTAGGAATCGAACCTAGATGCCAGCCTTCAAAGGGCCGTGTCCGACCATTAGACGATCCCCCAGCGATAAGTAAATTCTACCGATTTTTTGTGGGTTTGGCAATTTTAACCGTACACCTAACTCATACATGGTTCCCTGGACTATGTTACAGCGTACTAGTACGCTGTAACATAGCATTGGAATGAATTTTGAGAGGATACTTTCGATCAGATATCCTAGCGGTTTTTATTTATTTCAAATGCTCTATTAACGCTATCTCTAAAGGAATTGTGGCGAAGGGCGAATAGCGCATCTGTGAGTACGCCGTAATCATAGATTTGAGCAGAGGGATATATTTTTTGTCGTCAAAAAGTTGGATGTGTGCCTTCAGCTGCTCAAGTTCTTTTGTGGTCAGTTCGTGTCTAAACATTTCTTCCAGATCAGGGTTGTATTTTAGAGTCAGTACGCGGCGGAAATAGTGGATGAGTTCTTTGGTAAGATCGGTTACATTGTGTCCGCCGGCATTTAGTTCCTGGAGATACGCGAGCGATGATTTCAGATCCCCATTCAGTATTTTTTCAGCCAGAGCAATTACGCGCGTAAAGCCAACCGCGCCGAGGTGCTCTTCAACGATTTCGGTTGTAACTTTTTCTGCCAGAGATGTAACTTGGCCGAGCAGACTCTCGGCGTCCCGGAAACTGCCCTCGGCGAGCGCAGCAATCAGTTCCAGCGCCGCGTCGTCAATCTTTAACTTTTCAGTTTTGGAGATTGTTTTTAATTTGCCAATGATGATGTCCAGCGGCAATTTTCGGAAATGAAACCGTTGTGCGCGGCTGGCGATGGTTGCCGGCACTTTGTCGTATTCAGTCGTGGCTAAGATAAACAGCGCATGAGCCGGCGGCTCCTCCAGAGTTTTCAGCAGCGCGTTAAAGGCCCCCTTAGAGAGCATGTGCACCTCATCAAAGATGATTACCTTCATCGGATAGCTAGATGGGGCCAGCCGGACACCCTCGATAATATCTCGCACATTATCCACGCCAGTGTTACTGGCGGCATCAATCTCGATTACATCAACGGCGCGGCCGGCGTCAATCTCGTTACAAGCCAAACACTCGTTGCAGGGTTCGCCTTTGGCCCGGAATTCTTTTTTGTCCCGACGGGTGCTGCAGCAGGCGAGTTTGGCCAGGAGTCGGGCGGCGGTTGTCTTGCCGCTGCCGCGCGGGCCGAAAAATAAATAAGCATGACCCAGCTTACCTGTAGCCGCCGCATTTTTGAGCACGGCCGTAACCTGTTCCTGCCCCAGGAGTTCATCTAAGGTTTTCGGCCGATATTTTCGGTAGAGGGCGAGAGACATGGGAGAAGAGTTGCTTAGTTAGTTTGTTGGCTAGTTAGTTGGAGATTGAAGAAATACTATCAGATATAGCTTATCGCGTGTTTCCATACTAAGCAACTAATTAACCAAGTAACCAACTAACTCTTTCCGTAGTACAATGAATGTATTGTGATCAAAAGATGGCGTGGAACAGCTATTATGGTTTGCGCAACCGTCATGCTCTTTGTAGCAGCCGGTATTTTTTTATTGACATTTCCTGACGCGAGCTCGCTGCTGATCGGTAATTTAGCGCCGGTTTCTGAAAAAATTCAGCTTGATCCGAGCGCAGATATTGATCCGCAAAAACCGCTGGCAATCCCGCCACACCCTATCAAGGCGATTTATTTGACTAGCTGGTCTGCTGGCAGTTCAAATACGGTTGATCGCGCAATTAGTTTAATCGGTGCGACTGAACTAAATGCAGTCGTGATTGATATTAAAGATTATACGGGCATGGTTAGTTATCGGCCGGATGTTGCGCAGGTTCTTGAGTACGGTAGCTTTGAAAATCGAATTAAGCGGATAAATGCAATGATAAAACTTTTCCATGACTCGGGTATTTATGTCATCGGTCGCATCGCTGTATTTCAAGACCCGCAGCTAGTCCGAGCTCGTCCGGAGTTTGCCTTAAGAAGTAAGAAAACCGGCCGGCCCTGGGGTGATGCAAAGGGGATTACCTGGCTGGACGCGGCTGCTCCGGCAGTCTGGGATTACAATCTGGAGATTGCCAAGGATGTACTCGCCCGCGGTTTTGACGAGGTTAATTTCGATTATATTCGTTTTCCCACTGACGGTGATTTAGGGGATGTGCAATACGCATTTTACAATCCAGCGACAGAGCAGAAACATCAGGTTATCCAGGATTTTCTAAAGCATGCCAGGCAAGAACTGCCGTCGGCAAAAATTTCAATTGATATTTTCGGCGAGACGACTTTTATTGATCAGGATTCGGGCATCGGTCAGAAATTTGAAGACGGCTTTCTTTATGTTGATGCTGTGTCGCCGATGATCTATCCCTCGCATTTCGGAAAAGGATTTATTGGTTTTGCAAATCCGGCGGCATATCCATATGAGGTTGTGAAATATGTTACTGACAAGTCATTTGCAAAGATGAAGGCGCTAACAAATGCAATTTTAAAAGAGCCGGTAAATTCAACAAGCACAATGCCGGCCGCGCCTCCGGCGATTGCCGAGTTGCGCCCTTGGTTGCAGGATTTTGACCTAGGCGTTGATTATGACGCAGTCAAGGTCAGAGCACAGATAACAGCACTGAATGATTCGGCCCGTGCGGCAGCCGGCTGCCCATCTTCCATTAAAAATCAGCAGGAAAAACTGCAACTTGCGCCGTGTCCACAGGGAGAAATCGGCTGGATGCTTTGGAGTGCGGCAAATTCGTATACAAGAGCCGCGCTCGCACCGCAGTGATTTGAGATATTGCAGAGCATTGCCGGTTTTGTTTTTAAAGCCGGGTTCACCGTAAACGGATGGCTTTAAAAACAAAACCGGCAATGCCTTATGGTATTCTTCTATATATATGTTTGAACTGCGCCATGACTACTATGTCGGCCCAATGGAAAAGCTGCTGCAGCTTGTTGAAGAGCGCCAGCTGGAAATTTCGCGAGTAAATTTAGCCGCAGTTACGGCTGATTTTATTGCTTATGTACAGCAGCTGGGCGAGACGGCGACCGCCGAGCTTCTTTCTGATTTTATTGTCGTTGCCGCACGGCTTTTAGTTATTAAATCTAAAGAGCTTGTACCAGATCTGACTCTGACCGATGAAGAAGAGTCGCAGATTATTGATCTTGAGTATCGGCTAAAATTGTATCGCGAGTTCAAAGCAGCTGGAGTGGAGCTTAAAAAAATGTGGGACGGAAATAGGCAATTATTAGTGCGGCCATTTCTTTCAGGAACAAAAGACGCCTCTGTTTTTTACCCATCGGCGCAGATTACGCAGCAGTCGCTGCACGGCGCGCTTGAGCAGCTTTTACGAGTGATGGCGGATTTAGCACCGGAGACGCGAACGGTTGCAGCTGGCGGAATGGTCACGCTTCAGCAAAAAATGGCCGAGCTTACGGATCGGCTGAAGCAGCAGATGAGTTTTACGATTCAAGGTAGAGTTACCAAAGAGCAAAAGCAGGAGGTGATTGTTCTTTTTTTGGCCGTTTTGCATTTACTGGCCGGTCGGTTAGCCGAGGTCAGTCAGGAGGATCAGTTTGGCGAGATAACCGTTTCTGCGGCTGTGTCCGCAGAAAGCGAATGACGCGGGCCGTTTTTTCTGCTACTGTATGGGAATGGAGCCGTTATCAAAAGATCAGAATAGTCTTGTAGCTCGCCTTGAGGCGCTTTTATTTGTTTATGGAGACCTGCTTTTGGCTAAAAAAGCCGCCGATGTTTTGGGGGTGAAAAAAGATGAAGTAGAAACAGCGGCAGCATCTCTGTGCGAACAGTTAGAGCAGCGGGCTAGCGGGCTGACGCTCCTGTCGCACGACGGCTCATTTCAATTGGTCACCCGCAGCGAGCATGCAAACTTGCTACAGACGGTTTTGAAGCAAGAAATGAATGAATCTCTGACGCCCGCATCGCTAGAAACGCTGGCCATCATTACTTACGCGGCTCCGGTTTCGCGAGCCGAGATAGACTATATCCGCGGCGTGAATTCGAGTTATACTGTACGCGCACTGGCGCTGCGCGGTTTAATTAATCGAGAACAAGATTCGCAGCGGGCCAATGCATATATTTATAGTCCTAGCGCTGATTTGATCCGCTCTTTAGGTGTTGCCCGCGTCGAAGAATTGCCGGATTACAATCGGCTAAGAGAGGTGGCGTCGAAAATCAAACAGCCGTCAGTGGTTGAGCCGGTTTCGGAGCAGTCGACATCAGCCAATGCTGTAGCGGGCAGTTAATTTTTTCTATGAACGGTCACAAACAGATACAACAGGTGGCGCAAGAGATTCGACATGCGCTCGGACAGAATCGTTTTGTCCGAGCCACTTCGGCGCAAGGATTTTCTATCCGGCGTCTGCTGGGCGTTTTCGCTGTAGTTGTTTTAGCGGTGATTATCCTTGCCGTCCGAGGCGGCGGTGAAAATCAAAAAACTGTAGCGGCGGGTATTGCCGATCCAAGTCATTCGCTGACCGAAAGCGGGTTGGCCAGTGCCCGGATTCAATTTGATGATCCGCTGCCGACTGATCGTGGACTGCCAGACATTCATGTTACAGCCGCTCTTGTTAAAGAACTTGGAGCGCAAAATTCTATCTTTACATATCGGCCAAGGGCTCGTTGGCCGATTGCCTCGATTACTAAACTCATGACCGCAATGGTTGCGATGGATGAGCTTGGCCCGGCTACGATTGTTGATATTTCGCAGGAGGCGGCCGATACGGAGGGGGACTCCGGCAATTTGAAAGCCGGTGAAAAGTATAGCGTGAACGATTTAATTCGGGCTATGCTGGTCGTTTCCAGTAACGATGCGGCGGTAGCGCTGGCGCAGGCCTATGACAGTCGGCAGCTTGGCAAGGATGCTTACGAAAAAGCGATCAATAAGACCGCCTTATTTACTGCGCTGATGCAGCAGCGGGCGCGCAGTTTCGGTATGCCGGAGACTTATTTTGGCGATCCGAGCGGACTGTCGATGGTCAATCAGTCAGTTGTCGGCGACTTAGCTATTTTAGTTGATCGCGTCCTTGCCTTGCATCCTGAATTATTTGATACAACCCGGCAAAAATCAACGACAATCTTAGAACGAGTTAAGTGGTCGAAGCGGACTCTGGTAAATATTAATCAATTTGCCGGGCAAAAAGATTTTCTGGGCGGAAAAACCGGATTTACGACTGAAGCCGGCCAGAATCTTATTACTGTGTTTGAATACGCCGGTAAAAAATATCTGATTATTGTGCTTGGCACTGAAGATCGTTTTGGTGAGACCAGCAAACTTTATGAATGGTTGAAAGTTCAGAAATTACCCTAAATATGGCCGCGACGATTGTTTTTCAGGCAGTTAGAGTCATCGGGCTGACTATGCTCGGATTCGTTGTGGCGATGGCTATCACGCCTCTTGTTCTTAAAATCATCGACAAATACGGAGTTAAGAAGCAGATTCGGTCTGCGGAACAGGCGCCGGTTTTTGCAAAACTGCATGCCGGTAAAGCCGGTACGCCGAATATGGGCGGCATTATTATCTGGGGCACTGTGCTGTCGCTGGCGATTATTCTTTTCGTTCTTTCCGGAATTTTTGAAGGTTTTTTCAGTTACTTGAATTTTGTGGATCGCGCCCAAACTTATTTGCCACTTTTCGCGATGTTCATCGCGGCGGCGGTTGGACTGCTCGACGATATCTTAAACGCCCGCCGGATCGGGCCTCGCGGCGGGGGGCTCTCAATGCGTTACCGTTTTATCGGGCATATTTTGATCGCGCTGGCCGGCGCACTTTGGTTTTACTTTAAGCTGGACTGGAATGTTATTTCCGTGCCCCTCGTCGGTACTTTTACTATCGGCTGGTGGTACATTCCGATTTTTATTTTTGTGATTGTCGCCAGCGCTTTTTCCGCCAACGAAACCGACGGACTGGACGGGCTGGCCGGCGGCGTCTCTTTATTTGCCTTTGGCGCCTTGACAGTTGTGGCCTTTGTTTTAGGTCGTTTTGATCTGGCTACTCTGGGCGGCGTGGTTATCGGCGCGCTTCTAGCATTTCTGTGGTTTAATGTTTACCCGGCGCGATTTTTTATGGGCGATAATGGCAGCATGTCGCTGGGGATAACAATCGGCGTGATTGCCATGCTCACCGACACTGCATTGCTCCTGCCTTTTTTCGTCCCGATTTTTATCATAGAATCCGGATCAGTTATTCTGCAGTTATTCTCTAAAAAATTTCGCGGGAAGAAGATTTTCCTGTCCAGTCCAATCCATCATCATTTCGAGGCGCGTGGGTGGCACGAGACTAAAGTAACGATGCGTTTTTGGATTGTCTCCATAATTGGCGTTTCGCTCGGGCTCGTAGTTTTCTTTCTGAACCGGTTCCTTTAGCAGGTTGCGTGATGCTATAATCACTTTATGAAAAGGACTCAGAAACAGGTCGTCTATGGTCTATTCTATGCTTGCGTATGGGCGGGTATATTTTTCGGTTTTTGGGCCGTTTTTGTCAAACCGGCGCCAAGTTGCACTGACAATTTGAAAAACCGCGATGAGGTTGAAACAGATTGCGGCGGACAATTTTGTGTCGGCTGCGAAATAAAACGGCTGCCGCCGCTGCAAATTTTGCCGGTGCAGATTCTCTCCGGTATTGATAGCGCGCACTCAATGGCTGTCGTTGAATTGCGCAATCCAAATTCAACTTACGGCACTCCAAAGTTGACCTATGATCTGACGATTTTCAAGTCAAATCCTAAGCAAATTGCATATTCGGAAAGAGTTGATCTGCCGATGTATCCCTCTGAAGTTAAATATCGAATCGCGGTTAATGTTCCGATTCCGTTCAGCGAGATTACCGGCGGCTCGGCGGTGCAATCCGGCGAAGCGATTGCTTGGCGAACGGCCGATGTGTTTGCTAAACCACAACTGCCGATTCGAGAGATTAAGACGATTGTAACCGCTGACCGAATAGTGGTGAATGGTTTGGTCAAAAATGATAATCCGTATCAAATGAGGCGCGTTACCGTGAATGTGCTTTTCGAAGATGCAGCCGGAAAAATTCAGACTGCCTCTAAAACGGTCGTCAATGATGTTATCGCTTTTGAGGAGCGGTCTTTCCAGGTCGTGCTTCCGCTGCCAGCTGGTTTTTCCGCCGGCTCTTCTTCTTTGCCACGCGTGGTTGTCGATGGTGAACGCTAATCATAATCCTTGCTCCATATTCTATGCAGATCAAACCCGGATTATATCAGCATTTTAAAGGGAATCGATATAAAGTAATCGGCGTTGGTTTTCATACTGAAAATTTGCAGGAGCTGGTTGCGTATCAGGGGTTGTATCACGACAAGGAATATGGCGAGCATCCGATTTGGATTCGGCCGGTTGAAATGTTTTATGATCATGTAAGCCGAGACGGTTATGTTGGCCCGCGATTTCAGCTTTTGTCAGAGCATGGCCCGTTTGTTTGTAAGGATTGCGGTAAAGAAATCTAAGAGTTCTTCAGCTTCTCTTTCAATTTCATAATCTAGCTATGTTACAGCGTACTAGTACGCTGTAACATAGTATTTTAAGGTTTCCGCTTTGTGTTTTTTGACTATAAACTATAAACTATAAACTATAAACTATAAACTTTTCCGATGCAGACCTTCACTCTTTTCAAGCGGCAGGATTGGTGGCTCAATGCCGCTATTTTTGGCATGATTGGCGCCAGCTTAGTCATGCTTTTGAGTATTTCGCGCCAACTATTCATTCAACAGCTGGCCTGGGCGACAATCGCAATTTTGGTTATTTTCATCTTTGCGCATATTGACTGGCGCGGACTGGTGGCTTATCGCTGGATTATTGCCTGTATTTATCTCCTTTCGGTTTTCCTGCTGATCCTCGCCTATTTTTTCGCACCAGAAATTCGAAATACGCGGGCCTGGCTGGTGCTCGGCCCGATTCAGTTTCAAGTTTCCGAATTCGTGAAAGTCGCCTTAATAATTTTTTTCGCCTATTTTTTCAGCAAACGCCATGTTGGCATTGCCCGTCTTTCTAATATTTTCCGGCCATTTGTTTATTTTTTAATTCCAGCCATCTTTGTTTTTTTACAGCCGGATATGGGTACAGTGGTCGTACTCTTTTGTATCTGGGCGGGTTTTCTAATTGTTTCCGGCCTGCCGTGGAAACATATCGTAACAGGATTTTTAATTGTGGCAGTAGTAGTTACGGCGGGCTGGTTTACAGTTTTAAAAACTTATCAAAAACAGCGCGTCATCGGGCTTTTCGATGCGACTTATGATCCGCTCGGCGTTAATTACAGCACGATTCAGTCTAAGGTTGCGGTTGGTTCCGGCGGCTGGTTTGGTAAAGGATTCGGCCAGGGGACGCAGGTGCAACTTGGCTTTTTGCCGGAGCCAGGCACAGATTATATTTTTGCCTCGATTACTGAAGAGTGGGGACTCCTTGGCGGTACACTTGTGCTAATTCTGCTTGGTTTGGCGCTGGTTAGGATTATCAAAATTGGTTTTCATGCTGAAAGTAATTTTTATCGTTTTCTTTGTCTGGGCACCACGATTATGTTTTTGATACAAGTTGCGATCAATGTCGGTTCGGCGCTTGGAATTTTCCCGGTGATTGGCATCACCTTTCCGTTTTTAAGCTATGGTGGCAGTAGTTTGCTGATTAATGCTATGCTGATAGGAATAGTTCAGAGCGGAGCAGTGTATCGGTCGCTTAGTTAGAGGCGGCTTTCTATTTTGCGTAATATTTTGTATGATTCAGCGTAGTATGTAGTATTGAGTATCATCATTTAAGATTTAAAGTATATGAAAATTATCATCAGGACAAAAGATTTGGAATTAACCGAACCGCTGAAAGTCTATATTGATGATAAAATTGGCGGACTAGAAAAATTTTTGCAGCGGTTTGAAAATAACGGAGAGCTTCTTTGCGAGGTAGAGGTTTCGCGAATGAGTAAGCATCATCATAAAGGAGATGTATTTTATGCAGAGGCGCATGTAAATCTTCCTGGCCGCCGGCTACGGGCTAAAGATCACGATTTTGATGCACGGGTATCGATTGATAAGGTGCGGTCAATGCTTGAAAGAGATATAGAAAAGTTTAAGGAAAAAGGCGGCTGGACGGGCAAGGCGGCCCGCCATGTGGCGCACATGAGCCGTTCTGCAGTAAGGTCTGCGCAGAAGATTTTGTGGTGGAGGAACAAATAATCGGTTTGCCGCAGATCGGCACCGGCTGTCTTTTTCTGCTGAAAAAGCGCCTGCTCTCGGCCCTCTTCGGGCCTGCGAGAGTGCCGCCTAGCGGCAAACCGATTATTTGTTGCGCTTTCCCTGCGTTTACTCTCAAAAATCGACGAGGCCCGGGTGGAAGATCCACCCGGGCCTCTCGCTGTTCATCTGCAGGATCAGCGACGCCGTTCGGCGTCGTCCTGTAGGGATTCGAGCTGCTCTTCTCGAAGTCCTTCTTCCTCCTGCGCGACTTGGTCGGCGATCTCGGCCGACCTGATGCTCTCTGCCGTGCAGGTGGGACAATCGTTCCACTGGACGAAGAAGGGCTCTTTCCCGCCCGTCCGGATCGCCCAGTCCATGGCCCTCTCTGCGGTCTCGGTTCCCGCAGGTGCGGGGTTGCTGTGATCATCGGCGCAGATGATCGGGTAGCAGCTCCGACCTTCGTAGTTCAGGCACGCAGGGCAGTCGTGCTCATGGAGCATTTCCTGTTCGATCCGCCCCATCCGCAGACAGTCCGCCAGGAGTTGCGTCTCCTGCCAGGTGTTGACGGGAGCGAACCCTTCGCATCCCTTCATGCAGCGGAAGGTGAACACGGGTGTGACGCGCGGTTCTTCCCGCGTAAAACCCGTGTCGGAGCTGTAGCTGAAGACCAGGATGTGATCCTGGTCCGGACCGCCACCGACCGGCTTGATCAGCGTCAGCACCAGCACCACCTTCTCGATGTTGAAGCCATCCTCGCGCAGATGGTCCCATCGGTAGGTGACCATCGCTCGGAACTTCTGGTCGAGATCGGTACGACCCTCGAAGCACCTTTGAGTCGAGTCGCAGTGCCCCCACTTGACCTGACTCACCAGATGACCCACCGTAAGCGCAACGAGCGCCAGGCGAGCCCCTTCAACTGCCAGCATGTCCTTTGTAGCCCACGTCGCCATTCTCTCCTCCTTGGGAGATGGGGCGGCCTATTCCGCCCCAACACCACCTTGGGTGTGTGAATATATTACAGCACATATTATATAAAAAATCAATAGCTCTAGCAAAAATCAGGATTTTCAGGTAAGATGCAAGTCTTATTCGTACTTTCGTAACTAATTCGTTATTCGTAGATCTATGTGGAAAATATTCGGAAAATCCTCAATTGAAAAGCAATTCAAGCCGGTCGTTGCGCAGATTGGCGCTCTTGAACCAGAGATTAAGGCGCTCTCGGACGCAGACTTAAAAGCAGAAAGTAAAAAGCTGCAAATTTTGCTTGCAGATGTTCCTGATGAGAAAAAGCGTGAAAAATTAGACGAGCTTTTGCCGCGTGGTTTTGCGCTTGTACGAGAAGCTGCTCGTCGTACGCTCGGGCAGCGGCATTACGATGTCCAGCTGATGGGCGGTTATGCTTTACATTTTGGCTCGATCGCCGAGATGCGTACCGGTGAGGGTAAGACGCTTGTGGCGACTTTGCCGACCTATTTGAATGCTTTGGTTGGCAAGGGTATGCATGTGGTAACGGTCAACGAATATTTGGCCAAGCGCGACACGGTTTGGATGGGCCAGGTGTATCAGATGCTGGGGCTTAAGGTTGCGTGCCTGGTTCATAATGGGGCGCTTATGTATGATCCTGCTTTTAAGATTCCGGCGGCGGATAGCGGTGAGGGCTCAATGATAGACAAAGAACGAGATACAACCGGGGCATTTTTAGTACAGACAGAATTTTTGCGGCCTTGCTCGCGTAAAGAGGCCTATGCTGCCGACATCACGCATGGCACAAATCATGAGTTTGGTTTTGATTATTTGCGGGATAATTTAGTGGCCAGTGAGGAGCATCAGGTTCAGCGCGTTCCATATATGGCGCTTATCGACGAGGTAGACTCGATTTTGATTGACGAGGCGCGCACGCCGCTGATTATCGCCGCGCCAGACGAGGAGAGCAGCCAAGCGTACAAGAATTTTGATCGGATCGTTGGCCGGCTCGAGAAAGAAAAACATTATACTATTGATGAAAAATTAAAGTCTGTCAGCATTACGCAGGAGGGCATTGATAAAGTTGAGGAGCTCTCCGGCATCAAAAATATTTATGCGGCGGAGAATATCCGGCTCACGCATTATTTGCAGGAGTGTTTGCGCGCTCACGGATTGTATCTGCGCGATCGCGATTATGTGATTAAGGACGGTCAGGTGATTATCGTCGACCAGTTCACCGGCCGGATGATGCATGGCCGTCGGTACAATGGTGGGCTTCACCAGGCGATTGAAGCCAAAGAGGGCGTGAGTGTGCGTGAGGAGAGTCGGACATATGCGCAGATTTCAATTCAAAATTATTTCCGTTTATATAAACGATTAGCCGGAATGACCGGTACGGCGCAAACATCCGCCGAGGAGTTTCACAAGGTTTATGGATTAGAGGTAGTCAGTATTCCGACGCACCGGCCGATGGTGCGCAATGACGAGAAAGATTTTATTTATAAGTCGATTGATGCAAAGTACAACGCGATTATCGCCGATATTAAAGCCCGTCATGAAAAAGGTCAGCCGATTTTGATCGGTACGGTTTCGATTGAAAAAAATGAAGAGTTGGGCCGGCGGCTAGCGCAGGCCGGTTTGCCGCACGAGGTTTTAAATGCCAAAAATAACGAGCGCGAAGGATCGATAATCGCGCAGGCCGGTCGGCCAGGCGGGATTACGGTGGCGACCAATATGGCCGGCCGCGGCGTGGACATTGTTTTGGGTGGTAACCCGTCTTCGATTTTGGATCAGCAGAAGGTAAAAGAAGCCGGTGGTTTGCATGTTATAGGGACAGAACGGCACGAAAGTCGCCGTATTGATAACCAGCTGCGCGGTCGCGCCGGGCGTCAGGGCGACCCGGGTTCATCGCAATTCTTCTTGTCGGTCGAGGATGATCTGGTGCGTGTGTTCGGCGGCGATCGCATCCGTTCAATGATGGAGCGGTTAAATATTCCAGAAGATATGCCGATTCAGGCGGGAATTTTGAGCAAGGCAATTGAGCAGGCGCAATCAAAAGTTGAGGGGCATAACTTTGATGCCCGTAAACACCTGCTTGATTATGACGATGTGCTGAATAAGCAGCGGCTGGCGATTTACAAAAAACGCCAAGATTTGTTAATGCAAAAATCGCTGACGCCGATTTTAGGTATGCTCGACACCCTTTGGATGAACCATCTCGAAGACATGGAGCAGCTCCAAGATTCAGTGCGTTTGCGTGCGGTTGGCCAACACGACCCGCTGGTTGAGTACCGCCGCGAGGGGCATGAATTGTATCAGCAGATGCTCGCAAATTTTGACGAGTGGCTCGCGGCAAATAAAGAAAAGATTGAACAGCAGCAGCTTGCAACGCAAACTGTGCGGCAGGCAACTCCCGTTGGTTCGATGAAAATAGTAGAAAATCTTGCTGCTCCAGTTGCGCAGGGCGACGCCAATGTCTCTGGCAACTTAGCGCATGCCGCCCACGCCAAAGTCGGCAGAAATGATCCGTGCCGGTGTGGAAGTGGGAAGAAATATAAAAAGTGCCATGGACAGTAAAGACGAAATTAAAAAGCGATTAGTAGCAGCGGGATACGAGAAGATCGTTGAGTATAACGATCCGCCACATGAATTTTTTGCTGACCATGACCACGAGAAAGACCAGGTTATATATATATTTAAAGGCAGCATGCTTGTGAATATGCAAGGTAAGGAGTATTCGCTTAAAGCAGGCGATGAATTATTTTTTCCGGCGAAAGTAATTCACAACGCAAAGATTGGCGTTGAAGGATGTGAGTATTTTGACGGGGAGAAGGTATAAAAATACTATGGGGAATAACGGGTTAGAAAGAAAACCTTCCAAGATTCATGCATTTGGGCTTTTTACGACTCGTGATTTTAAAATCGGAGAACGAGTATATGTTTATCCTGTTGGTAGAAAAGTCTTTGCAGCAGAGGTTGCGTCATTAAGTGCAGAGGAGCAGGATCGGCTTGAGAAAAGAGGTGAGGGTGTGTATGAATTAATGCAGCCGCCCGCCTGTTTTGTGAACCATTCCTGCGACCCGAATGTTACTGAAAAAGATCATGATGCATATGCTCTGCGTGATATTAAAGTAGGCGAGGAGATAACTGCAGATTACAGTGAGGGCATGGAGGGCAGTATGCAGTGTAATTGCGGCAACAAGAATTGTAAGAAAATTATTGGTGGTATAGTTCGCACCATCATCGTTGATGAGAATGACAAAGTGGTAGGTTACAAAAATCGTGATGAGATAGAGCTTTCGGATATTTATCGTGTTATGGGGCTGTGGATTACAAATAGCAAGGGAGATATTCTCCTCGCGCAGCGGTCAATGAACAAAAAGAACGACCCAGGAAGGTGGGGTCCGGCGGTTGCTGGCACAGTAGAGGAGGGCGAGACCTACGACTCAAATATTGTGAAAGAGGCTTTTGAGGAGTTGGGGCTTAAAGATGTGCAGCCCATGATTGGCCCAAAGGTTCGCATGTCGGGTATGCATCAGTACTGGTTGCAGTGGTACTCGCTTGTTGTTGATAAGCAGATTGAATATTTTAAGCCCGAGCCAAAAGAAGTCATGGCAATCAAGTGGTTTGTGCCGAGCGAGCTAAAAAGAGATTTTGAAAAGGATGCCACGCTTTTTTTGAAGGGCGCACCAAGGTGGATAGAATTATTTTGTAAGTAGGTATAGATTGAAACAGATTTTTTTCTGGCTCGTTGTATTATGTACAACTCATTATGTTTTTGATTTTTTGTGAAATAACCTGCTCGTCTACGCGCACTCATAGCTAGTGGCGTGTTTTGCATACTGACGATGCGATATTCAAAACCCCGCTACTTTCGGCGGTTTTTTTATTCTCCCTTTGCTAAAGGGAGTACCGCTTCTAGCGGGGAGGGATTTGTGTTTTTTGAGTTTTCCCATCAAGTTCATGTTTGTGGATTTTCCGGAGCACTCAAACGCGTGGTTTGGGTACTCCGAAAACTTTTTCTGGGGGTAGAGAATATGTTCGAGAAAGATGTGTTGGTCGTCGGTCCTTCGCGCCGCGTGATCGCGGTTCTGGAGGGGCTCGTCGGTGCGAAGTTCATCAATCCCAACAGGATCAGCATCGGCGATTCGGTTCGCGAGACCATCGGTTGCGCGGAGAGCTGGGCAGTTCACTTCCACTGCGCCGTCTGCGACAACGCGATCCCCGATGATCAGGACGGGCTCATCATTCTGGACTTCTGCAGAGACGGTAGGGAGGGGATGGTCGAGACGCTCGAGAAGATGAAGGGCAGGGTGCCCGAGGGAGCGCTCGTGATCTCACTCATGGAGTGGTGCTCCATCGGCTACGTCCAGAAGCTGCTCACTCACCAGGCGGTGGTTCGAATGCTGCCGAACACTGCAGCGCAGTTCGGCGAGAGCATGACCTTCTGGGCTTCGGATCCGAGTCTCTCTCCCGCGCATGTCGCCCTCATGGCTTCCCTTGTTTCCGCAATCGGCGGCGGATACCGGTGCAACGGAAGTCGAGAGTACACCGAGAATGAGGGCCGGGCCAAGGCTCTCGCTGGTCTGGTCGGTACTCTCGGCATGCTCGTCCAGAACTGCGTCATGTGGTTTCTCGCGAGCGTTCCGGAACACTTCTTCAGCGGACGACTCACGTGCGACACCGGCATCACGAAGCAGGACATGCGTACCTTCGTGGCAAGGACGCTCGTTGGCATCGCCGCCGCCGTCCAGAAGGAGAAGTTGCAGTAGCACAATTCCACCTGCCCCGCGGCTTGCCACGGGGCAGGTGGCAGAATTTAAAATGCGATGATATGCTTGCAGCATGCGTCAAATCACTAAACGATTTCTGAAAGGCCAAGATTTTCGGACAGAAACAGAAAAATTTGTTAAAGATGAGAATATTAAGGCCGGCGTCATTGTCTGCGCGGTTGGGTCGCTTGAGCCGCTGCGACTGCGCATGGCTGGCGCAAAAATTGTGCGTGAGTGGCCGGGTGAGTTTGAGATAACCTCCATAACCGGTACCGTTTCTGTAAACGGTAATCATATCCACATGACCGCGTCAGATGTGGACGGCAAAGTCTACGGTGGGCATTTGAAAGAAGGGTGTATCGTCAGAACAACGGTTGAATTTGTCGTGTTAGTTTTTGATTATGTTGAGTATAAACGGGTAAAAGATCCAGAAACTGGATTTGAGGAGCTAAGTTTTTAACAGATTGAATGGTCTTATCTTTTGGTATATACTAAAAATATGCTGACTGAATTCTTACTAAAAACGCTTAATAAGGCACGATATAAGCTCCTCAAAGACGGAAATTATTTTGGTTCAGTTGTTGGATTGCCCGGTGTGTGGGCGATCGCAAAAACACGCGCCGCATGCCAAATCGAGCTTAGAGAGGTGCTTGAGGAGTGGCTGCTACTCAAAGTTCGGCAGCATGAGCGGGTGCCGGGTTTTCGCTTGAGAGTTGATCGGCGTTCGCTTGTTCGCAATGCCTAAAAATATTTCGTGGAGAAAATTAGTTCAGAGATTTCGCGCGCTTGGTTTTGACGGACCGTATTCCGGGGGTCGGCATTTGTTTATGGTTAAAGGTACTTTCAAGCTGCATATTCCAAATCCACATCACGGTGATATTTCTAAGCATCTTGTGGCAGAGATTTTACGACAGGCAAATATTAAAAACAGTGAGTGGGAGGGATTTTAGTTTATGGAACTGAAGAAGGGAATTGATTACATCGGGGTGAATGTTGTTTTCTGGTGCCACGACGGCAATGGCAATATTCTTTTTAGTAAACGCAGTCAAAAATGTAAAGATGAGCAGGGCCGCTGGGAGTGCGGCGGTGGTTCTATGGAATTCGGCGAATCGTTTGATGATGCCGTAACTCGCGAACTTATGGAGGAGTATTGCACGAAGCCGCTCAAAATTGACTATGTGGCAACGCAGAATATGATTCGGACCCACGAAGGCAAAAAGACGCATTGGATGAATAATATCCATTGCGCGCTCGTTGATCCAAAAACAGTTCGCATTGGCGAGCCGGATAAAATTGACGAGATTGGCTGGTTTCCGATAGATGCGTTACCCACGCCGCTGCATTCCCAAATTATTCATGAGGTGCCAGTCATAAAAAAGTTTTTCAGTAAAAAATAGACCATGGAAAATAAAGATCTTTATTTTGTTGCCCTTAAAGTTTTCCTTCGTGATGCGAAGGGCAATGTGCTGCTGACAAAAGATAGATTCGGTGACTGGGATATACCCGGCGGGCGGTTGCGTGAAGGTGACTTTGAAGTGCCATTAGATCAGGTTATTGCACGCAAAATGAAAGAAGAGTTGGGAGTTGAATGTGCCTTTAAGTTGGGAGCTCCCGCTGTGTATATGCGGCATGAGCGCAACGAGATTTTAGCTGACGGCACGCGCGAGAAAAGGAGGATTTTTGCAATCGGTTACGATGCGGAGTATCAAGGAGGCCCGATTGCGCTCGGGGAAAATCATGAAAAATATGAGTGGATTTCAGCTACTGACCCTAAGCCAGAAAATTATTTAACTGGTGGATGGTTGAAGGGTATGCAGGAGTACATTCAATTGTTTAGTAAAGAGAAATAATGCATTATGATTGAAGTTGAGAAAAAATTTGCAATGAGCGAGGAGGATGCAAGGCGCGTATTAGATGGCGCGACATTTGTGAAGGAGGTTGTTATGGTTGATTCATATTACGACTTGCCTGACCGGAGACTTTCACTTAGGGATTCATGGCTACGAGACCGCAATGGAAGGTTTGAATTAAAGGTTGCCTCGTATGCAGGGGAATGGAAGGACCAGGTTGTTAATCAGTATAAGGAGTTGGAAACTGATGAGGAGATTAGTAAGGCGCTGGGGCTGGCAGGGCCCGGTTCATTGCGTGATGCCTTGAAGACTGCTGGGTATGCACCGTTTTCGACTATCAAGACGACGCGCCGGAAGTATATAAAAGACGGATTCACGATTGATATGGATGTCATGGATTTTGGCTATACAATAAGCGAGATAGAGCTCATGGTTTCAGATGAGTCACAGATGCAGGAGGCAGTGAACAAAATTATGGCTTTTGCAAAATCCCATGGACTCTCAACCGCGCCGGTATTCGGAAAGCTGCTTGAGTTTTTGCGTCTTCATGATAAAGATTTTTTTGATAAACTAGTTGCGGCAGGGGCACATTAGCATATGAGTATAGAAGAGCGGCTGCAAAAAATTGAAGAGCGGAATGCACGGGTGGAGGCAGACAAGGATTGGGAAACGAGTTGGACCCGGCGCGCCTTATTGATGCTTTTTACCTATCTGGCGATTGGGATTTATATGTGGGCGATTGGTATCGGGCGGCCTTGGCTAAACGCAATCGTCCCAGCAGTTGGATTTTTGCTCTCAACACTGACAATGCCGTTTTTCAAAAAGATGTGGCTAAAAAAGTATGGCCGATAAATTATTCATTAAAAATCGGAAGGGGCAGAAGATCTCTGTTCTTATAGAAAAACCAGAGCATCCAACGGGCTTAGTTTTTTATTATGCATGGACTTAGTGGTATTAAAGAGCGTCCACATCTTGACGCATTTGCGCAAGCATTTATTGAGTATGGATATACTGCAGTTCGTTTTGATAGTACCAATACGTTCGGTGAAAGTGATGGGAAATATGAAGATGCTACTCTAACTAATTCTTTCGAGGATTTAGAAGATGTTATTAAGTGGGCAAAAACTCAAGAATGGTATATTGAACCGTTTTGTCTTTGTGGTCACAGTCTGGGGGCAATTTCTGGCGCCTTATTTGCTGAAAAAAATCCAGCTTTGGTTAAAGGATTGGCACCCGTTTCAACTATTGTCTCCGGTGCTCTATGGATCGAAGCCGAAAAGAAAAGTCGTCCTGCAGAGTATGTAGAGTGGGAGCGTACAGGGTGGAGAATTGCTTCTAGTGAATCCACGCCTGGCCTCGTGAAAAGACTTAAGTGGAGCCCATTTAAAGAGGATATTCTAAAATATGATCTCTTGCAGAATGTGGATAGATTGACGATGCCGGTTCTGTTGATTACCGGCGAGAATGATGGGATTGCACCCGCAGAGCATCAAGAGATTTTTTATAAGGCACTTCCTGGTAGAAAAGAATTGCATATTATAAAAAATGGCCCGCATACTTTTTGCGATTTTGGACAACTTGCTGAAATAAAAGGAATTTTTGCTCAATGGATTAAGATTTTATGAAACAACTTATTTTCGTCACTTCAAACGACGGTAAGGCGCGGGAGGCCGCGGCGGTTCTGGGTACTACAATAAAGCGGGTCAAATTGAATTTAGACGAGTTGCAGTCGGTTGATCTGCGGGCAATCGTTGAGCATAAAGTGCGAGGAGCATACGCGCAGCTTAAGCAGCCGGTTATTGCCGAGGATGTTTCGTTTGCCATAAAGCAGTTAAATGGATTGCCCGGCCCGCTTATCAAGTGGTTTGAGGAGGGCATTGGGTCGCAGGGAGTGGCGGATATGCTTTCAAAACCAGATAGGAGTGTTCGCTGGATTGTTGCGTACGGATTTTTTGACGGCAAAACTTTCTTTTACGCTGAAGGCGTGACAGACGGAACAGTTGCTAAGAAAGTGAAAGGTAGCGAGGGCTTTGGTTTTGACACGATTTTTATTCCCAAGGGCTATACAAAAACAACGGCGCAGCTTGGCGTTGCAGAGAAAATCAAATTTGGCTCGCGCACAAAAGCCCTTCTGAAGCTGAAAAAAATTCTCAATGCCCGCACTTAATCTTTACTTGAGTGCTTATTCGCACGAATTAGCAGCCAAGTAAAGATTCGTGGTAGGATTAAAATATGAGGGAATTGGAGAAAAGCTACAAAGCTCTTGCAAACAGGCGGCGACTCGCGATTTTAAAATATCTAAAAGCCGGCAGAGAACATTCGGTGGGGCAGATCGCTAAAGAGATTGAGCTTTCGTTCAAGTCTACATCGAGGCATCTGGCAGTTTTGCGCGCTGCTGGTATTGTCGAAAGAGATCAAATTGATTTGTTGGCATACTATCGGTTAGTTCCTGTCCAGAATACTGTTACTAAGCACGCTCTTTCGCTTCTCTAGCGGAGACAGCTTGGCCATTTGATTTTTGTCTTGGGTGCTTATTCGCACGAATTAGCACTCAAGAGTTTTGAAAAGTAACCGGATGTGTTAGGGTAATACTATGAAAGATCGTGATATTCAATTGCTTTTTGAAATCAGCGCATTTCGGCATTTTGATCGTGCCTGGAAGCATTGGCTGGGGCCGGACACGGCTAATCACGCCGAGCATAGTTTTCGCGTTGCATTGTATGCCCTCATGATTGCGAAGCAGGAGAAAAAGGGGAATCATGAGAAGATTTTAAAAATGGCGCTGCTGCATGACTTGCCGGAGAGTCGGTGTACGGATGTAGACCACATTCAGCGGCAGTATGTGCAGCGCGACGAGGAGATGGCAACCGAGGATATTTTTAGCGGCACTGTGCTGTACGAAGAGGCGATACCATTGCTGAAAGAGTATCATGATCGCAAGTCAATTGAATCAAAAATTGTCAAAGACGCGGATTTGATTGATGCTGATGTGGAGTTTCGCGAGGTTATTGTCGCCGGCGCTACAATGCACAAGAAACATTTAGCAAAGCGTCGTGCGGGCGTTGTGCCAAAGATGTTTACTAAAACCGCCCGCGCGCTCTTTGAGCAGATTCACAAAGCAGATCCGAACGATTGGCACTTGAAGTCGCTGCGCAATCGTTTCAATGGAGGAGATTGGCAGAAAGCTAATAAAGAGAAATAAAATCAAGAAATTCAAAATCCTGGATTCCGGATCTGCTGTCCGGAATGACAGAAGGGGAGGATGAATGACAAACATTATGATTTATACCGGAACGGTAATTGCCGAAAGTCTGCACGATGAATCAGTATTTCATTTTGTTGAAAATATAAAGCGCGAGCACGCGCAGCTGGTTGACGCACTTGCTGGTCAGGAGAAAAATGTCACCATTGTTACATTTACAGTGCAGGATGAGCTCGTCGGGGCCGTGGTTGACGAGCTTTCTCGGCTGATTAAACCGAGCCATTGGTACGCAGATATAAAATACGAGTTTGATAATTATGTGATTTTCCCTGGCAAGATTTTTCATTTCACGCCAAAAGAGATTGATAAACGACAGAAGGCGTATGACTATGCTAAGACACTCGGGATTCCTGAGAAGCAGATAGACTTCTAAGGCATAAATTTTTAATTCTCAATTTTTAATTTTTAAACAATTTCCAATTTAGGAATTTTGAAATTAACACATTGTTTGAAAATTGAAACTTAGAAATTGAAAATTAATAGTTTCATGTTTACAGGCATCGTTCAAAAAGTTGCACAGATAAAAAATGCGGAGCGGCGCGGTGGTGGTTTGATTTTGTATATTGCAACGCCGGGCGGCTGGAAAATAAAGGCCGGGCAGTCAATCGCAACTGACGGCGTTTGTCTGTCGGTTGAGAAGGTAAGTAAAGCGTATTATCAGTGTCGGATGATGCCGGAGACGCTAAGCAAGACAACTTTCGGAATTGTCATCCCTAAGCAGGTAAATCTTGAGCTGTCGCTCATATTGGGTGAAAAGATTGACGGACACTTTGTTACCGGTCATGTTGATACGGTTGGGAAGATTGTGAAAGTAGTTGCGAGTAGCGAGTCACGAGTATACGAGGTTCAGTTTCTTCGCAAGTTTAAGAAGTTAATTGCGGAGAAGGGATCGGTCGCTGTTGACGGCGTGAGCTTGACGGTTGTGGATGTAGGACGACACTCATTTACAATTTCCCTCGTGAAGTATACATTGGAGCATACGACGCTTGGCCACAAAGGCGCCGGCGATGTCGTAAATTTAGAATTTGATATCTTGGCAAGGTATATTGCTGCACAAACAAAGTAACTAACACTATGACGCGAACACAGTATAACGTCGCACATCAACCACTCCATATTTTTGATGCGTCAAAATATCGCATTGGCATTGTTGTGGCGCAGTTTAATTCAGGCATAACCAAGCAGCTTCTTGATTCGGCGGAAGGCGTTGCAACGCAGTTCAAAATTCCAGCAAAAAATATCACGGTGCGCCATGTTGCCGGCAGCGTTGAAATACCCGTTATTTTGCAGGCGATGGCCAAGACGAAAAGATACGATGCCTTGCTCGCACTTGGCGCTATCATTCGCGGCGAGACGGCTCATTTTGATTATGTGGCAAAGATGGCAAGCGAGGGTGTCCTGCGCGTGATGCTTGATCATGGCATCCCGATTGGTTTTGGCATCTTGGCCTGCTTTAGCCAGGAACAAGCGCAACAGCGCGTGCATGGAGGCGGCGAGGCGCTGGCGGCAGCGCTCCACTGCGCAAAAATTATTCGGGAGAACGAAAAGTAATTTTGCGCATGATCATTTTTGATTTTGACGGGGTGATAGTGAATACCTTTGATCTTCTGCGTGATTTGACGCGGCGATTTGACGGCGTTGATGTTGCAGTTGATGAGTATAAATCATTTTTTGATGGGCATCTTTTTGAACATCCCCGCCGCGCAGAATTTAAATCATTTGATGACCCTGTCTTAAAGAAGAAGTTTTATGACGGGTACCGGGCGGAACTTCCAATGCATAACCTAGTATCTGGAATTGATCATGTTATTTCCGGTCTTGCTGCGCAGCACTCTCTTCATATTGTGACGAGTGGAGACGAAAAAAGTATCAGTCTGTATCTGGCACAGCAAAACTTGCTGCCTCATTTTAAGAGCGTGCTCGGGTGGCAAACCTCCGAAAGTAAGGTTGAGAAATTTCGGCTATTGGGCGTTGATACGAAAACAGCGCATGAACATTTTTTTGTTACTGATACGCTTGGTGACTTGCTCCAAGCGGCACAGATCGGATTGCCTTCAATTGGCGTTTCGTGGGGATTTCATGATGAGGTGCGGCTTGCCCGTGGCAATCCGCTGGCGGTTGTGCATACGCCAGAGCAACTTATCGCTACGCTTGCACGCCACTACGCTAATAGCTCGTAGAACTACCGTTTGGCAAAGTCACAGTGACATTGACGCCGGGCTGGTTAGTCTCCGACTGCTTGGCCGGTAGATAGCGCCAGAGCAAAAATCCTGCTACGGCAATAACAATAATTAAGACAACAACCATCAGCGCGTTGCTGCTGGAGTCGCCCTCGTGAATTTCGTGAATAACATCCGCCATAATAATGATTTGTTTAACTTGATAACTGTCTAATAGATATGACGCATGAAGCCGGCTGTATGTTACAGTGATATACTCAAGAATATACTTCAGGTAATCTTATGAAACCAAGCTGGAAATTTTATTTGACTGGCAAGGCCGCGCAGCATGCGATGCTCAAGGCCTGCAAGCTCGCGCAGAAGTCAATTGATATTGAGCAGTATATTTTTGAAGATGATGAGATTGGCAGATCCTTCGCCACTGTTTTGATGGAAAAAGCAAAAGCCGGCGTGCGGGTGCGTTTACTAGCCGATGTGGTCGGCAGCCACTCTCTTTTTGTTTCTGATCTTTCAACCGAGCTTTCAAATTCGGGAGTGCAGATACAATTTTTTAACGAGATACAAGCATGGTTGCCGCATAAAGTTTCGAACTGGTTTTTACGGGATCACCGTAAGTTAATGCTGATAGATGAGGCAGAGGGCTGGACCGGCGGTGTTGGAATCAGTATTTTCATGTCTGCATGGAGAGATACGCATGTCATGGTTACCGGCGCCGTTGTGGCGCAAATGATTCAGTCTTTTGACAAGATGTGGATTATGACTCGAAGAGGCAGACGCTCGGTTAGTTTGGAGCCGGCGGCATCGGCAGGCGCCATGCAGTTTCTTGCAAATGCACCGAAACGGCATCAGCGTTTTATTTATTATGCAATCTTAGATGCGATTAAAAATGCCAAAGAATATATATATTTGGCAACTCCATATTTTATTCCCAATCGTAAATTATTTAGAGCGTTAAAGCGTGCGCGTAAGCGCGGCGTAATTGTAAAATTGATAGTTCCCAAGGATTCTGACCAGCCATTGGTTGACCTGGCCTGCCGTTCTTATTTTTGGTTGACCCTACGGGCCGGCATGCAAATTTTCCAATATGAACCATCTATGATGCACGCCAAAACAATTGTTGTGGACGGCGCGTGGAGCATGATTGGCAGCTGTAACCTAGATAATTTAAGTCTTCTACTGAATTATGAAGATGCCCTCATCGTCAAAGAAAAAAAATTTATAAATGAGTTGCGCAAGCATTTTGAAGAAGATCTAAGGAACGCTACTGAAATAAAGCAGGAAGGTTGGCATGACCGGCCGCTCGGGGATAAGTTTTTGGAGGGGCTGACCTGGCCGCTTCATCGGCTGATGTAAACACGGGGCCGAATTATATTTTTGACAGGGCCCACCGTAAACGGATTGTCAAAAATATAATTCGGCCCCGTGTTTGCGCGTTACCTTATTCCGCATTATGCTGAAATAAAAAAGATTAAATATGGTAGTATATATGACATGCCGATTATAGAAGTTGAGAATCTCGTTAAGAAGTTTGGTGATTTCACAGCGGTGAATGACATCTCGTTTTCGGTTGAGCCGGGCGAGATTTTTGCATTTCTGGGGCCGAACGGCGCCGGTAAATCAACGACGATTAAAATGCTTACGACAATTTTGAAGCCGACAAGCGGCAGTGCAAAGGTTGCCGGGTATGATATCTCGACACGGCGTGATGCTGTGCGCCACTCATTCGGTATTGTTTTCCAGGATCCGAGCGTTGACGACGAACTGACTTGCTGGGAAAACATGGATTTTCACGGCATTTTGTATGGGATGCCAAAAGAGCTACGGCACAAACGGATTACAGATATGCTCGGGCTGATTGAACTTTTGGATCGGAAAGATGATTTGGTAAAAACATTTTCCGGCGGTATGCGCCGGCGCTTAGAGATTGCGCGCGGGCTCGTTCATCACCCAAAAATTTTATATTTGGACGAGCCGACAATTGGTCTTGATCCGCAGACTCGTAACCATATCTGGAGTTATATAAAGAAAATCAATGAACAGGAGGGGATGACAATCTTTTTTACGACGCACCACATGGAGGAGGTGGAACGGGCAGCTCACAAAGTCGCGATTATTGATCATGGCGCAATTGTTGCTCGGGGCACACCGGCAGAGTTAATTGCGCAAACAAAAACCACGACTCTTGAAGAGGCATTTCTGAAGTTGACCGGGCACGGCATTCGCGAGGAGGAGGCGAGTGGCACTGATGCGGCGCGCCGCCAAAGACAGATGTGGAGCGGCCGTCGCTAATTTTGACCAACTAACCAGCCAACTGACTAACCAACTAACTACACCCTATGTCCGCAATCTATGTACTCTGGCTTCGGCAGTTAAAGCGATATTGGCGCTCGCCTATGCGCATCATTGGTTCGCTTGGTCAGCCGGTGCTGCTGCTTGTTGCACTTGGGTTTGGTCTGGGGCCGGTTTTTGAAAAAGCGGGTACAAGTAATTATCTGCAGATGCTTGCTCCGGGTGTTATCGCCGGCGGCATTCTGTTTACCGCCGTCTTTTCCGGCGTTGAATTGATTATGGATCGCCAGTTTGGATTTTTGAAAGAAACACTCGTAGCGCCGGTTTCACGGTTTAACATTATGTTTGGGCGAACACTGGGGGGAGCAACGGTTGCAGTGTTTCAGGGTATCGCTGTTTTTATTCTCGCGCTTCTCATCGGATTCCGGCCAACAAGCGTGTGGGAGATTTTCCCGGCACTTCTCGTGATGATGCTCATCGCCATTTTCTT
The DNA here is from genome assembly GCA_023255625.1 of Candidatus Harrisonbacteria bacterium. Lineage (GTDB taxonomy): Bacteria > Patescibacteriota > Minisyncoccia > UBA6257 > 1-14-0-10-44-23 > JAHFLF01. The sequence continues at coordinate 33,795 of JAHFLF010000005.1, forward strand.
TGCCGCATTTGGCACAGCGCTCGCGAGTAAGATGCGAGACATGCAGGCCTTTCCGCTGATTATGAATTTTCTTATTATGCCCTGCCTGTTTTTGTCCGGCGCGTTCTTTCCGATTGACGGGCTGCCGGCGGCCATGAAAATTGTTGTAAAGTTTAATCCGCTGGCCTATGGTGTCGATGGTCTACGCGCATTTTTTACCGGCCAGAGCTATTTTGGGCTCGGGCATGACATCATAGTTCTTGTGGTTCTGGGCGCTATATTTTTGACTATTGGGGCAGTGCTATTTGAGAAGATTGAGGCATAGCGATAGTTATTCTGAAAAGCTGTTGTATAATTATTTGATAGCCGTTAGCGCAGTTTTTCTGCGCTATAAATTATTTATGAGTCCTTTTGAATTTACTGGTTCGCAGACAGTTGAAACACATACTGGCCGCCTAAGACGGCTTCTTGAGGCATACAGCGAGCGATATAGTGCTTGTTTGGATGCTTTTTGTGATCGCGCAAATTCGACGCTGGATGATTTGTATGCAGTTTTTTGGGAGGGCGGGATTATTGACCGGCTCTCTCCGGAAAATCACGAAGAAAGAGTGGCGCGTCGTTCTCTGGGTAAAGATGTTTTCGAGGGAGACAAAGATGCTCCAGAATTATTTTGGCGGCTTTTGTATGTCTGCGCCCAGGTTGATCATGTTGGTAGAAGCGGGATTGGCGAACGATCAACTTGGTTTAGCCGACCGGTTGAATTTACTGTCCAGAAATTACTTAATGTCGATCATGATTTATTTGATTCGCTTTTTGGAACTGAAGAGGACAGGAAAAATCCGGACGAGGTTTTGCTGCAGGCCACCAGAGAGCGGGCGATTCGGGCTCTGGAGCTGCTTGGCGAAATCCCGCATTTAGAATATTTGCCAATTGGTGCTCGCGGGCAATACGCTGGAATTCCAGTTGAAATACACGGGTATACACCGGACGGACTAGTAGTTTTGCATACGCAGGATAAGCAGGACTATGCCACTTTGATCAATAAAAATCCGCGCCGAAGCAGCGCGGTAGTAGCTTGTGATTTAGATGCAGCGGCCTTTGTCGGTTAGCTTGCTGCTGCTTGACGCTGGTTTTTGGGAGGCGTAGGGTAAGCGTGTTCGCTGGCAATCCGCTGGCGAGATAGGGAGGATGGAAACGTGCACAAGACTGCTCTCCTTGCTGTGGCCGACAAGACCGAGATCCGGCGTTTCGCCGAGAACCTGCTTCTGGTAGGCGGAGCCAACCAGATCGTGGCCTCGGACGGAACTGCCAAGGATCTGGCGCGTCATACGCGCATGACCGGCAGGAAGAAGCCGGACGGTACGGACGAAGAGGTTCGCATCATTCCCGAGGGGGTGCTGATGCGCGTCCAGGACATCACTGGAGTCCCGCCCATGCTCGATCATCGGGTGGTGACGCTGCACCACAAGATTCACGCGGGTGTCCTGGCCCGTCGCGACCAGCGCGAAGAGCTCGAGGCCACCGGTGGGCGCTGGATCGACGTGGTCTGCGTCGACCTCTACCCGCTCGCGCCACGTGTGGCCGAGGCCAAGCAGAAGTTCATCTCCGGCGAACTCACGGCTGAGGCCGCTGGGAAGTCCGTCATGGAGAAGATGGACGTGGGTGGCCCGACGCTGATCCGCGGTGGAGCCAAGACCGCAGTCGAGGGGAGGTACGTGCTCACGAGTCTGGACCATCGGCGGCGTTTCCTCGACCATCTCCGATGCGGTTCCCCGCGTGACCTTTCCTTCCGCATGGACCTGGCGGAGGAGGCGATCGCCTACGCCCAGCGGTACGACGACGAATGGCTTGCGTTCCTCCGCAGCCTCAACCAGGCCGGCGCCTTCGTCTAAGCGCCACAGAAGTAGCACTTGCGGGGCGGCCTGGTCGACAGACAGGCCGCCCCGCAGAATTTTCTATTCTCTGCTTGAAACTTATTCGCATGATTTTTGTAATAAAATATGTGATATAGTTGATGGATTAAAAAGTGATCAACCCAATTTTTACTAAATTTTCATGTGCGGAATTGTCGGCTACATAGGTAAAAGAGATGCCCTGCCGATTTTGATTAACGGGCTTAAGCGACTGGAGTATCGGGGTTATGACTCCTCGGGCGTGGTTGTGCTGGACGAAAAGACAAACGTGTATGTTAAGCGGGCAGTTGGTAAAGTTGCCGAGCTGGAAAAATCAATCAATGGTTCTGATTGGTTGAGACCCGGGCTGGGTATTGCTCACACTCGCTGGGCAACACATGGTGAACCTAGCGAACGCAATGCTCATCCTCATGCAGATACCGACAATAATTTTTGGGTAGTGCATAACGGGATTATTGAAAACTACAAAGAGCTCAAAGATGAACTAATTTCAGAAGGAGTTGATTTTCGATCTGATACTGATACTGAAGTGTTGGCTCATCTGATTGCAAAGTATTATAACGGTCAGCCGAGCAGTCCCGGGCGTTTTTTTGATGCAGTTAAAAAAACTTTGCAGCGCGTACGCGGCACTTACGGTATTGCCGTTGTCAGCAAATTTGAACCGGATAAGATTATTGCCGCGCGTAATAGTAGTCCGCTACTCATTGGTATCGGCGATGGCGAGCACATGGTGGCCTCTGATGCCTCGGCGATTATTCACCTGACTAAGAGCGTGATTTATCTGGATGATCATGAGATCGCCGAAATTCGGCGTGATGGATTTAGAATTGAGACACTCGATGGCAACTCTACGACTCGTAAGCCGTCGCTTTTAGAGTGGGATGCGGCAAAAATTGAAAAACTTGGACACGACCACTTTATGCATAAGGAGATTTTTGAAATTCCCGAGGTTATCGAAAATTCGATTCGTGGGCGGCTGATTTTAGATGAGGGTCGGGCCAAACTTGGCGGCATCGAAGACGCGAAGGACACACTTCGCAAAATTGAAAGGATCATTATCGCTGGCTGCGGTACGGCCAATGTTGCCGGCCGCGTGACCGAATATATGTTGGAAGAGTATGCAGGAATTCCGACCGAGGTAGATGCTGCTTCAGAATTTCGATACCGCAAACCGGTTTTTACGAAAAATAATTTGCTTCTGGCCATTTCTCAATCCGGAGAAACAGCTGATACTTTGGCGGCTATTAAAGAGGCAAAAGAAAAGGGCATATCTACTATGGGTATAGTGAACGCAGTCGGAAGTTCGATTGCGCGCGACACTGATTTTGGTATTTACAATCATGCCGGGCCAGAGATCAGCGTCGCCTCAACCAAGGCCTTTGTTTCGCAGCTTGTCGTTGCTGCTCTTTTTACAATTTTTATGGGTCGGCAGCGCGAGATGTCTTTGACAATGGGAAAGAGAATTGGCGAACAGCTCAAGGAATTGCCGAATTTAGTGAAAAAAGTACTGGCACAAGAAAATATAATTATTGAAATTGCCAAGAAGTATAAAGACATGCCGGCAATTTTAACTCTTGGCCGAAAATATAATGCGCCGCTGGCCACCGAAGCGGCAATAAAGTTCAGAGAGATTTGTTATGTGCCGGCGATTGATCTGCCGGCTGGCGAGATGAAGCACGGCACCATTGCTCTCATTGATGAAAAATTTCCAAGTCTTGTCATAGCACCGCAGGACAGTGTGTATGAGAAGATACAATCAAACATCGAGCAGATTTCCGCTCGCCGCGGGCCGATTATTGCGATTACCACCGAAGGCAACGAGGAGATAAAGAAGTTTGCGCAGGATGTTATCTACATTCCGAAGACGCTGGAGATGTTGACACCTATTTTAGCCGTTGTTCCAATCTATCTTTTGACTTATCACATCGCCCGGCTCAAGGGACACGAGATAGATAAGCCAAGGAATCTTGCGAAAAGTGTTACTGTGGAATAAATAGAAAGTGAGAGCCCCGCGCGTGCCAACTGGCGCGCGCGGGGCTTCGGCTAGAGCCGCCAGAGAAGAAGATGCTAGGCGGCTCCGCTGGGAGAAGTGGGGCGGCAGCGACAGCCCCGGTCGTAGGCGATGTCCTGGTGTTGCGGCAGCAGGAGGCAGCCCTCGGGGATCGGGGGTTTCGGATCGCCGCGCCTTCCGGCGATCCAGGCCGCGGTGAGAACCGCGCTCACCGCATACATAGGCGGCAGGACATCCCGTTCCTCGGGGGTCAGGACTAGTTCGTGCATGATGCACCTCCATTTTCAGAATACAGCGCTCTCAAAATTGATGCAACAGTGTTTACAAGTCGATGATTTTCTTGAGAACTGACAGAACTTTTTTTGGATCGGCCCGAAAGGGACCGCTATCAGTGTTCCAATTGGCAAGTATCGGGCGGACATGTTTTGGAAAATTTTGAGTGTCCGGTTTTGCGAATCGTGGATTGATTCGCGCGAACTGCTTGAGCGCCGAACTTCGGACGCTTTGAGTAACAATCGCAACATCTATGACGGCTGTGCCGGCTTGCCCGTCCTTTGGCGAGGCATATCGCTCAAAAGTTTTTACAAAATCGCTGGCCGCAAATCCGTCCGACTCGCCGCGCTTAGTTACGGAATTTACAAACATAATAACTTTTGCTTTTGTTTTTTGTAGTGCTTCTGGCATACCCCTAATAACTAGATTAGCGATGATTGAGGAATAGATGTCGCCGACACTTACCAAAACAAAGTCTGCCTGCGCAATGGCTTTCTTGACGCGAGGGTGAATCGTTGCCACCGGGTCGGTAAAAAGGCGTTTGATTGGCGCGCGTTTTCCGGATGGGATATCAATATGCGTCTCTCCGCAGATAACGCTACTGTCTTCAAGTTCTGCGCAAAGTGTGGTTAATTTTTTAGTAGCCGGATAAATTTTATCGCGCACATCCAGCATCTGCGCGGCCATCGCAATAGCTTCATCAAAGTCACCGGTCTCTTCAAAGAAAGAGGCGATGGCAAGGTTGCCCACGGTCTGACCCTTCATTTCGCCTGACGGATAGCGGTACAAGAAATTTTCTTTGAGTTTTTTATTTTTTGAACCCGCCCCGGCGGGTAAATATGACAAAGCGACAAGTGCACGGCGAAAATCACCGGGTGCGATCATATTGAATTTTTCACGGCACCAGCCGCCGCTCCCGCCATCATCAGTTGCGGGTAGAATTGCGGTGATGTTGGCGCGTCCACGTAGTACCGATAGTAATTCAGACCCGCCGGATCCGCCGCAGAGCACAACGATTTTTTTCAGTTTTCTCTTTTGAGTCATTGGAATATAGTAGCTTATTTCCAGAATTTGACTAGAGATGGGGATCGTTGTAGTCTTGAGATAAGGAGGCAGCGATGCTCGTCAAGATTGTCATCGTGGTCGTGGTCATCCTGGTGGCGTGGGTCGTCGTGACAGGCTTCATCAAGTGGCTCTTCCCGACGCCGAAGGGGGAGAAAGACAGGGGTCAGTAGCGCAACTTGGCCCAGCATGTCCGCGTTCGCTCCTGCGCGCAGGAGCGAACGCGACAATCAGTTATCCACACTGCATTTGCTAAAAATCAAGAATTTTGCTAAAATAGCATCATCATTGAAATAGTAGTTCAGCGCACAAGTAATAGGTATTGGGTTACTAGTTACGAAGCGGTCGGTAGTAAGCACAGAGCCCCTGTATTTACTACTTATTACTTCATTGCGCTATACTTTAAGCGCATATGCTAGAAATCGTCTTACATGGCGAGCCAATCGCCCACATTGGTAGTTTTCCGATAACCAACACAATGGTCTATTCGTCTTTTGTGACCCTAATTTTGGTTGGGATTGCGTCGCTCATCCGCACAAAAACCGCAATGGTGCCGAGCCGTTTTCAGGGTGGCGTTGAAGCTATAATCGGCGGCGCATATGATTTTGTTGCTGATACGCTTGGCAGTGTAAAAAATGCCAAAGCATTTTTTGGTTTCATCGCAACTTTATTTTTCTTTATTCTGATGAACAACTGGCTGGCACTTTTACCGTTTACATCTCTGGGAATTTGGGAACAGACAGAGCATGGGCAGATTTTGGTGCCACTGCTTCGCACAACGCATAGTGATCTTAACAACACGCTTATTTTGGCGGTTCTCGCGGTTTTCATGATTCAATTTTTCGGCATTGCGACTATCGGGTTTTTCAAATATGCGCACAAGTTTTTTGTGAATCCTTTTAAGAACCCGATCGGCGCGTTTATCGGCATTCTGGAGCTGGTTTCCGAGGTTGCTAAAATGATCTCGTTTTCCTTCCGTTTATTCGGCAATATTTTCGCCGGTGAGGTTTTACTCACGATTATTGCCTATCTTTTGCCATACGGAGCACCCTTGCCGTTTATGTTCCTGGAACTTTTCGTCGGGTTGATTCAGGCGGTGGTTTTTGCTACGCTCACACTCGTGTTCGTTAAAATCGCAACGGTCGAACATCATTAACTAATATGTGAGATACCAATTTACGAATGCATGCGAATGATACTAATTGCTACGAATCATAAAAGTCAAAGCCGATTAGTATGCATTCGTATCATTAGTACACATTAGTATATTGGCATCTTTAATTCCTATGGAACCAGAAACAGTAGCTCAAGCGGCAGGTATGAGCGTTGATGTGGTCAAAATCCTGATGACCGCCGGCGTAATGGCTTTTGGCACTTTGGTACCGGCTTTCGCAATCGGTTGGATCGGCTCGACGGCTCTTAAGGCCATCGGCCGCAACCCGGAGGCCGCCAGCAAGATTCAGACCCCGATGATTTTGGCTATCGCTTTTGCGGAAGCTATCGCGGTGTACGCCCTCGTTGTCGCACTCATCATCAAGTTCGTGTAAATTTGTTTGGATTTTGCGGTGGGCGTTGTTGGTTCGCCCTCGAAGTACACTTACGTAAGTACTCCTTCGGGCTCCCGCCTAGCCCACCGCAAAACCAATTCAAATTTACATGTGCTGTTTAGAGAATTCGTTGACTGATTTCTTTTTAGATTCGTACTTTCGTAAAAGATTCGTAATTCGTTGATCTATGAATACATTTGTAGAAAAATTTGGTCTTGACTGGAAGCTGATGCTCGCGCAGCTGATTAACTTTGGCATTATCTTTTTTGTGTTGCGCGCCTTTGTGTATAAACCGATTCTCGGTGTGCTGGACAAGCGCCGTAAAAAGATTGAGGAGGGGCTAACCTTTGCCGAGAAGGCAAAGAGCGAGCTTGCTGGAATTGAAACATTGAAGGCGGAGGAGGTAACCAAGGCACAAAAGCAAGGAATGGAAATAGTGAAAACTGCCGAGGCATCGGCCGGCAAGGTTCGTGACGAAATAGTCGCGGGCGGTGAGATTGAAAAGCAAAAACTCATTGCAACCGGAAAGGCGCTTCTTTCTGAACAAAAATCACGCATGGAAAAAGGCGTTTATGAGCAGGCGGTCGCGTTAGTTGAGCAGGCGCTCGGCAAAGTGTTGAGCAAGAAAGAGTTTAAGCAGGAAGAGCGCGAACTGATCGCCCAGACAGTATCAGAAATAAAAATAAATTAATGACTTACGAACATACGAAAATAAACGAAAATACGAATGGTTTGGTTATGTTGTATTATTTCGTATTTTTGTATAAATTCGTACTTTCGTAAGGAGAATATGAAATATTCTGCAAAACAATACGCAACCGCCCTATACGAATCTTTGAGTGAGGCCAAACCTTCGCAACAAGACGCGGTTATTAAAAGTTTTGCGCAAATTTTGGTCAAAAATTATGATCGCTCGCTATTTTCAAAGATCGCCATGCAGCTGAAGAAGCTGGAGCGGTCGCACGCCGGTAGCCATGAAGTGGTGGTCACTTCGGCGCGGCCTTTGGAAGTGAGCGTGCTTAAGCAGATCGGCGAAAAGGTCGGCAAGAACAGTCGCATCAAAGAGGTGATTGACCCTTGGGTTCTCGGCGGGATGAAGGTCTTAATTAACGACGAGCTGGTGATTGATGGCACCTACCGCGCGCGAATCGGTAGAATGGTCGAACAGGTTATTAAGTAGGTTTACGAAAATACGAAAATGAACGAAAATACGAACAAGAAAAAATTACGCTTTTTGTTCCATTTCGTATTTTCGTATAACTTCGTACTTTCGTAAGAATATTTAGTAAAAATAAAAAACATGAATGACAGCATTGTTGAAAAGTTAAAAAGAGAAATTGCGGGCGTGAGTGTCGGCGTGAAACAGGAGGTGGTTGGCAGGATTGTGGAGATTGGCGACGGTATTGCCAAGGCGTCGGGCTTGCCGCTCGTTAAAAGTCAGGAGATGCTTTCTATTGAGACGAGCAAGGGTATAGTTTCAGGTATTGCCTTCAACTTGGAAGAGGATTTGGTGGGTATCATCATTCTGGGCGAAGCTCTGCATGTTAAAGAGGGTGATTTGGTGAAGACCACGGGCACGATTTTATCTTTGCGCGTTTCCGAAAAAATGATCGGCCGGGTGGTCAACCCGCTCGGCGAACCGGTGGACGGCCGTGGGCCGATATTTAGCGATGCTGAAAAGCCGGAAGAAAGAAGGCCGCTCGACTTTTTAGCTCCGGGCGTTCTGCCGCGCAAATCAGTATCTGTACCGGTGCACACCGGTATCAAGTCCATTGACGCGATGATCCCGATTGGCCGCGGACAGCGCGAGCTCATTATCGGCGACCGCCAGACCGGCAAAACAGCGATTGCGCTGGACGCCATCATCAACCAAAAGCATGAGGCCGGCAAGAAATTGATTTGCATCTATGTTGCCATCGGCCAGCGCGAAAGCAAAGTGGCGCGTATTGTTGAACAGCTCCGCCAGGCCGGCGCGCTCGAGTACACGATTGTGGTTTCCGCTCCGACGTCGTCTCCGGCCGCGTTCTGGTATCTGGCTCCGATGGCCGGCGCCGCCATCGGCGAGTACTTTATGTATAAGGGAGGGGACGCGATGGTAGTTTTTGATGACTTGTCTAAGCACGCGACCGCCTATCGTCAGATCTCACTGCTTCTGCGCCGCCCGCCGGGCCGCGAAGCCTACCCGGGCGACATCTTCTATCTGCACTCCCGTTTACTGGAGCGTTCGGCGCGTTTGTCTGACGCGCTTGGTGGCGGTTCTTTGACCGCTCTGCCGATCATCGAAACCCAGCTCGGCGACGTCTCGGCCTACATTCCGACGAACGTGATCTCCATCACCGACGGTCAGATTTATCTTCAGCCGGAGCTTTTCAACCAGGGCATCCGCCCGGCCGTGAACGTGGGTATTTCCGTTTCCCGCGTCGGTTCGTCGGCGCAGACCAAGGCCATGAAAAAAGTGGCCGGTACGCTCCGCCTTGAGATGGCGCAGTTCCGCGAACTCCAGGCTTTTGTGCAGTTTGCCTCTGACTTGGACGCCGGCACGCGCGCTCGTATTTCGCGCGGTATCGTACTCACTGAAGTCTTGAAGCAAGGAGAATTAATGCCGCTGCCGTTTGAAATGGAGGTGCTCTCAATCTACTTTGGCATCAAAGGCCACCTGGACGGCACGCCGAAAGAAAAAGTCGGCGAAACCCTGTCCGCGATGCTCGACTACGTCAAAAAAATGCACGAAAACGACATCCTCAAACCCCTCCGCGAAACCAAAGAACTCAAAGACGAAATCGTAAAGGCAATTGAGGCTGCGGTCGCAAGCTTCAAAGCGACGAATAAATAGTTATGGATATGAAAAAATTATCAAAAATTTTCATAGTCCAGCGCGATGAAATAAATAACAAATGGTGGCATCGTTTAGCTCAGGTTTTAATTTGTGGAAGCACTATCTTTTTACTCGTTGGAGTATTGATAGCCGGTCTTTCAGAATGGAGACAATCAAGCCGTGAGATTGGTGCATACGAATATAACCGTGGTTATGAGTTCAACGATTCTGGGTCTCTTTTTGGTCGAAACAACCAAAAACCCAAGTTTCTCTCTGTTGCGGATTTAGCAAAAGTTGTGGCAGAGAAAAAAAGCAAAAATAATCACCAGTTCTTTTATGGCACACTACTTACATTTGGTGTCGCCATTGGCTGGCTTATTCTCTTAGAATCAGTTATTTATAGGGCAATAATTTATATTATTTACGGGAAAAATCATAAAACGAGTAATTAGTTTCTATGAAATCAGCCGCAGATATCAAAAAACGAATAAAGTCGGTTGCCAACACCCAGCAGATTACGAAAGCGATGGAGGTGGTTAGCGCGACCAAGATGCGGCGCTCGCAGGAGTTGGCGCTGAAGGCTCGTCCTTACGCTTTTGCAGCATTCGAGTTGTTAGCAGCAGCTACAACTCGCCCCGCCGTTGGCGGGGTGTCGGCAACAAAGTTGCCTCCACTTTTGACCGGCAACAATTCTAAAAAGACTTTGGCGGTGATCATTGCTTCTGATAAAGGTTTGGCCGGGTCTTTGAATGCGAATGTGATGAGGACTGCTTCCTCCTTTGTTAAAGGAGGTGGCCAGCAGGCCGGAGGATTTCGAAATCCCTCCCCGCCAGAGGCGGTACTCCCTTTAGGAAAGGGAGAAGTAGACATCGCCACCGTCGGCAAGAAAGGCCGCGAATACTTCGGTTATCGCGGATACAATATCGTCAAAGAGTTCACTGGCCATGGCGATTATGTGGACATTACTGAAATGAACGAACTGCACGATTTTATCAGTGCCAAGTTTTTGGATAGCACCTATGGCAAAGTCGTTTTTGTATATACTAACTTTTTAAGTACGCTCCGCCAGGAGCCGGTGGTGCGCGAAGTTCTGCCAATCAAGCGCGAAAATTTACTCAGCATGATTGAAGGGTTAACACCAAAGACTGGTAAGTTCTCTGAACTCGCTACTCGTGACTCGCTACTCGTGGCTGAATACCTTTTTGAACCTTCCCGTGAAAAGGTAATTCAGCAACTTGTCGACAGGTTATTCCGCATGCAGCTCTATCACATCCAGCTTGAGAGCAACGCATCCGAGCACAGCGCCAGGATGGTAGCGATGAAGACGGCGAGCGACAACGCGGGCGAAATTGTGGACGACTTAACGCTGATATATAACAAGGGTCGACAAGCCAAGATTACGCAGGAAATCATGGAAATAACAGCCGGGAGTGACGCAATCGGATAAAAATATATGCGAGAAGATTACGGGGCCGAAAATCTTAATAAGCCAATACCATCTCCTGAAGCTCAAGGGCTTTCGCCAGAGGTTCTTAATCTTGTTATGGCTAAAGTGCAGAGCATCGATACAGAGGGTGTGGGCTTCCATTCAATTTTAGGTGACCATAAGGGTAAAGAAGACAAGGAAAGCGTTAAGCAGGTCTTAAAAGATGGTCTATTGGGGGGTCCATGGGCAGATAATAAAGGACTCTGGGCATCAATGGCTCGTACGCAACGGAAAGGCCCATTGTGGTTTAATATTGTCGGTAGGGCCAGTGACGGGGGGTCTGTAGCCGAAGCTAGGTGGTCACGATATAAAAAATTTACTATTTTATTTAATCTAGATAGTTTTCAGGAAGTTAAAGTTCCTTCAGGACGAGCGCTTAAGGAAGCGAAAAAGAAAGATGTTTCCACGGCGAGTTTTGCTCATTTGCAGAGTCATGAATATAGCGCAGACCCCGATGGATTGTGGCGAGGCGAAAAAGATCCTAATTCAAACTGGGGGTTTATTTTACAATACAGAGTTGCGCCAAGATTTTTCACCGGAGTTGTTCTAGGGCCGGGTAGCTCCGATGGTCAAACTCGCAATCTAGCCGGCGATTTTAATGAAAAAGATTTAGAGGAACTCATTGGTACGATGATGGCTGCTGATAAAGATAACCCAGGGTTGTTGTTGCCAATATACGATTTACGAGGGAATTTGCTCTGGCCGCAAAGCATGAGTTATGAAGAGGTAAAAAAGAAAGTCGAAGAAAATAAAAAATAAGAAACTAAAAAAGAAAATAAATAATAAAAAATATGAACACAGCAACGGGAAAGATAGTACAAATTATCGGGCCGGTGGTGGATGTGGATTTCGCGCAGGGTACGGTGCCGGCGATTTATAATGCGCTGACGATTGAAATCGGAGAAAAATCCCTCACCGCAAGCGGTCCCCTCCCTTTAGGAAAGGGAGAATCAAAGAAGCTGACGCTTGAGGTCGCGAAGCACATGGGCAACGGACGCATTCGCGCTATCGCGCTGGGGGCGACTGAAGGGCTGGTGCGCGGCTCGGAAGTGACTGACACGGGCGCGCCGATTTCGGTGCCGGTAGGCAAGGAGGTGCTGGGTCGTTTGTTTAACGTGCTTGGTGAGCCGATTGACGAAGGTACAAAAGAATTCGCGCAGCGGGCATCTATTCACCGCAAGCCGCCGGCGTTTCCGGACCTGAATCCGAAAGTGGAAGTCTTTGAAACCGGCATTAAAGTCATTGATCTAATTGCCCCGTTCGTTAAGGGCGGTAAGGTAGGGCTTTTCGGCGGCGCCGGCGTAGGCAAGACCGTACTCCTTACTGAATTTATCCGCAACGTGGCTGAAAAATCTAAAGGTATGTCTGTTTTTGCCGGAGTTGGCGAACGATCTCGTGAAGGCAACGACTTATATCACGAAATGAAGGATTCGGGCGTGCTCAAGAGTACCGCGATGGTCTTCGGGCAGATGAACGAAGTGCCGGGCGCGCGTATGCGCACGCCGCTGGCCGCGCTCGCCATGGCCGAGCACTTCCGCGATACCGACAAGCGCGATGTTTTGCTCTTTATCGACAACATTTTCCGTTTCTCGCAGGCCGGAAGCGAAGTATCAGCCTTGCTTGGCCGTATGCCGTCAGCTGTGGGTTATCAGCCGACGCTGGCTTCGGAAATGGGTGAGATGCAGGAGCGCATTACCAGCACCAAAGACGGCTCAATCACCGCCGTGGAGGCCATTTACGTGCCGCAGCCGG
>JAHFLF010000009.1 GCA_023255625.1 Candidatus Harrisonbacteria bacterium
TAAAGTTCAAATCTCAAACACCGAAACAATGTCAAACGGCTTTTATAAACTAAAACGCCAGGTTTGCAAAACCGGTCCGGGTCCGATTCCTTACTCGTGCTCTAAGAATCAACTATTACAGTTACTCGGGCAAACGGAGACGATGCTTCTGAGCGGCGCCAGGGATTGGACGATAAAGTGTTGGCTCAGACGATCAAAGTCACCCGATAAAGAAGAGTCGGTCGCCGATCATCACGACGGCCATCATCCGCATTGGCAACGAGCTCTGGATGTATGGAAAGCCCAACCTGGTTTGGGGCCGGCGCAAATTTCGAATCAGTTAAATCGCGATGGCATTCGCATTGCGGTCTCGACGGTGCGAAATATTTTAGAGGAGAATGGTTACACACCGCCCAAATTGGCAACCAAACCGGAGCGGGTTCTTCGCTATGAGGCCGCTCGTCCGCGAGAGCTGATGCACATGGATTTTAAACATTTCTACATTAATAAGCAGAAGGTATTTTTGCTTTTGCTGCAGGACGACTTTTCGAGATTTCTGGCTGGCTTCCGGCTCACCAACTCTGAAAACATGGATGCAGTGATTGAGGTATTTGAGACGTGTGTGGCAAGATACGGTCGAATGCAAGTAGTTATGACCGATGCTGGGAGCAGCTTTTACAGCTGGAACGGCATTAATCGATTTCAGAAATTGATCGCTGAAGAATACGCGACCGACCATATCAAAGCGGGTTCGCCAAGATCGAACGGCAAAGTGGAATCGGTCAATAAGCAAATAGAAAAAGAGCTTTTACGGGTCAAAGAATTTTCCAGTCTCGAGGAAGCAAATCTAGGTATCGAGGAATGGATCGATTTTTTCAATTTCGAACGAACGCATATGGGTTTGCCAAAAGGATTGGTGCCGGCTGATCGATTTTTGTACGGCTGGAATCATAAGCGAGCGTGGACCGCGCAAACGCCTTTGCGAGCAGTGGAAAAAGAGACGCCACCGGAACCTGCTTCGAAGGCGTCACCGAATACCGTATGGGAAGAGATTTTGAAAATCGCGTTGACTAAAATCAAATGAAAGTTGTTGAACTTATCAGAGGCATGATGATGAGATGTCGTCATGCTTTCCTATTTTATCGACAAACTTCCTTGCGCCTGGAAGGCGGGATTGATTGAGATCAGCTATCCGCTTTACCAGAAGTTCGGTGTGAAACTGGAAATGGATAAAGTGTATCAAGAGCTTGGCGTCGGTCGCACGTCTGGCTATGAGGCCGCGCGCCTGCTCGCCGCTCGGATTGACGCACCCAATGGTTCGCTCAAAGAGGAGCGCAAGAAAGTTAAGCAGCTTCAAGAGTCATTGAATTTAAAATGTTTTGAGGCAGATGTTTTTCGTTTTGTCGGCGCCGATCCGGCAAGTTGGCGGCAAAATGCAGCACTTAGCGAGCGCCATCAGTTCACTGATGAGTTCAAGATTTTTATTTTAGAAAAGAAAAAGCAGTACGATTTGGATTGGCCAGAGATTAGCCGTCTATTGTCGATCCCAGAGGATACGCTCAAGAAGTTCAAGCGAAGTATTAATAAGAAAGATGACGATGGACCGTCAGGTCCATTCATATTGCCTGAAAATGTAGCTGAGCTCTTAAGCAAGTTCTTCAAGGGCCGGCAAAGTAAAGCGACGGTGAAGGGATTTACAGAAAAGCATCCAGAGGTTTTACGAGATCTGAATATAAGTTATCGGGACTTCAGTCGGTGTCTTTGGCAAATGGGTTTTGTTTGCCCGAAGGGAATATTTTTAAACAACACTGGCCTTGATCGAATCGAACGCTTTGCTCCGCATTCGATATGGGGTACTGACGGCAAGCAAATGATGATCGTCATCAATGGCGAAGAGTTCCGCTGGGTGTGGCAATGCCTGGTTGACTATAAGACAACGGTATTGGTTGGCGGACTCATAGGCGCAACAGAAACGACCGAGAATTTGCTTGAGGCGATAAAGATATCCAAGAGCAAAACAGGTGTGCGGCCTATGGCGATTGTGATCGACAACCGCCTCTCTGAGAATTTACCCGCGATTCGTACATATTTGGATGAGCTGGGAATTGCAATCATCAAGACGTTCCCTGGCAATGCCAAGAGTAACGGCATTACCGAAGGGAACTTCAATATTTTTGAGAAATGGGTCGGTGGCCGCGTCATTATTCAAGGCGACACGGCTGAGGAACTTTCGCTCTCGATTGCGCGCATGTTAACTGAAGTGTTCACTCAGCTGCGAAATAACCAGCCCCGCAAAGGTCTTTCGTGGAAGACGCCCAATGAGGCTTGCGCTGAGGCATCGCCGTTAACGCCTGAAGAGGAGCAAACAATCCGAGAGAAGGTCAAAGCGCTGGCGACGCGATTGAGTAATGAACAGGCAAAACCAGTGCCGAGTGCGCGAAAGCTCGAAGCTCTTGCTCAAGCAGTAGAGGAACTCAAGCCCACAACCCCAGAGGTATTTTGTAAACGTTTATCGTCGTCGATTTATACGGCGGAGCTAATCCTCTGTGCGCTGGCTATTTTTAAGAATCAGCAAGCGAAACATCCCGAAAAGAAATTCGATCACACGTATTTTGGCGGCATTTTACGAAATCTTGTCGATCAACGTAGCGTCGAGCTATTGTATACTCATCTTGAACAGACCTATGCAGAGCATTGGCGCAGAATGAAAATAGCCGCGATTGAAAGAAATCTGAAAGCGGAAACTGCTCAAACCGCATGCGAACGATTGGGTCAAGAATATCTACAGGCGAAAATCCCAGCTCATGGCCTACTTGTACTCGTACACCTTCAGTCGATGTTTATGTTGGCAAGCCGCGGTTGCCGAGCGACCGCGACAGCCCTCCGAGAGAGTCTCGGTCAGCTCGTTTTAAAATCGAAGTTTGATTGCGCTGAAAAACGACAGCGCCTGTTGCGAAAACTCTTTGAGTGCGAAACGCTCGTTCACCAACTTGGCATTGTCGCTTCTTAAAAAAGCAAAAAGAGCTCAAGTCTTTCGCTCAAACACCGATTGAGGAGTCAACTGCGTTCCAATAAACTGAGTTTGAAATCGTGCGCGTCGGGTCCAGATAAAATCTCAGCTTCGTGCTATGTGAATCATGTACTACAGCTAGGTGAACTTAATCTTCCCCCGGCCATCATCTTCGCCAATCCGTGTAAAGGGACCACTACTGCATCGACCATTCAGCAGCTAAAGAAATATCGAGATCACGGGCATTTCATAGGCAATCATACATGCAGCCATCCAAGG
>JAHFLF010000010.1 GCA_023255625.1 Candidatus Harrisonbacteria bacterium
GCGTAATTTAATCAATTCTGCCACCAGTTTAATCAAAGCTGCCACTTCGGAGCGAAGCGACGCTCTGTATCAGTTTCAATAGACCCCTGGCAGGATTGGGTTCACCTCCTTATCAATTTGTCGATTTATTTTCATCCGTAACTTTGTAAGAAACAGCCCTTATTTTTTGATGTCTTTGCCCTTAATTTTTCGAATAGATTCCGTGCCTTTAAGTTCTAATTTGTGTGCGTTATGCATTATTCTATCACAGATCGCATCCGCAATTGTAGGCTCCCCGATTAATTGATGCCACTCCTTTGTTGGGTATTGGCTGGCAATAATCGTTGATCCGTTGCCATAGCGGTCTTCTGCAATTTCTAGAAAGTCTTTCCTTTCTATATCCGTTAAAGCCGACAACCCAAAATCATCTAAAATTAGCACTTCAATTTTAGACAAGCGGGTCAGTAAATTAAAGTGCGAACCGTCAGCTCTGGCGATATGCAGTTGTTCAAACAATCTGGGTACTCGCACATAGAGCGTGGAGTATCCCGCCCGGCAAGCCTGGTTTCCCAAAGCGCAAGCGATAAAACTTTTCCCTAAACCTGTTTGGCCAGTAATCAAAATGTTCTGGCCAGAACTAAGCCACTGGCTGCGGCTTAACTCAATAATAACTTGTTTAGAAAGCCCGCGCGAATGCGCGTAGTCCAGGTCTTCTATACAAGCTTGCTGCCTGAGTTTTGCGCGACTGAGCAACCTCGTCATCTTTGTATTTTCCCTATGCGCTTTCTCATCATCAATCAACAGCCCCATGAACTCGCTATGGCTAAGTTCTGTTTGTTTCGCTTGACCTATTCTTTCCGTAAACCCTTTGGCCATGCCAAAGAGTTTTAGTTCGTGCATCTTCGTTAGTGTTTGTTCATTTAACATTATTTTGTCTCCTTTTTTGTTTAGTTGTAGTACCCGCTTCCCCGGATATTTTCATGCACCACAGGCAAAGTTAATTGGGGTTGCGCATCATGCCCGCAACGATCCATCCCCTTATCCAAAATAGATCGTACGCTTTTGTATGAACAGCTCCTATGTTCAACGGCTCTACGGCAAGCGTTCTCTACCCGGTCCATCCCGGCTTTGTTACCAAGCCGGATGATCCCCAAAGCTGAACGATAAGCTTGTTCTGGGTGTGCCCGCGATTCAAGCATGGTTTTAACCAGCAAGGCAGTCCAGGGGCCGGTCTTCCCAGCCCATTCTATAATCCGCTCCGGCGTCCATTGGGCGTGCTCTTGATGTGCCTTGGGCATATGTTCTTTTACCGTTGTGTGCTTGAATTTGTTCAGTGATCGCAGATGACTGGCTATGCGCTCCCCTTTCCAGAACACCTCTACTGCTGCCGCCGTAATGCGGAGATCCACTGTCGAATGAACTAATCGGCAGGGAACAGAATAGTAATGGTCTTGCGCTTGCACATGGTAATCTAGATTAACCCGGGCCTTTTTCCATTCGCAATACTCCCATGCTCGTTCCGGCAGTGCTTTTGCGTTTGGATGATCTATCTGCTCAAACAGCTCCCGCCTGGACACTTTTAACTTCCGCATCAACCGCCCGTTCAATTTTTCTAATAGTTCAGCGATCGCAACATTGAGTTCAACCAGGCTAAAGAATTGCCGGTGCCTTAACGCCGCGAGAATCCATCTCTGCGCTATCAATACCCCAGCTTCAACTTTTGCTTTATCCCTAGGCTTCCTCACCCGCGCCGGTATCACCGCAAAGTTGTAGTGCCGGCCTAAGTCTTTATAGCTCTCGTTGATCAGGGGCTCATACCGGCAGGGTTTACTGATTCCGCTTTTTAAATTGTCCGGAACCACTATGTGCGGAACGCATTTAAAATACTCTACTGCGTTCACATGCGAACCTGTCCAACAATACAAGTCTTGACTCAAACTCGCCTCAGCATAGGTGTAATTTGAAGCGCCCCATACCGCCGCAAACAATTCCGTCTTTTGCTTTTCTCCGCTCTCCTTATCCGTAATTGTTATGCCATCGCAATAGTCAACAAACAGCTTTTCTCCCCCCTTGTGCTCTTGCCTCATACAATAATCCTGCTTCTCTTTCCAGGCTCGATATAAATTGCAGTACTGCACATACTCATATCCTCCAGGCTCCTCCTCTTTGTACTCCTGCCACAACAAGGTCAACGTCACATGTTTATTCCTTAACTCTTTATGCACCTCCGCATAATCCGGCATTGCCTTGCTTGGCCCCACATGTACAATCTCCGCTTTAATATTTAATTTCATCTCTAACTCTTCTTCGCTCAATACAGCTATCTCCTCCCAACTTATTAAACCCGCTTGCCCGGCTTTTTCCAAATACTCCGAAACCACCGGACGCGACACTTCGCAACTCCGCGCTATTTGCCGGCAGCTTAACCCGCAACTCGTTTTTAACCTCAAGATCTCTTTTATCTTCTTCATACTTAGCCGGTCTCGTGCCATCTTTAAAAATCTCCTTACTTGAGCACATTCAAAAAATGGTTGAGAGCGTTACCTCAAACGCACTCTTATCTTTTAGAAAAATAAAGGCGCTCACCATCCTTGATGTTCATCTTCAAGAAAGTTCATTTTAGTCTATTGAAAACTGATATGTTTGTTGGATTTTAATCATTCCTGCCACCCTTTTAATCGCTGCCAAAAAGTGGCAGCTTTGGATTAAACTGGTGGCAGGTTTGCTTTAAACTGGTGGCAACTTTGAATTAAACTAGTGGCAGGTTTGGATTAAATTACGCA
>JAHFLF010000006.1 GCA_023255625.1 Candidatus Harrisonbacteria bacterium
TGTGTGGGTGCGGAGGGACTCGAACCCCCGTAGTCATAAAGACGGCTCGTCTACAGCGAGCTGCAATTGCCACTATGCGACGCACCCGATTTTTAACATTTTGTAACGCTTTGAATGCTTCTGATTTGAGAAGCCGAGAATCTCAACAAAACGCTTAATTTCCTTCTGGTTTGTCAAATATACCTTAGAACCCGAAGCTTGTGAAGGGTGAAAACCGAGCTCTATGAAAAGTCGTCGCGCTGAATGCAAGAGTGGAATCGAACGATTACAAAATTCAATCTGTAGACCATACCGTAAACGATAGATTGAGCCATCAGTATCTATAAGGCCGCGGAGTGCAGCTCGCATAAAATCATCTTTAGTAAAGATCCACGGAGGAACATCTACCTGCGCTTTGACTTTATTAATCGCCAAGCCCATTGTAAGCAACCATCGTACCGCTTTCACTGAGCCAATGTAAACAACGCGATGCTGATACTTGTTCTCGATAATACGCGCCTTAATACCAAAAATCTTTTGGACTAGTTTTGCAACATAAATAGCGTAATTTTGCTCTTTAGTACCAAGCGTTACCGTCACTTGAGTTGGAGTTAAAGATCCGTCACCTAAAAGAATTCCAATAAATTCAGCGAGCTCTTTCGTATAAAATGTTGGAATGCAAATATCATTGCGCTGATTGTTATATCGAAGTTTTTTGTCTCGAATTGATTTAATATTCAGTCGCAGAAGACGATCGTATACTGTACTGCTTGAAATCCCCAATTTTTTACCAACCTGCGCTATTGTTAAATTCTTTTTAACATACAAAAATTCAAGCTCGTCTCGCTTCTGATACTCTTGTTGTTTTGTCCAGCGAGCAGGCATAGTAAAAGTATACATTAACCACTCGGATACCGCAAAAAGAAAGAGATATTCCACTTTTACCTATCTCTAATTTTTTTCAACCTGCTCGGTCATCTGCTCCATTTTTTCTTTGAGCACCGCCCCTTGCTTTTCCTTAAGCGCCGGAGAGTGGGAACGCAAATGATCTAAGGAACGGTTGATAGTATTATCGAGTTTCATAACTAAAACCCTCGTTTTGCGCAAAATTTTTTCAAATGTCGAAACAAGTGCCTCGTCTACCTGCTCAAGCGGCAGCCGTTCAACTAACTTGTCAAATGCGCTGGTCGGCATCGAACCGGTTTCGTCAGCAATACGCGGCAAAGATCTTGCCAAAATATAAACGATGGCGATAAGCGATACAACGAAGATTATGTGGGTGAGAAAGTCGTACATATACAGTATTCACGAACACACTAATAAAATCTAATATACAAATAAGATTTTAATTCCATTAGCGTATTCGTCTGGATTTGCGTGTTAGTGATTACTGCTAAATTTGGTATCTGGTAAACCGCGTAACTTTAATGTTTTCACCAACTTTAGCGATCACACTCTTCAAATACTGCTCAACAGTCAGCGCTTCGTCGCGCACATAGGGTTGCCCTAAAAGCTGTTCTATCGTCTCCGGCGCATTTGCAGCTATCTGCATGGCAATCTGTTTAGCCGCTTCGCGAAATTGCTCGGCCCGAGTTACAAAATCGGTTTCCGCGTGAATCTCCAGTAACACGCCGATTCGTCCGGCATGAATATATGTCTCCAGATAAGCGGCACCGGCCAGCCGATCACCTTTTTTGTCTGCCTTAGCAATCCCGGCAGCAATAAGTTGCTGCTTAGCTTTTTCATGGTCGCCACCAGCCGCGTCCAAAGCTCTTTTGGCATCCATTAATCCTGCGCCGGTCTCTTCGCGAAGTTTTGCAACATCTTGTGCACTCATAAAATAGTTAGTTAGTTACTTAGTTAGTTGGTTAGTTAGAAAAAGGGATTGGTTAGTGCCCTGGAAAGATTCTATTATACAATATCTTTACCAACTAACCAACGACTAACTAACCAATCAACTCTGCGAATCCTACGCTTTGGGTTTGGCAAGAACGGTTGCAGCTGGTGCGGCTTTTGCCTTTTCTGCAATTCCGGCCGAAATCGCCTCTTCCAACTTGCCCAGAATGTACATGATTGAGCTGACGCTGTTATCGTTCGCCGGAATTAGATAGTCGATAGGATCCGGATTAGTATCAGTATTGGCGATGGCAATCACCGGAATCTTCACGCGCTTGGCCTCCCGAATGGCAGTTGAGTGCTGCGAAGTACCGATGACCAGCAATGCGCCCGGCATCATCGTCATTTTCTCAATACCGCCGAATAACTTTGTCAGCCGCTCAATCTCTTTGTCAATCACCACGCGCTCTTTCTTGGTGTACTTATCCAACCGTCCGGCAACTTTATCGGCTTTACGAGTTGTCAGGTGACTGATGCGCTTGCTCAATGTTTCAAAATTCGAGAGCGTTCCGCCCAGCCAACGGCCAGTAACATTCGGCAGCGAATATTTTTCAGAAAATCTTGTAGCCGGGCCCTCGGCGGCCGGCGTCGTAGCGGCAACGAGAAGCGTCTGTCCTTTTTTCACCAGTTCCTTGAGAAATTGCTGCGCCTTCTCGATACCAATAACCGTCTGTGCGAGATCGACAATATCAAATCCGCCTCGGGTCGTATGAATATATGGCTTCATCTTCGGATTCGTCTTACTGCGTTTACGGCCAAAAAGCACGCCGTGCTTGGTCATCTCTTCGTAAAGCACTAAATCAGCGGCATTAACCGGCTGCTGAATTTCTATCTCGGCTGCTATGTTTTTTTCTTCGGACATGGAATTAGTTTATAGGTTATAGTTTATAGTGAAAAACAAGAAACGAAAACGCGCCCACGAGTGGCGCGATAAATGGTTCGGTGATACTCACCATGAACAAAATTCGCGCCTCGATTTGTATGTGATTACTGACACTCGCGCGATCCTCAAGGCGTTTCGGATTCGCGAATGCAGATAATATACAGGATTTTCTTAATTTCGTAAATATTGACAGATTATTATTATTATTACAAAATGATCCTAACAAATCGGTGTGGTACCGATTGGTTGAACGACGCGCTCAACATGAGCGAAAGGGATGCCGGTAACCCTGAATGACCGGCGAAGATGGGAGGCAGGCCATGCGGATCATCCAGACGACCTTCGAACAGAGTGTGATCCAAAGCAACGGCGAACGCGCTGATGCCGACGAGATGCAGGATGACCTGGCGGCGATGTTGGACTTCCTCGAAGACGGAGAAGTTCTCGTTGTCACCGACTGCCCAGCGGGCAACATGTCCGCTCCGGTCGTCTTCGAGGAAGAAGATGCAGACAATCCGGATGCGGAGGCAAAGTACGCAGAGCTCCGCGCACTCGACAGCGTCGAGATCTGGTTCCTCCATCACACATTCATCAAAGCCGCCTTCGGCCCCGCAACATAGCACGCCCGACCCGGCGCGAGCCCACGACCCCCGACCGCCTCCGAGCCGCCCCTGGCGCTCGCGCGTCGGGGGTTGCTCATTTTTAAAGAGCTACGAATTACGAATCTTTTACGAAAGTACGAATTACCCCGATGTAGTGATCAATCACTACATCCAGAGTTTTCATCCCTACCAACTAACTGACTAACCAACTAACCGATCAACTACCCCAAGGATTCCCTTTCTAAAATTCTCAACACTAAATTTTTGTGCATGCTGGCTAATTGCCGCGCGGTCAAACTGCATACTGTCAAATTCAGTCAGCGCGGCGATCAATGAGTCAGGAGTCTGATCAGCGAAAAAAATGCCTGTGGGAACGGAATCATGGATTCCGGATGAGTACTCCGAAATGACAAAGGGGTCCATTCGCGTGCGCGATTTGCTAAGCGTATCCACCACAATTTCCAGTGATCCCCCCTTACCGTATGCAATCACAGGCACGCCGCAGCATTGCGCCTCGGCCGTCACAAGTCCAAAGTCCTCTTCGTTAGCCATGATAAAGCCGCGGGCGTGATTGTATAACTCGCGCAGCTCGGCATCACTTTTAGCAAAACCCGGCATCTCTATACGAGGTTGTAGTGAGTAGGTTGTAGTAATTAGCTTAAGACGATTCTGGAGAGCTC
This sequence comes from Candidatus Harrisonbacteria bacterium, assembly GCA_023255625.1. Lineage (GTDB taxonomy): Bacteria > Patescibacteriota > Minisyncoccia > UBA6257 > 1-14-0-10-44-23 > JAHFLF01. The sequence goes on from JAHFLF010000006.1 coordinate 4,041, forward strand.
CATATTCAGGGCCGGCGCCAATAATCTTAAGAGGTAGGCCGAGACGCGTGAAAGCATCAATCAGTAAATCAAATCGTTTGTAATGCAGGAGCCGACCGACAGCCAAGTAATAGTGAGTAGTTGGTAGTGAGTAGTTGGTAACTATAGTGGAATCAAAATAAAACTTTTTCGTATCAACTGGCGGGTACACGACCGTAGAATCACGGCCGTAGTATTTTTTTATCTTGCCGGCAATGTACTGCGAATTCGCCAACAACAAATCCGGCTGCTGCGCCGCCCAGTAATCAAATCGACGGACAAACCAAAATGCTAACGCTCCGAAAAATCTGACAATTAAATTTTTTAACAATACCATTTTTCTACCATGGTAGAAAAATGGTATTGTCGGAAAATAACTATTTGTCTCCCACGCATACCGCAGTGGCGTGTGCACATAGCAGAGATGCTTGGTGGTTTTTCCCGGGGTCTGGCGGGGAGAGCGCTTTTGAGTCATTCGCTCGATATTTTGTGGCGAGGCGAGGTTGAAAAAATTTAGTAATACCAAAAAGGTCTGGTAAATTTTTTCAACAAGACGCAGCCAAAAAGAGCGAGCGAAGGGCCAAAATCGGCTCTCCCCGCCAGACCCCTTATACCGAATCCCCTTACCAAATCCGGCGCTGTCGGAAATGATCAGATCAACATCATCCGGAATGCGAATGCTCCGCGCCGCAAAGGGCATGATCGGAATAAACAGCCGGTGATGATTACGGGCAAACTGGAAATCTAAAAAACTGGTTTTGATTTTTTTGTTTTTATATCTTTCCTGCGTTTTTTGCTGGTCATACATTAAAGTATAAACCGTTGCCTCCGGAAACATTGCGATAAGCTCGTCTAAAACGCGCTCGCCGCCGCCAATCTGATTCAAATAGTCATGTACTAGGGCTACTTTCATAGCTTATTAGCTTATCAGCTTCTTAGCTTTTTAGCTTCACTATCAAAACCTGACAAGCTGACCAGCTAATCAGCTGAAAAGCTCTTAGGTGGTATAATACCATTATGCAAATGAAAAGTGTTGTTCAGCAAGCACAAACAAAAATCTCGCGCGAGCTAGAGACCTACCCGGCCGGTTACCCGGAGTTTAAGCGCGCGCTGGATATTGTTGGCGGATTTTTTGGATTGTGTATCTTTACTGCGCTCTATCCCATCATTGGCCTCGCGATCAAATTGGACTCGCGCGGGCCGGTGCTGGTTGCACTGGAACGAGTCAGTAAAGGAAAAATCATCAAGCTCTATAAATTCCGCTCAATGATCGCCGGCGCTCACAGCCAAAAAGTATTACTTGCGCCATTTAACGAACGCCGCGACGGCCCATTCTTCAAAATGAAGCATGACCCGCGGCTAACCCGCTTTGGCAAAGTCATCCGCAGATTTCGTTTAGATGAAATGCCGCAATTTATTAATGTACTGCGCGGCGAACTTTCACTAGTTGGCCCGCGACCGCATGAGCCGGAAGAGATTTCGCAGTATCCGAGCGAATACGCATTTTTACAAAACTGTCTGGCCGGCATTACCGGCCTTTCGCAGGTCAGCGGCGCTAGCTCGCTCGCCTTTGCCAAAGAATTAGAGCTTGATGCGCAGTACGCGAAACATGTCTCGCTAGCTTTCGATTTGAAAATTATTGGCAAGACGATTGCAATTTTGTTGTTTGACCCGAGCGCGGTGTAGCGCCAGTGGGTAGTTTGTAGTGAGTAGTTGGTAGTGAGTAGGAAGAATCGTGATATACTTTTTGCAATGCGCCCCCGACTACTCACTACTCACTACTCACTACTCACTCATAGACGCGCTTCGCGCGACGGCTTCACCCTCGTTGAACTACTCATCTATGTCGGCATCACGGCCATTGTCATGGGGTTATTTGCCGGTATTTTAGTAACCATGATTAAGATTCAGGAACGACAATCCGCCGGCTCAAAGGCAACCAATGAACTGGGATTTTTAATGACTACTATGCACCGGCTGGTGAGTGAATCAGTCATTCTTTCTGTTCCAAATTCACAAACACTCGACCTGACCGTCACCACCTCAACCTCACCGCAGACTAAAAAAAGAATCTTTTTTGATAATGTCGCAAAAAATATATTGCTTGGCGAAAATAGCCCAACCGGTGCATCTACCTCGACATTATCTTCAACCAATATCCGAATTGACGATTTGAGTTTCGCATATTTAAGTAACGGCTTAAGCCAATCAGTCGCTATTTCTTTAACCGCCACTACTTTTCCAAATAATCCAACCCAATCGCTCACCCGGACAATCAAGTCAACCGCTGCGCTTTATGTGCAGGAACAATAGCAGTAATCGCTAACATGCGAATTCAGACGAATACGCGAATAAAATTCCGATATCATTAGCATATTAGTCTGGATTAGCGTGTTCGTGATTGCTGGACTATTCGTCGGCCAACACCCTCACCTCATTGCCCTCGCGCACTTCCAGAAATCCGCCTTTGATGGGAAAATTTTTCTCTTCCATCCGGCTGGCACTTTTCGCGCCGCTCTGTGGTAGTTCGCTTCGCACTGGCACTTCGTAACGTAAATTACCGGACTTGAGGATCGTCACATACGGCTCGTGATGATCCAGAATCGTAACCTCGCCCACCGCAGTCGGCAAGGTCACGCGAGTCGTCTCGCCTTCATAGATGGTTCGCCTGATTGTAAAAATAGATAACTTCATTTTTATTTTCTTACGAACTTACGAAAATGAACGAAAATACTAACCAGAGATCGCATTATCTTTTCGTATTTTAGTATAAATTCGTACCTTCGTAAGGGTAATTCGTACTATTTGACTTCATCAATCCCTCCCTTCATATAGAACGCCATCTCCGGCTTGTCATCGTGCTTGCCGTCGAGAATTTCTTTGAAGCCTCGGATGGTTTCAGCGAGCGGCACGTACTGACCCGGAGTGCCGGTAAAGACTTCGGCCACGAAGAACGGCTGTGACAGGAAGCGCTGAATCTTGCGGGCGCGGTTAACGATTTTTTTGTCTTCTTCGGACAGCTCTTCCATGCCCAGAATCGCGATGATGTCTTGTAGCTCGTCATAGCGCTGGAGAATCTGCCTCACACGCTCGGCGGTTTCGTAGTGGTCCTTGCCGATAATGTTCGCATTCAAGGCTGTTGAAGTTGAAGCAAGCGGATCCACGGCCGGATAAATACCAAGTTCAGTTAAAGCACGGGAGAGTACAACGGTACCGTCGAGGTGCGTGAAGGTCGTGGCCGGCGCCGGGTCGGTAATGTCGTCAGCCGGCACGTAAATGGCCTCCACGGCGGTGATTGAGCCGTCTTTGGTGCTGGTAATGCGCTCCTGCATCTCACCCATTTCCGAAGCCAGCGTCGGCTGATAACCCACAGCTGACGGCATACG
>JAHFLF010000001.1:0-251222 GCA_023255625.1 Candidatus Harrisonbacteria bacterium
AGTTGCGAGTAGCGAGTCAGACGGAGCTCCAACACTCCCCCAGCCAAAACTAACCGCAACAATAATCCCGGCAATAAAGCTGACTAAAGAATAAATGATTAGCTTGCGACTCATGTGGACCGACGGGGAGTCGAACCCCGAACTGATCCATGCCATGGATCCGTATTACCGCTATACTATCGGCCCCCGAAGATTAATTAAGATTAATTAAATGTTTTGCTATTCTACGACACAACGGGGAGCTTATCAAGCCCGCTATAATTTACGCGCTTTATTTTCTTCGTAGGCCTTCATAATGACATCACGGGCATATTCTGGATATCGCAATCCTTTGATTAGCATCTCTCTTTCCTCGGCGGCCGTCTGAATATTGATGTTGCCGAATTTAAAGATTGTGGCTAAAATACCGAGCGTTTGCACTTTAACATCCTCGATCTTTTCAAGTGGGGCAGTGGTAATATCGCGAGAAAATAACATCAGTTGATCAACATCAATCAACCGTTCATTCGTAACAATCAGAATATCCAAATAGTAACCGGTCAGCATGACAAAAAAGGTTACGAGCATGAGCAGGAACCATCCAGCCACAAGAAAAACCGCCAAGTTCTGAAATCGATCCACGCCTAAAGATGTAACAGTTTCAGAAAAAAAATCACTATAAAATGGTAGCAAAATTACGGGAACCGCTGCAGCTATAAAAAGCCCAATTGTTTCCAGAAAAAATACCAGCCAGTGCTTCCGGATTCCCACAATCACCTTTTCACCTGGCAATAAATCAAACATTTTTTTAGAAACTGCTGTATGCAAGAAACATAACTGCCAGAAGTGCTAATCCGGCGCTTGCATAAATTACTCGGAACTGAAAAATCCGGATCAGACCCACTCCGTAAGTCCGCCAATGATAATCCAAAATTCCGCCAGCCAAAAAAAAGCCGAATATAGCCAGACCAAAAATATATGGGATTGATTTAAACAGCAGCTCGCCGAAAGGCAAAGAAAAAATATCCGGGAAGGGCATAGGATTTATTTCTATTATATCATACGGAACATTTTCAACCCTGGGCGGAGACGGGAGGATTCGAACCTCCGAGGCCCTTTCGGACCTGCCTGTTTTCGAAACAGGTACATTCGACCACTCTGCCACGTCTCCGCTCAAGGTTGAAATTTATTCTAGTTTTTTACAATACGATTGTATAATAAAGAAGCGATAGCGTCAAAAAACATTCGGGGCGGGCCGAGCACGGCCCGCCCCGCTGAAATTATCACTCAAAACAAAAACACGGGTTTCGTCATAGTCGGCAGCAAGAGGTATCCCTGCCGATCTTGACGAAACCCGTGTTTAAAAATCTATTTGCCCATGTTCTCCATGCCGAAGACCTTCGAAACTACCTTCCAGCACTCATGCGGCCCGGCGTGCGACTTAGTAACGGCGAAATAGCGGCCGTTCTTTTCCACAATCCGCCAATCCATTGACTTAAACTTTGCCTTCGACTTTACATCGTAAAACTCCATCTCGGCTTTTGCCATAGTATGAATAAAAAAATTAATAAATAATACGGACTTTCGACTTGTTATTAGAATGAGCATAGCATGATGGTCATAAAATTGCCAAATTGACATGATATACGCGAAATGATGTAATGTTGCTATACTTTGAAGAGCAGATAAAGCAGCCCTTGTAGTTCAATGGATAGAACAACTCCGTCCTAAGGAGCAAATGACTGTTCGATTCAGTCCAAGGGCACATTGATTGGTTAGTTAGTTGCTTGGTTAGTTGGTTAGTTGGTAAAAACAGGCACTCAAGATTGGTGCTAGTATTGATTATGGTGGCGTAACTCTGCGCCCCAAGGAGTAGAAAGATGGAGGTTATCCGCCTTACCGAAGAGCGACAGCGTGCGTGGAAGCACTTCATGGAGGAAGACATCGGCTCAAGCAACTCGCCGGAAGTATCCGTGCAGGAGCTGCAGCCAATTGCACACGAAGCGGCTCTAGCAGTGCATGTGCGCGAGCAACAAGCGGGTACTCGCATTGATGCCATCGTCAGCGCAGGATTCTACCCAGAAGGCCGGGCGGCCATGCTCGCCGAGATCCTTGCGGAAGAACTCGGACGACTTCAGGGCAACCTGCTGACCGTAGGTACCGTGGTCCATGACGCAAAGGCCCGTCGCCTGCGCGTGTACCGCCACGGACAGTCGCTCTCTGGATCGGACATCAAGGTGCTCGTCGTCCGCAGGCGCATGCTATTTGTGGCCAGCGTGCTACGGCGCAGCCACTTGGTGACACATGTCATGCGCACCGCGACAAATCCGGAAAATCAGGGCGGCGATGCACTGACTACGGAGATGCGCAGCCGGCTAGTCGCTGGAATCGTGGCGCCGGTAGTCCGGGACAGAGCGCCCCTTATCGCCGGCTATCAGGAACTCTACGCCGGCTTCACGGTACCGGTGTACACATACGCACAGTGCGATCTACCGGATTGGGGCCACTCAACGGGCCTCAGCGGCGAACACCTTCGGTTTTCCGAAGTCGTACCCGCAGAGGTATAGCCGCAAAGCACACCGGGACGCGCTCACTACGCGCCCCGGCTGTATTTTTAATGATATACTTTGTATATGGCCTCAAATGCATCGCAAGAAATTCGCACGGTAGATATTCGCTTGATTCACTTTTTTAGAAAGATTAGCATACCCGCCGCTCGCATCGGACTTTTTGTAATATTTTTCTGGTTCGGCCTACTAAAACTGCTCGGATTAAGTCCGGCTGCGCCTTTAGTCGAGCAGCTTTATCATCAGACAATCTCCTTTGTCGATTTTCAAATTTTTTATATTGGCTTTGCCTGTTTTGAAATGCTGATCGGCCTGCTTTTTCTAATCAAAGGAATGGAAAGAACTGTTTTGCCATTGCTTCTAATCCACATGATCACTACCTTCCTGCCGCTATTTATGGTTCCGGAAATCACTTGGCAATCAGCTTTTGTTCCAACCCTTGAAGGCCAGTACATAATCAAAAATCTGGTCATCATCGCCGCGGCTATCGGCATTGCGGCGCATCTGCATCCTTTGAAGAAAGAAGCAAAATAATTACTGCCAGCAAAAAATTTAAAAAAATTACTCCCTGCTATGTTACAGCGTACTAGTACACTGTAACATAGCAGGGAAAGATGCTGCACGCTAGTCTCTTATTCGCGCGAATAAGCGACTAGTGCTATTGTCCAGATTACTTCTCGGTTTGCTTATTTTGCAAATCCAAGCAGACCGAATTGATGCAGTAATGCTTGCCGGTTTTAGTCTCTGATATATCATCAAAAACATGGCCAAGGTGGCTGCCGCACTTAGCACAAAGAACTTCTGTGCGGTTCATGCCATAACTCTCGTCATGCTCAAACTTAAGCGCACCGGGCAAGGCGTCCTGAAAGCTCGGCCAGCCCTGCAGCCCGGAAATTTTTGTTTCAAACTGCGCGTTAGACGGAAAAAGAACATTACCGCAGACAACGCATGCAAAATCTCCTGTTGCGCCCGGCCGGACATATTTACCCGAAAACGGCGGCTCTGTCCCCTTTTCGCGCAGCACCTTGTACTGATCAGGGGTTAGTTTCTTTTTTAAATCCTGCTCATCCAGCATATACTCATATTCTAAATTCTAGGACTGAACTGGCTCTACAATCTTTGGCGGTAATTTGCCACCACTCGTAATCACCAAATATCCGGGCACGAGTAAACCAATAAGGGGAATAGCTGTCAGTGCACCGAGCCACCAGGGCTTGTTAAAGCGCTTACCAATCTCTGACCAAATGTAGCCCGCCACCAGAAAATTTATAAACGGAATAAAAAACCCGAGCATCCACCACCAGGGCAGCGCCGCCATTTTCGTCATCAGATACAAATTAGCAATCGGAATCCAAGCCAGCCATGATCGCTTAACTCCCAGCCGATGCGCCAGCACCATCGTCGTATAAGCCAGATAAACAAAAATAACCAACCCGCCGACCAGCTGCTCAAATCCCTGGTTTGTTTTTGCGACAAAAAATGTGTTGATGTCTGCCATAATCACTAAGTATATTATTTTTAGGTTGCCTACGCAAACAGTATTCGCGTATTCGGCATATTAGCGTGTTCGCGATTACTGAACAAATCCCCCTGCCTGGATATGCCACAATTTTTGGTAAGTTCCTTCCCGAACTTTCAAAAGTTCTTTGTGATTACCCTGTTCAATAATTTTGCCGCCAGCAATCACAACAATTCTATCCATCTGGATAATGGTTGAAAGCCGATGTGCAACGACGATGGTAGTGCGCCCCTTCATCAGATTCTTTAGTGCGTCCTGAATAAACATCTCACTCTCGCTGTCCAGCGAGGAGGTCGCCTCGTCTAAGATCAAAATGGGCGCGTCTTTAAGAATCGCCCGCGCAATCGCAATTCTCTGCCGTTCGCCGCCGGAGAGTTTAATGCCCCGTTCGCCGACTAAAGTTTGATAACCGTGCTGCGATTTTTCAATAAACTCGTGCGCGTGGGCAAATTTTGCCGCAGTAATCACCTCTTCATCGCTGGCCCCGGGCCGGGCATAGCGGATATTTTCGGCCAAAGTGCGATGAAATAAAATCGGATCCTGCGGAACAAGCGAAATCGCGGAACGCAAAGAATCCTGCGTAACTTGTGCGATATTCTGTCCGTCTACTAAAATAGATCCGCTGCCCAAATCGTAGAACCTGGTCAGTAATTTTAAAATTGTAGACTTACCGCCGCCGGATGGCCCGATTAAAGCTACGCGTTCGCCCGCTGGAATCGCCAAGGAAAATCCGTCTAAAATCTTCTGTCCCGCGTGATAGCCGAAAGAGACATCCCTAAATTCTACTGCGCCTTTTGCAACCTTTAATCCGGGCGCATCGGGCAGGTCTACAACGGAGTGTGGCTGAACCAAAAGCTCGGTCATCTCGTTGGCGTCAGCCAGCGCCTCGTACATATTGCGGATATTCTTGCCGGTGTTCCACAACTTTTCGTACATCCGGATAAAATAGGCCTGCAATAAAACAACATCGCCGACCGTAAGTACACCGCTCTGCCAAAAACGCACCGCTAAATAAATGATTAAAAATTCCAGCCCGGTTACCAGAATGGCCTGAACGCCTTCGCCAATTGTCCCCATATCCCAACTTTTCTTCCGGGACAAAAATTGTTTATTGGTAATTCCGGAGAAACGATTGAACTCGCCGCTGTAATTGCTAAAACTCTTAACATTCACATTGTTGGTAATCGCATCAGCCAGCTGGCCGGTCATCTCTGTATCCACTCTAGAACGGCGGATATCATACGGCAGCTTGAACTTGGCAAAATAATAAGAGAAACCCAAATAAACGATGCACCACAAAAGCATTATTAGCCCGAAAAAAGTGTACTGCCAGAGCAAAACCGCCAAAATCATTCCGGTAATTAAAAATGCGCGACCCAAATCAAAAAAGAATTGATTTTGAATCGTCTCAAATGACCGCTCAAAGCGCTTCACCTTGGTAACCAAACTACCGACAAATTTAGAGGTAAAAAATCCGTAGGAGTGCTCTTGCAAATAGCTAAAGCAGGTATTGGCCAAATCACTCATGACCTTGCCGGTAAAATAATTATTGACAAACTCAACTATGCGCCAGATCGTAATCTCTAGCCCATTGATACCGAGAACAACAAAAACGATAAAAAGTGCCGGAGATAAATCCTGCTTCACTGTTCCGGCCGTCAGTAAATCAATCAAGTCGCGATACAAAACCGTGCTGTAAGTTTGAATAGCCGTAATCGCGGCAATCCCGGCGATCATGATAATTACACGCCACTTATATTTTCGTGCGTGTTGCCAGAATATTTTGAGCGTTTGTTGAGTTTGGGACTGCATAAATTTAAAAACTAAAATTAAGTACAGCAAATGCGAGCTTGCCTGCCGGAAAAATCGGAGGCGGCAGATGTTAGACTATGTTCGAACCTTACTGCAAGGTAAGTTAACTTACCAGGAAGTATAACATTTTTATAAAAGCGAAGCGGGATGCCCAGTCGAAGACCGAGCACCCCGCGAAAGACTCACATGCGACTTGTCGCTACTTCTTGGGCGTGAAGCTGTGGCAGGCGGCTCCTGCATCCACCCCTGAATCGGTGTGCTGGAAGAAGAGAGCTCCGCAGGTGCACATCGCCCTCTGTTACCGTTCCCTTTTGGGTGGCCGGTTCGTCCGAGGGGATGAGCCCATCCGGTGCGCGAACTCCTCCTGGAACTTGGCGAGGGCTCCGACGTACTTATGGACCTCCTGTGTCGCCTCACGGATGCGTCCGGCGAGCCAGGCATCGCTTTCGGTCCGAGCTTCGAGCATGTCGATCGCGATAGCACGCTCCCATCCAGGGGTAGCGGTGACGACGCGGCGGCCGGCGCAGGCCGAGAGAACCAGAGCGACTCGGTCCAGGTCTTCGGCCTTGATCAGTTCCATGTCCTGCGTGTCGTTCGTGTGACCGAACTCGTCCTCGAACTTGGAGATGTCCGTGAACGTCACGCACAGCATGTCGATGGATGGCATGTCGGGTCCGTAGGAACGGTCCCGGTTCGCATCCCGAAGGGCGCTGTTGGTGTAGTCCATCACACGGCCGGCGTAGCCACGAAATTGGAATCCATGACTCTGCAGCGCGGCCATCGTGTCGCCGATGGCGAGAACCTCGCGAATCCCTCCTCTGTCGAGGCTATGCATGAGCTCGGGGAGCTTGTCGTGATGCTCCTCCGCGTACGAGACCAGAGCGACACGGGGTCGCTTGATTCTGCTATCCGACATCCAAACACTCTCCTTGTCTCCCAGGTAACGGACCCGGGAACCCAAGAAATAGACAGCTGGGAACGTCCCAGCTTCAGGTATATAAATACTATATTTTATTAAAATAAGCAAGTAAAAATAAGTGATTCGAATCCAACTCCTCTGGAGCTTTTTTGCGGAATCTAAAATTAAAAATCCCTCACAAAATGAAGTTGAAAATAACAGAGATTATTTGCGGGCCCTGTAGGAATCGAACCCACGTTAGACGCTTTGGAGGCGTCAGTCCTACCATTGAACGAAAGGCCCTTACCCTATCCTATTATAGTACTTAATCTTACCAAAAAATCAAAGGGTCTTGCGCCCCCCGATTTCTAGCTATCGTCCTCTAATACCTCTAGCAACCCATAGCCCCTCTATTTCTTCGCCTCTTTATGGATTGTGTGCGCGCGGCACTTACGGCAGAATTTAGAAAGCTCAATTTTACGCTCAACCAGCTTCTTGTTCTTGCGCGTGTAATAATTCGTGTTCTTACACTTTACGCAACGCAATTTGATCAGATTTTTGGAAAATTTGGAGTCGGCCATGGGGATAGTGAGTAGGTTGTAGTGAGTAGTAAATACAGAAAGCCGGGAACAAAACGATGGGGATAGTATACAAAATTCAGCTGTTTTTTGCAAGCGTATCGCATTTATTCATCAAATACTCGGCCATGACTTTGCCGACATTCACGCCGGTTGTCTTGGAGTACACCGTAAACGGGCCGATATTGATTTCGCCGATAACAGTCTCGCCACCGCTCACTAAAAAATCTACGCCGGCATAATCCGCGCCAATTGCATTTTTGGCCTCTACCGCAATTTTCTTTTGCTCTGCACTTAACTCAATTTTCTCGGCCGTACCACCGCTAGAAATATTCGAAGTGATATTTTTCTTGTTGGTTCTTTTGACGGCTTCGACAACCTCGTCGCCAATAACTGTACAACGCAAACTCGCAAAACCCTCTTTGTCATCATTAAAATATGGCTCGATCAGCATCGGGCTATAATTAAAATCAAGGTAGATTTTTTTAAGGGCAAGTAGCGGAGACCGGCGATCAACTTGATATTTAACAACAAGGCCAATCGCGCCACTTTTTAATTTTACCTCGGTAATCTTTACCGTCCTCCACTCGCCGTTATTGTAAGCAAAATATTCTGCCCTTTCTTTTTTGATCAGCTTTACTCCTGTCCCGGCCCCGTTATCCGGTGGTTTTATGACATACCACTTGCCCTCCTGTATAGAATTTTCTAACTCCCGCACAGAATTAACAATCGTGTCTTCTAGAACAGGCAACCCACACTTCTTCAAAATATTTTTAGTTGTAATTTTACTATAGCCGTTTTTTTGCGCCTGAATTGAGTTAATAAATGGAACACATTTTTCCAGAAGCATTACATTCTTTTTATATCGCTCACGCAACGGATAAAAAATTTCTGATGAGTATAAAGAGGAGTCATGTTCCAAAATCAAAACTAGATTGTTGCGGCGACAAAACTCCCCGGCCTTCTCTGAAGAAGCAATCGAGAGACGGGGCAAATTCAGGCGAAGCGGCTGATAGCGTCCGCTTTTTTTAATAACTCGAAACAACTCGCGGGCAAACAGACGATCCGATTTATCGTATTGGGTTAACCGCCGGGGCACATAAATCCCGATTGAGTTCATACGAATTTCCCCATATTTCTAATTAGCGCTACTCTCTTGAGCCGATGGTCGGAATTGAACCGACGACCTACTCCTTACCATGGAGTTGCTCTACCAGCTGAGCTACATCGGCGTTTCTAGTTTAACTATATTCCCATGTTTTTATCTTTGATGCAAATTTGTCCTGCAAATTCATATAGCCATCTTTTAAAATCATTTCTAATTTTAAATCGGGATATAACTCTCTAAATTCACGATCGCGCCTTATAGAATAGTCTGTTAAAAAGTTTTTAATTTCTATAAATTTATTTTCTTTAGGTAAATAAAAGTCTGGAGTGTATCTCTGAGATTTTAATTGGAATGTTTTGGGTTGGTGAATCCATTTTATCCCCTGATAATTCAGTAACCGCGCATAATTTGCTTCCCAACGACTAAAAAAATAAATCTTCGGATGGATATCCGGTCTAATACCGGCTTTGGCACGAGCAGCTTTGGGCGAAGTTGGACGACTACCTACATCTTTCATCAGACATATTTTGCTGCAATATAAGATAGGATTATCTGCTGGCCTCCAATATCGCCATTTAAATTCTTTTTGACATGATTGATTTTTACAAATTGAAAATCGCGGTAGCTCTTTTGGTCGGTTCGGATATTTTTTCCCTGTCAGCGCAAGGCTAATTTTCTTTCTTGATTCTTCGGAATGAACACGACCTGCATTATTAACGATCGCCGCGCAACTTTGAGAGCAATACTTTCTGGGATCTGACGGTTGAACATTAAAACTATTTTTGCAACCTTTGCGCTTACATAGCTTTTTAATTTTTTTAAAGACAGAATCAAATCGCCCTGATTGCCAAACTTGCTTCGTAAGAACGCTTTGCTTGGCGCAATACTCCGCTGATTTATAAAAATCTTTGGACATAGGAGCCACTCCCCGAAGTTGAATCGGGAACCTTTCGCTTACAAAGCGATTGCTCTACCAGTTGAGCTAGAGTGGCTTATTGTAATTTTACCACAAGATCTATGGTTGATACAAAGCTCAAATCAGCAATGCGGCTCATTGCCTATAATTATAAGGTGCGCAAATATTGTTCAATGGCGGTGCGTGCACCGCGTAGCTCGTTGTAATCAACGAGCGAAGTAGTGGTGTTTGTTTGAAAAAGTCAGAACCCATTTTGCGGAGAACCCCCACGAATGAGGACGCCCCGCCACCGCCTCGCGGACTCGGCGGACACCAAAGAAAAATGTTCCTTGCTTTTCGGATTTGCGCGCGACCGATTTCTTCTAAAAAGGAAAGGACATTTTTCTTTGGTGTTCTGCCCTCCAAGTATTCGGGCAGGTGGCGGGGCGACAATTCTATCCGCTCGGGCATGGCGGAATTCCCCCCACACCCCCCTTCCGCCATGCCCTCGCTCGGACGGACGGGATTTTTGGCGGCGACATTAGCTCTTTTTCTTTCCCGTTCCCTTTTTGACGGTTTTAACAAACCGTCCTTTACCGTTTCTCTTTGGCGTTGTTTTCTTTGGCATAATTTTGGTTAATGATTATTTTTATAAACTTCAGCTTTTAACAAATCTTCGGCTAAGGCGTCGACCCCTCGAAAAAACGAGCTGTCCTCTTGCCTGATTTTCGCTAAATAATTTTTGATTTCCTGATTTTGATAGGTTTTCAAAATATCATAAGCAAAAGCATTATACAGCATATCGTCACTAATTAAACCAGTAATGCTGACCGTATTAAGCAATTCGTAAACACCTAAATATCGGTCAACATCAGTTGTCGTAAACTCACCACCACTTTCTTTCAAAATAGGTTTATTATCCTCAATCGCTGTTATTAAATTTGCGTTTAGGTCGCTATTCAACTCCTTATTAAATTCAAGCATTAATTGTGCCGATTGATCGTTTCGTAAATCTCTTATTTGCACCGCCGCAAACATAACACCACCGATAATTGCTACCACTTCAATTATGCGGAGTATCTTCTCAAAATCTTTCCATTTAATTTCAATACTTTTCATATTACATTGTCCGTTTTGAAATTCTCTAAAATTGCTTGCGCTACTGCATTAGATAAAAATGTTGGTACGGCGTTTCCAATTTGTAAATTTCTATCGCCCCTTGAACCGTAAAATTGGTAAGTATCTGGGAAACATTGAATCCTTGCACCCTCTCTCGTTGTAAGCGGTCTGGGGGCTTTTGGGTGGATACAGCGAGACGATGACGGAGTGCTTAAATTGCGTGTGATTGTTGTCGCTGGTCTTTTCCACCAAAGACGGCAATAAGTATTTTTGAAACCTGATGTCGGGCGCAAGGATTCTGGCAAATCCTCTGGCGTTCCACCGTCTGGTAACAATTCCATTATTTTTACTAACTTCGCATTATTGTTTGGCGAATTATGATCCATAAGTTTTGTTGGCGCATTTTTACGCATAAACTTTTGAAAATCATTTTGTGGCTCGGAAGAATACTCAAAACTTTCTTCACTTGATTTAATAAATGGCAAATCACTTATCGCTTCTTCAAGCGTTAAATATGGCTTTAGTTTTTTATTGAATAGGTCGGGGGTTTCTTCCGGATTGTAATGTGTAGGTTCTGGATATTGAAAATCAGTTTTAAGTTTTGAGCCAATAATAACAACCCTTTCTCTAATTTGTGGCGCGCCATAATCGGCGGCGTTCAAAAGTTTATATTGCACTTTATATCCAAGCGATTCAAAAAGCGAAATAATAGTTTTCAATAATTCGCCACCCTGCATTGATAAAAGTCCCTTTACATTCTCAAAAAGAAATAGTTTAGGATTAAATTCTTTTAGAACCCGATAATATTCCTGAAAAAGTTTTCCTCGCGGGTCATCAATCAATCTTTTTCCAACAGTTGAATACGCCTGACAAGGTGGTCCACCGACAATAATATCAATCTCGTTCGCTTTGATATTTAAATCTTTTTCAATTTTTTGTGCATTAAAATCTTTTATATCTTCGGCATAAACTTTTGCTGTCGGATGATTCAGTGAGTATGCTTTTGCCATATTAGGCAAAATTTCGTTTGCCGCGACTATTTCAAAATTATCATCATGTGCAAAGCCATAACTCAAACCACCAACACCAGAGAACAAATCTATAACTTTTAATTTCTTTTTTGTACTCATAAAAAATATAGTTAATCAAAGTTTATTTCCGTATATTTCATAGGTTTTTCTGTAATTTTCCAAATGAAATAATTTTGGTCAATATTGAAAACTGTTTGACCTTCCATTTGTTGTCTTGTAATCCAATTTACGCTGTCGTCTACAATTTCATCTAGTTTAATAAAGGCGACTTGACCATTATATAAATCAAAATGGAGTGCTAAAGTATGGAACCCCAAATCTCGGAAAACTCTTTTTGCTTCCAAAACTTTGTGCTGTTTTATATCATTTATTCCCGTAAATCCAGATTGCATTTCTATTCTAACTTTTTCTTTTCCGTTCAATCTTATTTCTAAATCGGCTTTAGGAGTTCTTTTGAAAGTTTCAATATTTCTCAAATCATCATCACCAATTAAATCTATATTTGAAGTATCAACCTCAAAAACCAATCCGAGTGCTTTCAAAAAATAATTTGATAATACATAACCTCTCATCCAAGAGTAATAAACTTGCTCTGGTCTTCTACCTTGATTATTCAACACTGGCAAAATATTACTTCCTTGCATAATTTCAAAAGTACGATCTATGTGTTCTTTTTTGAAAGCAACAAGGTCATCTATTTTTATTTCTTTCGCAACGACATCGTTGATTTTATCAATGATATTATAGAGTCTGTCATTCAAAAGTTTGATATAGTTCAAATCAACTGTCGGCGTAATGTCTTTTGCGCCAAAAAAGTCTTTTACATCAGCTTGATTAGTAAAACCCAATTTTTGTCTATATTGGCGAAAGTATTCGGCTGTGATTGTAATTTGTCTTGGCATAGTATTATTTTATCAAATTATCAATACTTATTCCCAACCCTTCGGCAATTTTGGTAACAGTTTGGATTGACGGCTTCGTTATCACATTTGATTCAATCTTGGTCAGTGTTGTATAGGGAATATCGCACTTTCTCGCAAGAGCGTCCTGTGTCAGTCCTTGCTTTGCTCGAAAGACTTTTATTTTATCCCCAATTTCCTTTTGTTTGCTTTCCATAGTATGATAGTATAAGTATGAGCGTTGAAACTAACTCTCACAACTATACTAACATGAATTTAATTTTTTCTCAATTTGTCGCCGCCAAAAATCCCGTCCGTCCGAGCGAGGGCATGGCGGAAGGGGGGTGTGGGGGGAATTCCGCCATGCCCGAGCGGATAGAATTGTCGCCCCGCCACCTGCCCGAATACTTGGAGGGCAGAACACCAAAGAAAAATGTCCTTTCCTTTTTAGAAGAAATCGGTCGCGCGCAAATCCGAAAAGCAAGGAACATTTTTCTTTGGTGTCCGCCGAGTCCGCGAGGCGGTGGCGGGGCGTCCTCATTCGTGGGGGTTCTCCGCAAAATGGGTTCTGACTTTTTCAAACAAACACCACCAAATTTGATTTGCCGAAGAAGTCGCCTCGGGGCTTCGCCCCTCGGCATTGGTTTCCGCCAAGAAATTCCAGGGGGTTTTGAATTCCGCCAAAAGAATTCCCGCCGAAAGTCGGCGGTTCCCAAACGAAGTTTGGATTGCGCTTTCAGCGCAAGAGCCGATGAGAGATTTTCAGAAATTGTCGGTGTAAGTGCAATGCCTTTATCAATTTAATTCCCGAAGCTATGATCAAATATTTTATCTATTGTCGCAAATCATCAGAGGACGAAGAACGCCAAGTTTTGTCTATTGAGGCACAGCTTACAGAGCTTCGGGAATTCGCCAAGCAAAACAATCTTTTCGTTGAAAAAGAGTTTTACGAGAGCAAGACCGCCAAAGAGCCGGGCAGAGTAGTTTTCAACGAAATGCTTGGCGAAATTGAAAAAGGCACTGCACAGGGAATTTTAGCGTGGAATCCCGATAGGTTGGCAAGAAACTCGATTGACGGGGGCAGAGTAATATACTTGGTTGATACGCAAAAAATTGTTGCGCTAAAATTCCCGACATTTTGGTTCGAAGCGACACCGCAAGGAAAATTTATGTTGAGTGTCGCTTTCGGACAAGCAAAATATTACACCGACAATTTAAGAGAAAACATTTTGCGTGGTATTCGGCAAAAAATTCGTCGTGGTGAATTATCGGCAAAAGCCCCTCTCGGATATTTCAATGAGCCTCGTTTGCGAACGATTGAACCCGACAAAAAAACTTTTGGCAAAGTAAAAGAAGCGTTAGGGGCTTTTGCTACGGGACAATATACGCTCACGGCAATTCAGCGCAAAATGTTTTCTCTTGGCTTGGTTGGCAAAACAGGTAAACCGTTGCACCTCGCCAGTATTGAACATATTTTGAAAAATCCTTTTTACTATGGACATTTTCAATATCGTGGCGAGGTGCATCCAGGTTCGCATAAGCCAATGATTGCAAAGAAACTTTTTGACCAAATTCAAAATGCACTTGTTCAGAATGGAAAGCCCCGCAAAAAGCGAGGACCGAAGAATTTTCAGTTTTTAGGTTTTGCTACTTGTGGGGTATGTGGATATGCGATAACTGCCGAGCGACATATCAAGAAAAGCGGACTAAAATTTATTTACTATCGTTGTACCCACAAGAGCAAAACTATTTCGTGTACTGAAAATCGCTTTTTGCGGGAAGAAGTTTTAACTGAACAAGTGAAAAATCTTTGTCAAAAAGTTTCTTTGCCCGATGAGTGGCGGGAAAAGTTTTTGGCAAAACTGGAAACCGAGAACAAAGAATCCCGCCACTCATCTGACCTTTTCGCTCAAAATCTCCGCGATAGTATTTCCGCCATAAAAACACGCCTCGAACGACTAACAGACGCATATTTAGGCGAGGCATTGGAACTTGGCGAGTATCAAGAAAATAAAAATGTTTTAATGGCGGAAAAGAAAACATTTGAGGAGAAATTATCTGATTTTGAGCGAAAAGGTAATCATTGGCTCGAACTCATGCGAAATTGGATTATTGAAGCCAACCAAGCTGAAAATCTCTCTAAACAAGAAAATCCCTCGGGGGCGAGAGATTTTCTTGTTTCCATCGGCTCGAACCGCCGACTTTCGGCGGGAATTCTTTTGGCGGAATTCAAAACCCCCTGGAATTTCTTGGCGGAAACCAATGCCGAGGGGCGAAGCCCCGAGGCGACTTCTTCGGCAAATCAAATTTGGTGGACCCGGGGAGAATCGAACTCCCGCTTCAGCAATGCGAATGCCGCGTAATGCCACTTTACTACGGGCCCAAAAACATTACTATTCTATCCGTTTTGAGCCGGACTTTCAACAGCTAGAGATTCATCCGGTTTTTTGGACAGCTGCGGCAAAACTGACCTAACGATCAGCGGCACGAGTAGACCGATAATCGCGCCGCCAAGAATATCAATCGGGTAATGCACTCCGGCAAAGACGCGCCCTAGAGAAATCAAGAAAACTCCGATGTAGGCGACTATCCCCCAACGAGCGCTCATTTGTAAAAAAATAACGGTGGCGAGTGTGAAAAAAAATGTGGCGTGACCGGAAGGAAAACTTGCATCTGCAATTTGCGAAAAAAGCGGAGTAAAACCGCGAGCGGCAAATGGCCGGTCAATCGGAAAAAAGAAATTTATGGCCGGCTCGATGATACCGGACGCCAGTAGCAGCGAGAATGCCGTGAACAAGAATAAGGAGATGCGCTCGCGCCAACCGCGGCGGGTTACAGCCGCGATCAAGAAAAAAAGAACAAAAAGATAAGCGGCGTATTTGCCAAAAAAAATTCCGACCCCGTCGAGGATTTTTGAAGCACCGGCTAGCTGGTGGATAAAATCAAAGCCGAAATCCATGAGATAAGTTAGTTCGTTATTTAGTTAGCTAGTTAGTTGGTCAAGGCAAATACTAGAATAGCATTTGCTAACTAACCAAGCAACAAACTAACCAACTAACCTTACCCCTAGCGGCGAACAAACGGCAAAAGCCCTAAAAAGCGCGCTCGCTTAATCGCAATTGCCAGTCGGCGCTGATGCCGAGCGCAGGTCGAGGTATATTTCGGGTCAACAATTTTGGCCTGACCGGAAATAAATCTCTTCATGTTTTCAACATCCTTAAAATCCGGATTCTCGATATTCTGCGAACAGAAGTAACATTGTCTTGGGGTGTAGGCCATGGGGTTTATAATTTTCAATTTCTAATTTTAAATTTTCAAACAATGATTTAATTTCAAAATTTCTAAATTGGAAATTGTTTAGAAATTAGAAATTGCAAATTGGAAATTTTTCCTTTCCTAGAAGGGCAAATCTTCAGCTTTAATTTCTTCATCAATATTAATCGTCGGAATCTCTTCTATGGCCGGACTCTGGTTCATACTCGGAGTACCGCTTTGACTGCCTGCGTTTGGCGCTACGCGATTTGCTCCGCCAGATGGCGGAGCACCGGCTCCGCTGGATTTCGGCCCAAACTGCACGCGCTCGGCAACAATCTCGGTCGCGTACTTTTTCACGCCCTGCTTATCATCATAACTACGAGTCTGCAAACGACCCTCCAGATAAACCATCTGCCCCTTGAGCAAATATTTACTGACAATCTCCGCCTGTTTTCCCCAGACAACAACATTATGAAACTCAACCTCCTCGCGTTTCTGTTGCTGCTGATCAGTCCACTGGCGATTTGTGGCCACCGAGAAAACGGCAACTGATTGCCCGCTCTTGGTACTGCGCAGCTGCGGGTCTGCCGTCAACCGGCCGATGATGAGAACCTTATTCAAGTTCATAATTTTCAATTTCTAATGTTAAATTTCTAAACAATTTCTAATGTCTTAAGCATTGAAGCAATTTCTAAATTAAATCATTGTTTAGAAATTAGAAATTGAAAATTAGAAATTACTTCAGTATTTCTTCTAAAGTCTGCGATAGCTTCTCATTACTAAGACCGCTAAGACGGTCTGCGGAAACAACAACGCCGGGCGACTTCTTAACCGGAGCCGAAAGAGGAGCATCTCGGCGCTCGCGACGAGCAACCGACTGCCGGGCCTTGCGCGTCGATGGCATCTTAACAATGATAAAGCGCAACACATTGTCGGTTAACTGTAATGCGTCAGAAATCTGCTGAACTCCTTCCGGAGTTTGCAGAGTAAAGTGCAGAAAGCCAAAAAGGGCTGTGGTCTGCTTTTTGATCGGATATGCAAGTTGGATCTGACTAGCTGGCTGATCTTTAACGATCGTGGCTCCAAACTTGGAGAGGACCGCCTTCAGCGCCGAGTCAGACTCACCTACTCTGAGCGTGTAGGCGAGCTCGTATACCGAGACATTTCCGCTAGTTGTCGGGACAGGGCCAGACAGGGCGGTTAAGTCGGTAGTGCTCATGGGAGTTTATAATTGACTTTTTGAAAAGCCGTTAGTTTCGACGCTTTAGAGAATATCAAAAAAACCCGGAATTGGCAAGGAAAAACGGCCTGCTTTTTGCTTGACAAAAAACACAAAAATACGCTATAATATATATAGCGGGAAGGAGGAGAACATGACCCGCGAACTCGAAATATCTCCCGAGCAACTCGGGCGTAACATCGGGAAGGGATTGAGCCGATTGATCCGGGCGTTCTGGATCATGATCGGCGTAATCGCGACTGGCGTAGCAGTCAGCTGCGTCATCGTTGCGAACCAGCAGGGCCTGTCGCGCGAGCAGATCGCCGACATGATCGGCTGGGAGCATGTCTTCTGGGTAGTTGGGATGATCAATGTGGGGGCCATGCTCCCGCAGATCGTTCGACTCATCATCACGGAGAAGTCGAAAGACATCGCTCCGACGATGATCTGGGTCTATCTAGGAACCCAGATCGGGTTCGGTTTGCAGGGGTATTTCACCCGGCAACCGGCCCAGGCGTGGACAATGGGGATCAGCGCCGCGATGAGCGTGCTAACGCTCGCGCTGATCTACAAGTATCGGAAACCGCGCGCCTGATGGCGCAGAGGAGGAATGTCGTGAGCAAAAAGAGGACTGGGTGCGCCAGTTGCAGGATGACAGTCGAACCAGCACATCGCTTCTGCAAGAAATGCGGTACTGTGAACCCGCATTTCGCAAAGGGCGACCCGGGCGCAGATGAAGAGTGCCGGCCGGATGACCAACACATTGTGCTGAAAAGCGAGGGGAGGAATGGCAAGGGCTTGGGCTTCTGTGTGCAGTGCGGTAAGAAGCTAGAATTAGCGTAGTAACAGTACAACAACCGCTCCAATAGGAGCAGGAGGAGAAATTCTATAGAAAACTAGCGTGCAGATGCCGTACGAGAGTGCCCACACTTCGTGCGGCATTCTTGTTTTTGGATTACTTTTTATATTCATTTAAAAAAATCATGTTTTTTAAAGCCAAATCTATGTTACAGCGTACTAGTACGCTGTAACATAGACCAAAATATATTTTGATTTAAAATCAAAAAATAAATTGACATGGTTATAGTTCTTGTGGTTAAATAATAATGTGTCTGCGGGGTGTACCCGCGGCAACTGCTCCCCGCAAGTGGGGATGGAGGACTCTTCCATGGCGATAGTGCTAGTAATGATTGCCAGCATTTCAGTATTGCTGGCTCTGAAAGCGCTGATGTGCCAGGCATTCTGGCACAAGTGCCATGGGTGCGGTGGCCGTTTCACGGCCGTCGAGACCCTCGACACTTCGGACTTCTCGGGCCGGGCCGTGACGCACGATTGGCAGGTGATCGTCTGCCTCAAGCCCTGGTGTCGCAAGCGCAAGGTGCTGGTCGGTATCGAAGTCAGGCAAGGACCCAACCGCGCCTGACGGCGCAGAGGAGGAAGCAATGAGGCAAATGTTCCCGAAGCCGGAGAACGATGAGAGCAGATCATCCCCTCCGGAGACAGTCGGCGGCTGCAGCGGAATAGAGCCGATGCTGGTCTCCCAGCTCCAGCTCTTCGCAGAGCAGTTCGGAACTGGAAGGGAGGACCCGGTGGTGCGCGCACACCAGGAAGTGTGCGCGCATGCAGCCGCAAGATCTTCTCGCTGCTCACCCAAATCCGCTTGAGGAGGCGGATGGAAGCCAGAGCATTGACAAACAAGTAGCGCCCGCCAGCTACGCCGTGAAAAGGCAGGCCTCGACAGTGTCGTCGGGGCAAATGGCGAAGCGATGAGGGCCGGGGCAAATGCTCTGGCCTTCTCGATTTATAGTGAGCTCGTCAAAATATTTTTATGCCAATGAGATCCCTCGGCTTCGGGATGACAACAAATGCACAAACGATCCGGGCGGCCGAGTACGGCCGCCCGGATCCATATTCCTTTTTTTCTTTTCCCCTCCCCCTCACTTTTTTAAGGAGAATGCAAAACACGGCAAGCGCGGAAACGAGCGGAATTCACCGCTAGGCGGCACTCTCGCAGGCCGAAGAGGCCGAGAGCAGGCGCTGCGCGACCACGCGCAGATAGACGGTGCCGGTCTGCGGCGAATTTCGCTCGTTTTATGCCGTAGCTTTTGCCTTCTCCGGCTCTGCTTCTTCAATCTCTGTATGCTCCTCGGCATCGCTAAACGCTCCCTTGTCCCAATTCTGACCAACTGGGATAGCGCGGCCGATGATGACATTCTCCTTAAGACCACGCAGCGCGTCAATCTTACCCTCCATCGCGGCGTTAATCAGCACGCGCGCAGTTTCCTGGAAGGAGGCGGACGACAGGAAGCTCTCGGTGGAAAGCGCCACCTTGGTAATACCCATCAGCAGCTGCTTGGCCTTGGCTGGCTGCTTGCCAGACTTTTTCAGTTCCCGATTAACCTCCATGAAACGGCTCTTTTCAATTACCTCGCCCTGCACAAATTCGCTGTCTCCAGAATCCCGAATCTTCACGCGACTGAACATCTGGCGCACGATAATTTCCAAGTGCTTGTTACTAATCGGCGCTCCTTCAGACATATAAATCTTTTGTACACCGCGGATAATCTCGCGCTCCACCTCCTCACGGCCCTTGAGCTCGAGCAGTTCGCGCAAATCAACATTGCCCTCGCAAATCTTCTGACCCTTTTTAACCTCGTCGCCAATCTTCACAAAGATATCAGAACTGCGCGGAATCGGATACTCAATCTGCTTGGAAGCTAAGGCCTTTTTGCCCTTGCCGGTAACAGTTTGCTCGCCGGTTACCGTTACCACCTTCAAAAGATCGCGGTTCTCAATGTTCGTTACCACGCCGTCGCCGAGCGCCATAAATGCGCGTCCCTTGGGCGGTCGAACTTCAAAAATTTCTACAACCCTCGGCAGACCGTTAGTAATGTCAGCACCGGCCACTCCACCGATGTGGAAGGTACGCATGGTGAGCTGTGTACCCGGCTCACCGATTGACTGGGCCGCAACCACACCGACCGCCTCACCTTTTTCAATCAACTTATTCTTACCAAGGTCAAAACCGTAACACATGCGGCAAACTCCGTAGAGCGTCTTGCAGGTAATTGGCGAGCGCACAATGACCTCTTCGATTTTTGCGTCGCCGTCGATTGCTTCGGCCGCGATGTGATCAATCACCTCACCCACCGCAACCAGTTTCTTGCCATTCACCTTGATATCGTGAGCCGCGGTGCGACTGAAAAGACGATCCTTCAGCTGATGTCCGTACTCTAAACCGTCAGACCGGGTAATAGTCACGCCCTCTTTAGTACGACAGTCCTCTTCCCGAACAACAATATCCTGCGAAACATCGACAAGCCGGCGAGTCAGATATCCGGCGGCGGCAGTTTTTAGCGCAGTATCGGTCGTACCCTTACGCGCACCGTGAGTCGCGATAAAGAATTCCAGCACATCAAATCCTTCACGGAACGAGGACTTGATCGGCAGCTCAATGGTCTCCGAACGCGAATTCTGCACCAAACCTTTCATACCCGTAACCTGGGTAATCTGTGTCCAGCTGCCACGCGCTCCAGAGTCGATGATGTTGAAAATTGAACCGTACTGATCAAGTGCGGCCGGCACAAGTTTGGCAATCTTTCCTTTAACCTCCGTCCAGACCGATATAACTCGGGCGCGCCTTTCGTTGTCCGTTAAAAATCCATTCATATACTGCTCACGAATCTCCGCGACCTGAACCTCGGCCTCCTCCAAGATTTGCCCCTTCTCCTTCGGCATCTTTAAGTCCGCGATAGACCAGGTAATTCCGGATGTCGTAACATACTTAAAACCAATGTCCTTCATGGCATCCAGATACTGCGGCGTGCGGTCAATTCCAATCGTCTTAATCATCTTGCCGACAATCTTGGCCAGTTCTTTTTTGTTCAGCTGCTTGTTTACAAAACCAAGTTCCGGCGGCAATGCTTCGTTATAGATCAGCCGACCGAGCGAGGTTTCAACTTTTACGCCATCACGCAGAACAACAATCGGCGCGTTAATGCCCAATACTCCGGCATCATAAGCGTGCATGGCCTCATCCTGCGATGAATAAGCGTGTTTCGCACCCTTCGCTGATTCATTAATCTTGGTCAAGAAATAAGCACCAAGCACCATATCCTGGGTTGGGTTCACAATCGGCTCACCAGTTGCCGGCTTCAGCAAGTTTTTACTGGAGAGCATTATTTCACTGGCCTCCTTCTGCGCCTCCTCTGAAAGCGGCAGATGAACAGCCATTTGGTCGCCGTCGAAGTCAGCGTTAAAAGCAGTACAAACTAGAGGGTGCAGGTGAATGGCTAAATCTTCAATCAGCATTGGCTCAAAGGCCTGGATGCCCAGACGATGCAATGTTGGCGCGCGATTCAAAAGCACTTTCCGATCTTTAATTACCTCTTCCAAAATAGCCCAAACCTCCGGCGCACCTTGCTCAATCAATCGGTTGCTATTCTTAACATTGTGGGCCAGCCCGCGCTCAATTACTTTAGCGATCACGAACGGACGGAAAAGTTCCAGCGCCATCTTTTTCGGCAAACCGCATTGATGTAACTTCAACTCCGGGCCAACGACGATCACGGAGCGGCCCGAATAATCCACGCGCTTACCGAGCAGGTTTTGACGGAAACGCCCCTGCTTACCCTTTAACATATCGGCCAGCGAACGCAGCGGGCGGCGCTGTGCCGAAAGCTGCTGACTACCGGCTCGGGCCGAGTTATCAACCAGCGCATCAACCGCCTCCTGCAGCATGCGCTTTTCATTCACGATAATTACCTCCGGCGCCTTCAGTTCCATTAATTTCTTCAAACGATTGTTGCGGTTAATCACGCGCCGGTACAAATCGTTGAGGTCTGAAGTCGCGTAACGACCGCCATCAAGAGCCACCATCGGACGCAGATCTGGCGGCAGAACCGGCAGAACGGTCATAATCAACCACTCCGGACGCATGCCGTGTTTTTGCATGCTGGTCGCCAGCTTCAAGCGACGCATCGCGCGCTGCTCCTTCAAAGTTTCGTCTTTTTCTAAGTCTCGTTTAATCTCTTTCTTGAGCTCACCGGTAAACTTCTTCATGTCCAGCTGCTTCAGAATCTTCTGAATTGCCGCCGCGCCCATACCGGCCTCAAAAACATCGCCGAAAAGTTTGGCAAGCTCATGGTATTCGCTTTCAGTTAAAATCTGGCCAACACGCAGATTACCAATCTCCTTTTTGGTCTCGCTCATTGCAGACTTCAAAGAGGCAACATCAATACCCTCCGCATCCACCGTTTTTTTCCGGCTCTTAAATTCTGATTCGATCTGCTCCAGCGCCCGCTTCTGATTATCTTCACTGACCGCAGTTACAATGTAAGCGGCATAATAAATAACCTTCTCCAATTTCGGCACAGGAACATCTAAAAAGAGCGCGAGCTTACTCGGCGTGTTTCGGAAATACCAGATGTGCGCCACCGGCGCAGCCAGCTGAATGTGGCCCATCCGTTCACGACGAACTATCGAGCGGGTAACCTCAACGCCACATTTATCACAGACAACCCCCTTGTAACGAATCCGGCGATACTTACCACAATAACACTCCCAATCTTTGGTCGGGCCGAAAATTCGCTCGCTAAAAAGTCCGTCTTTTTCCGGCCGCTGCGTGCGGTAGTTGATCGTTTCACTCTTGGTAACCTCGCCGTGGCTCCAGGTCAAAATATCCTCCGGTGAGGCGATCTTGAGACGGATGCTAGAAAATTCAGATGAAGTTGAAAGCATAAGATGGTAATTTTAAATTTCTAATTTTCAATTTTTAAACAATGTTTTAATTTCGGAATTTCTAAATTGTTTAGAAATTAGAAATTGAGAATTAGAAATTATGATCTGTTCCGGCTATTTCCCTCCTCCGGTTTTCGAGCCACAACCGGTTTACCGCCAGTATCTAATAGCTCAACATTGAGGCCGAGCGCCTTGAGTTCGTTAACCAAAACATTAAACGCAGCCGGCGTGTTTGGACTCTTAATCTTCTCCTGACGAATAATCGATTCGTAGGCAGCAGAACGGCCCATCACATCGTCTGATTTAATCGTGAGCATTTCCTGCAATGTATAAGGAACGGCGTATCCCTCGAGCGCCCAGACCTCCATTTCTCCGAACCGTTGACCGCCGGACTGCGCCTTGCCGCCGAGCGGCTGTTGAGTAATCAGCGAGTATGGCCCGGTGGAACGCATGTGAATTTTGTCTTCAACCAAGTGGTTCAGCTTAAGCATGTAGATTTGTCCAACGGTCGTACGACCGCCAAAAGCTAAACCGGTGCGGCCATCATAAAGCTGGGCCTTGCCATCCTCCGGCAGCCCCGCCTTTTTAAGCTCCTCGACAATCTGCTCCCAGGTCGCTCCGGAAAGCGCAGGAGTATAAGCACGATAGCCGATTGTTTTAGCCGCCCAGCCAAGAGTGGTTTCTAAAATCTGACCGATGTTCATACGGCTGGCGACGCCGAGCGGGTTCAAAATAATGTCAACCGGCGTGCCGTCCTCGAAATGCGGCATATCTTCAACTTTTCGGATCTGGGAAATAACACCTTTGTTGCCGTGGCGGCCGGCGAGCTTGTCACCGACGCGAACTTTACGAAGCTGGGCAACCTCAACCTGAATCCGCTTGATAATACCCGGCTCCAACTTATCGCCGCGCTCTCGGCTGAAAATTTTGATTCCGACAATGCGCCCGCGCTTGCCGTGTGGCATCGTGAGCGAGGTATCTTTAACATCACGGACTTTTTCACCGAAAATTGCGCGCAGGAGCCGCTCCTCCGCTGTTAGCTCGCTCTCGCCTTTTGGCGAAATTTTACCGACTAAAATATCGCCTGGGCCAACCTCTGCGCCAATTCGCACAATGCCCTCTTCGTCCAAATTCTTCAGCTTATCTTCAGAAACATTCGGAATATCGGGAGTTGTTACCTCCGGGCCGAGCTTGGTATCGCGCACATCACACTCATAGTCATCAATATGGATTGAGCTAAACTTATCGGTAGAAACAACGCGTTCACAGAGAATAATAGCGTCTTCGAAATTCGCTCCCTCCCAGCTCATGAAAGCGACATTTAAATTGCGGCCGAGCGAGAGAATGCCATGATCAATCGCTGGTCCGTCGGCAATCACCTCGCCCTCCTTAACTTTTTGCCCCTTAACCACAATCGGCTTCTGGCTAATGCAAGTAAATTGGTTAGAGCGTTTAAATTTATTTAATTTGTATTCTTTAATCGCCTCCTTACCTTTTCCATCTTTTGCCTTGAGCACAATTTTTTTAGCGTCAACTTCAATTACCTCGCCGTCAAATCCCGCGAGTATAACCTGGCCACTGTCATGCGCGGCCTGCTCCTCCATTCCGGTACCAACATACGGTGCCTCGGAAACAAGCGGCACCACTGCCTGCCGCTGCATGTTACTGCCCATCAGCGCGCGATTAGCATCGTCATGCTCTAAGAAAGGAATGAGTGCGGTCGCAACTGAAATACCCTGACGCGGCGCAACATCCATGAGATCAACTTCTTCGCGCGGGCAGACAGACGGTTCTCCTTTAATTCGAGCCGAAACAAATGCATCCTCAATCATGCCGGACTGATTCAGTTTTGTGCCGCCATGAGCGATCTTGTGTTTTTCCTCTTCGATGGCATCAAACCAGGACACCTCGGAGGTTACCTTGCCATTTTTCACAACGAAGTAAGGCGTCTCTAAAAATCCGAGCGAATTGAGTCGAGCGTAATTAGACAGGTGCGCAACCAATCCAATGTTGGCGCCTTCCGGGGTTTGGATCGGGCAAAGACGGCCGTAGTGAGAACGGTGCACATCGCGGACCTCAAAACCGGCGCGCTCGCGAGTCAGTCCGCCCGGACCCATGGCACTCACGCGGCGCTTGTGTTCAACTTCAGCCAAAGGATTGACCTGATCCATGAACTGCGAAAGCTGCGAAGAACTGAAAAAATCTTTGACCACCGAGACAAGCGGACGAGCGTTAACAAGCTGAATTGGGGTCAGCGTATTTATGTCTAAGGTACTCATCCTATCCTGCACGATTCTTTTCATGCGGGCAAATCCAATCCGTAATTTGTTCTGCAAAAGTTCACCCGCAGTCCGGATACGGCGGTTACCTAAATGATCAATATCATCCGGCTCAACCATCTGCTGGTTATTCAAACGGATAATCTCTTTAACAATCGCAACTAAATCCTCCTGGTCTAAAAGTTGAGTTTTCTTGGTTGACGGAATCTGCATGCGCTGATTTAACTTAAAACGGCCTACGGCAGACAAATCGTAACGATCATTCCGCTGGAACATGCCGTCAATTAGAGACAAGGCGTTATCAACCGTGGCTAAATCGCCAGGGCGGATCCGACGGTAAATTTCAATATATGATTCATCGGTATTTTTCGCCGCATCTTTTTTCAGTGTTTGCTGAAGATAATTTACTGATCCAATATCAACATCGGCAAACAGGCGAGTCATCTCCTCGGTCTCGGCCACGCCAAAAATACGCAGCAAATCAGTAACCGGTGCTTTACGGCGGCGGTCAATTTTAACAGTGATTGTGCCGTCTAGTTCAGTTTCAAATTCCAGCCAAGCACCGCGGTTTGGAATTACCTTAGCGCCAAAAAACTTTCGTCCGCGCAAAACATTGGCGGTAAAGTAAACACCGGCGCTTCGGATCAACTGCGAAACCACAACGCGCTCTACACCGTTAATAATGAAAGTGCCGCGCTCGGTCATCAGCGGAAAATCGCCAAAATAAACCTCCTGTTCTTTTTCCTGCTTACTGCGATTATTTACCAACTTAACCTTCACTCTTAAACTGGCTTCATAAGTCAGATCTTTAAACTTCGCATACTCCTCATCATACTTTGGCTCATCAAAAGTAAAATCAACAAAATGCAAATCTAGATCTTTTCCGGCATAATCTTTAATCGGTGAAACCTCTTTAAAAAGTTCGTGCAACCCTTCGGTCAAAACCCACTTGTACGAATTCGTCTGAATTTCAGCCAGATGCGGCTGTGCGATAATCGCGCCCTTGTGAGATGAAAAAACTTTGGTCGAAAGCTTATGCATACTGGGAATTTGTTAATGTTACTGACAAATTTTTCTGAAAAACCGCGAACAAATTTACAGAATCCAGACAGAAAACTGTTCCACGGGGATAAAAAACAAAAGACCCCGCGGACATGGAAGGGTAAGTTTATTTAGTCATTATTCAAAATAATCGGACAACCCGAGTTTGCCACTTGAGCTGTTAGAAAGTGCATTGGGAGTATTCTAGCGCAAAGATAAAAAAGCGTCAAGGGGCTTCCCCATCCGCCCTGTGGATTAAAATAATGACAAATATATTATAGCATATCCGGCTAAGGAAGGTACTTTGCGCGATTCATTTTATGCTCCTCAAAATCCTTAGAAAAAATCGTCTTTTTAGTTTTCGGATCAGTTAAATAATAAAGATAGGTCGAAGATTTAGGATTCAAAGCGGCTTCAATCGCATCCAAGCCAGAGTTACTGATTGGTCCGCGCGGCAGTCCGGAATTTTTGTATGTATCAAAACGATCATCACCGACAAAGTTCGCATACTCCGTAGTCGCATCAATCTGGAGAGCCATGCCAATCTTCAGCCGGCGATAAATAATGTCGGCCACTATCCGCCGATCGTCTTTGCCCGGAACCTCATTCTCGATCATCGAAGCAATTGTCAAAATCTGCGGCAAAGTAAATATGCCTCGACGCAGCACCGGAATCGCATCGTACTGCGGGACACCCTCGTCGCTAATTAGCGGATCAATCTTCTGTTTGAAATTATCTAACATCGCCAAAGCAACATCTTGAGCCGTAGAACCAAAATAGAAACGATAAGTATCTGGAAATAAAAATCCTTCCAGCGAGACTGCATTCTGCAAAAATGGATACTTTTCTCTGAAATCATTCACGGCCAACTTAGCCAAACTGCTCCCGGGAATAACGCCATATCGCGCAAGGGTTGTATTGATCTCTGCCAGCGTCTCCCCCTCGCGAATCAGAACCGTAATCTCTTTTGACGGACCATTAACCAATGCGCGAACAATCTCGATGCTGCTTGAAGCCGCGGTAAAAGTATACAGTCCGGGTTTAAACTTGTGAGCACTGCCGGAAAGTATTGCGTATGTTTTAAACATAGATTCGCTCCGAACAAATCCATTCTGGGCAAGTTGATTGGCAATTTCCCTAAATCCCTCACCCTTTTCTATCACAATCGGTAGAGAACTGGTCGCAAAAATATGGACCTGATCGCCGATGGCTGAACCGGCTGGCCCGCCTTGGGCGGGCGAAAGCTGGTAAAAAAGATAGGTTGCCCAGAGCAGCCCAAAAATAAAAATAAGCGAAAGCGCGATCAAGAGTTTTGAGGAACGAGATAAAGCCATTGAAAATAGCTTATCAGCTTTTCAGCTAGTCAGCTAGTCAGTGTCCCGAAAATTATGCTAATCCTAACCTGAAAAGCTAAGAAGCTGATCAGCTGACAAGCTTTTTCACGCCACCTCCTGCTGATAACACGCTTCGCAATACACAATCTCCGGGCGCGCTGGCGCGTACGAGGTTTGGATCGGCTTCTGGCATTTTGCACAGGTGCGACTCCAGAATTTGAGCGGATTGCGTTTTGCCAGACGCGCAAAGAAACGACAATTTGGGCATACGGTTGGTAAGGGTACATCGGCTGTACGATGGAAAGCTAATTCTTGCGGGACAATCTTAAAAGCCTTCGTGCATTGATGGTTGCATGCACCTTGGTGCTCACAACCAATAACCTCGTTAAGAATCGTCTCGGTCACTGCACTCATCGAATCAGGGATGGCGCTCGGAGAAATTGAAATTACATACTTTTTATCTTCAGAATCCCGCCAGCCAAAACCCTGTTGAACTGCCTCTTCTTTCGTGAGCGGAAAAAATTCTTGCGCGATAGTTTCATTATATTTGAACGGTGAAAATTCAGAAGGAAAAAACTCTCCGTATTCATACGACCGGCCGGCTCCGTCACGATACGGAGACCGCTTCATCTGCTCGATGATTTTCGGCACAAGAGTTTCGTATTCTTCTTTAGAATACTGTTTGTTAAAAATACAATACTGTTTGTTGCGCATTCCAACGCAACCGAATAAATCGCTGCTGCTAATGCAATAACTACAATATGTTAGATTGCGCACAGACGGAAAACAGCCGTTCGAAAACTTTAAATTATTTGCATCACCGCCGGACTTCAGACATTCATACAATTGCGTCGCATTGTTACCATAAAAACAATAATCATAGCAGCTACGAGTTGGCTTCATGAGCACGGTCAGGCAGTATTTGGAATCTTCAGTATTTTCGCTATCAAAAATATAAGCGGAATTTTTTGAATTTTCTACATAATCGCCAACAACATCAACATTATGGCGACCGTGAAAATATTTCACTGGAAAAGTAGCGCACAATTCAGCGAACTGCTTTTGCAGTTTTTGAAAAGATTCGCGAGAGCCAATATTCAACTCTTGCAATTTTCTCAAATAATCTTCTTTTGTATACTGCTCGTTAAAAATACAATATTGCTTTTTGCGCAGGTTGATGCAGCCAAAACAATCCGAACAGCCCACAAGATTTTTCGAGAGATGAATATCGTAAGAATCATCGCAGTCGGTACAATAAGTAGCGCCGGAACATTTCGACATATTCACACATTCATACAAACGCTCACCTTGCACCAGATACGAATCAAAACAATCCTTGGAGTGATGAATGGCGTCGCAATAAAAGGAGTCCTCGACGAAGTCTGCAAAGAAAACTAAATAGCAATTCTTAAGCTCGGTCGCGCAGTTCGTATACGGGCTATTGATAATGCTTGGAGTATGTTCCCCAAGCGCCATCCAAGGCACTGCATCTAAGAGTTCTTTGAACTGCGCAAAAAACGGTACAGCAAAATCGTAATCTCGAGCATATGTAGCGCTGTCCCATTTATCCGACCACCAACACTCGTTACAATATACCTTAAGCGGACTCTCCGGATGATACATGCTAAATTTCAGCTGCGCGCACAAATCACATTTACGTTTGTAAAGCACTCGCTTGCTGTAAGCAACTAATCGCCGCACCAACCGGCACTGCGCACACCATGTAGGCGGCGGCACATCAATCTTTTTGTAAAAATCAAAATCCGAAGCGTCTATAATAAAAGATTCCTTGCAGTTCTGGCAGACCTTTGTTTCAGTAGAAGCCATAGATAGTTAGAGTATAGAGCGGAGCCCCGCACCGTGCCAGCAGCCCCGCTAGCAGAGCAAAGCACGCTACGGGGCAATGGCTCTGGTGCGTGGGAGCCGGTTCAACTCCGACGCCCTTCGGGGATCGGAGCCCCGACCGGAGCGTCGGGGTCGTGAAATTCTGTTTGCAATTCTGACAATTTTTTGTTTCTAAATTTGCCATATCCCTTATTCTAATGTTCTTAAGAACTTAAGAATAAGACGCCCGAGAGGAGAAACAGCATGTTCAACGGCTGCGCCGAAATTCTTTTTTGAAACCAAACCAGCATGTGTCAAACGGCGAGTATGATCAGCTATCGTTTTAAAGTTTGCATGCAGCTCCTTGGAAATATCCATCAGCGATAAACCAGGGTGCCGATCAAGCAACGCCAAAATCTCAATTCGGCGATGATTAGAGAACCCCTTGACTATCTTTTCCAGCTTGCGCGTCTCCATAGATTTAGTATACACCTACCCTATATTTTTCTTATTCTCATGTTCTTAAGAACATGAGAATAAGAAAAACTCACAAAACTGCTTGTTGATAACACTGCTCGCAGTACACGGTTAATTGTTCGGCCGGATCGTATCCGCTTTTCATAGCACGGCTGCACTTACTGCATGCTGCATCCCAGAGCCGATACGGCCGCTGCAGCTTAAACCGCTCCTTAATCCGTTCCAGCGGGTGCACTGTTGGCAGCGGCAGCTTTTTCTGGCGATAAAAATCCAGCTCAAACTTGGTAAGCCGGAAAGGTTTGCCGGTTTTTGCGCAGATCAAAATTTGCTGCAGAATCTCGTCCGTAACTGTTGCAATGTCAGCCGGAATTTCATCGCCGGAAAGCACATCCGGACCGGTTGGCGTAACAACGGCCTCCGGCTCCTCATCAATACGCCACCCACGAGAAACAATTTCCTCTTTGCTAAGCGGAAACTCCGTCTGGGCATTTGAGTCTTTATATGAACAGGGACTATCGGCGGCCGGGAAAAACTCACCGTACTCGCCTCGCGCGAGCATCGCTGTTTTTAACTCATCAACCCGCCGCCAATACTCATCTTCTTGATACTGCTTGTTGAAAATGCAAAACTTTTTATTTTTAAGTCCCACGCAGCCGAAAATGTAAGAGCAGCTGTTGCATTCCGTAGAATATTCAGCGTCATTGCAGGTGCGCAGCATTACAGAAAATTTTACATTTTGACTGTGCGATAGACCTGAAACCTCATATGCCATTGATGAACCGGTTGAGCCGAACAAATCCATGATGGTATCAATATGGTCAACATGTTCTACATATTTCAAATTCTCGCCGGTCATAATCTGAAAACAATGCTTTGCATTTTTCGTATGACGAAGCACATTGCCAGACGATGTTTCGGTATGCAGCGCGTCAATCGCTTTCCGAATTGCCTTTCCGCGGAGCTCCTCAAACTGCTGCTGATACTGGCGCAAAATTGTATGATCGCCCGTATTAATTTCGGCAAGACGCTTCATATACTCTTCCCGCGTCAGCTGCTCGTTAAACCAACAGTATTTTTTATTACGCAAATTCGTGCAGCCAAAGCAGTTCGTGCAATTCTTGCAGTCAAATAAAAACCAACTATCAACGCAGTTTTGTGAGTCGGTGCAAAAATTGCAGTTATACGACTCCTCTACTAAGGTGCACTGGTAACACCGGTCGCTATTTAATAACCAATTTGTGTCTATTGAGTTTTTAGATCTGTCAGGAATGTAACTATACTGAATATCTTCGGATAAAAACGGAATTGAACAATAATAGCAATTTTTTGCCTGCACGCCACTAACTACATACTCACAATTAACACTCTTTGGATCCTTGCCAAGTGCCTGCCGAGGAGCGCGATGCGCAAGGGTATCAAATTGTTCAAAAAATGGTTTTGCGGGCTCATGCTCCTGTGCAAATTGGCCTCCTTCCCATCCGTCACCGTAATAAAATGAATCGTCGTACACAACAAGCGAATTAGAAGGGCTATAAAAACTCAAAATCTGCTCGGAGTGCCCCGGTGCATTGCACTGCCGGCGATAAAAAACGGGCAAAAATGTAGCGCGCCAAGCCATCCGGCGCTGCATCCGGCAGGTCGGGCATAGTGTTGGTGGTGGTACCCGAAACAACTTGTACCAATCAATATCGTCCGGCTCAACCGGAAAACTTTTCTGACATTGACGACACACCCGCTCGTGCGGCGTTAACTCGCCAAGAATTTTCTCAATTGCTGCATCAAATTGTGGTGTTTTTGAGCTCATACAACTAGTCGCTTATTCGCGCGAATTAGAGAGTAGTAATTATACGACTTCGGCATTATAGCAAGATTCGCAGTAAACCCCGGTACTAGAACCTGCTGGTTCAGTACGGGGCAAGTTTTTTCTTAGTTTGTTATTACACAACTTCTGCATTGTAACATTGTTCGCAATATACCATCTCTCGTCTTCCAGGCGCATAGCTCGTCTCAAACTCGTTTGAGCATCCTGGGCGCATACACTGCCGGTGCCACAACTTCCACGGATTGCGCCACGCCAGACGAGCATAATGCCGACAGTTCGGACACTGCCGCGGGATAGGCAACTTAGCTCTCTTATAGAATACTAACTCCTGCGGCGTTAAACGAAAAGCTGCGGTGCACTGATGCACGCATCCACCTGCCGACGGACCTGCGTGCTCACAGCCGATTGTTTTCTTAAGGATATCGTCGCTAATCAAAGCACTATCATCAGGCAGGTCGGCTGGCTTTATATCAATATTCGGATGCTTCTCCTCGGGCTCTTGATAGTTATACCCACGCGTAAGTAACTCATCTTTACTGAATGGGTAATACTCCTGTGCCACGCTACCGTTATACGCAAACGGCGAAAGTTCAATTGGGAAAAATTCACCGTATTTATACACGCGGCCACCCTTTCCTTGATACGGCATCGCGTCCATGTGTGCAATAATTTTCGGCACCATCTTTTCATACTCCTCCTTCGTATACTGCTTATTCAAAATACAATACTGCTTATTACGAACACCAAAACATCCGAATAGATTAGAGCTACTCTTGCACCAGCCAGTGTATGTGCAGTCCAAGAGCGCCCCATTAGAGGCAACGGAAAGTTTTAAATTACGATCGGCATCTCCCCCGCTAATATATTCATAAATAAGTTCTGCGCCGGCAATATTATTTGTGTCCATGCAGTCCTTAAGATTCAGACTGCGTCCCACATAGCGCACATCCTCACTGTCAAAAACTTCAAAGCAGCTCTTACCATTCTTTATCCCGCTTAGAGCATGACCAGTT
This sequence comes from Candidatus Harrisonbacteria bacterium, assembly GCA_023255625.1. GTDB lineage: Bacteria > Patescibacteriota > Minisyncoccia > UBA6257 > 1-14-0-10-44-23 > JAHFLF01. Next base: position 32,409 of record JAHFLF010000001.1, read on the forward strand.
GAATTAACTGATTTAATGATATTTGCGTACTTATGCAGTGCGCCCGTATACAGCTTGATAAAATCTTGCGTAAGCCCCTGGAATGTTTTGTAACTGCCCGTGTTTATTTTGCCCATCTCATCCTGATACTGCTCTTTTGTGAGCTGCCTACCATAAAAAACGTATTCGCGATTACGCAAGTTCGCCGACATAAAACAGTGCTGGCAGTTTACGCAATCAAAAAGAAATGCTGAATTTAAGGACGAACGAACATAGACAGAACAGTAGACATCATAATTGAGTGTTCCAAAGGTGCTCCCATAACATCGTTCGCACTCCATCATATTCAGACAATCAAACACCTGCCGCGACTTGTCTACATTTTTGCAATAAAATGCCTCCTCGCTTCCGACGATAGAATATGAAAGATAGCAGTCCTTCGCGTCTTTTGTGACATTTGAATACGGCGAATTAACGGAATTCATGTGCCACAGGTTCGGCTGCGGAACGGCGCGGAGTAGTTCGTCTGCCTGCTCAAAAAATGGCCGGCTAAAATCATAGTCGCGACCATAGCTTAGTGCATCCCATGAATCAGAGTAATAACACTCGTGGCAGAACACCGTCAGCTTCCCGTCTCCGGGATATACCGAAAAAATGCTTTTCTTGCAATTACCGCAAGCCGCCTTATATAGTGTCCGCTCATTTCGCCACGCGTACCGCCGCATGAGCCGACACTCCGGACACCAAGTTGGCGGCGGGACGTCAATTTTCTTGTAAAAATCAAAATCCGAAGCGTCTATAATAAAAGATTCCTTGCAGTTCTGGCAGACCTTTGTTTCAGTAGAAGCCATAGATAGTTAGAGTATAGAGCGGAGCCCCGCACCGTGCCAGCAGGCTCTGGTGCGTGGGAGCCGGTTCAACTCCGACGCCCAGTAGGGGTCGGAGCCCCGACCGGAGCGTCGGGGTCGTGAAATTCTGTTTGCAGTTCTGACAATTTTTAGTTTCAGCTTCCATATTTTTTACTACATTATGACATTAGCAATAATGTCATAATGTTGTTACTAAAGCATCTCCTTTTGATAACACGCTTCGCAATAAATCTTATACTCTTTTTGCTGCTGCGGCGAATACGAAGTCTCAAAATTGGCGGAGCAGTTCGCGCACGCCCCTGGCCAAAGCTCTCGGCGGTTACGCATATTCATACGACGCTGATGACGACAATTAAAACATTGCTTAGGAAGGGCTACGCCAAGTCGCCTGTACACTGAAATCTCGTGTGCGATAAATTTATAGTTCCTGCCACACTCTGTACATTTGAGAACATGCTTTAATAATTCATCGGAATACTCTGAGGGAATCTGGGGCAGATCCTCGTGGCTGATGGTTTCTTTACCAACAGTACTTGGAATGTCATCCTGCCAACGAAAACCTTGAGCAAGCGCCTCCTCTTTAGTCAGGGGCATATATTCGTTGACAATCGCTTCATTATAGGCAAACGGCGAAAGTGAGGCGGGAAAAAATTGCCCCCATTCCCCTGTTTTTCTCATGTGTCCGACAATTTCAGGGACCAGTTCTTCGTACTGCTCTTTAGTGTACTGCTTATTTAAAATACAATATTCCGCATTACGCATCCCGGCACACCCGAATAAATTTTTAGAAGCGAAAATGAAATCTGAATAGTAAATATCGTGTGAGGCATGACAATAGTGATTGCCGATGATATGACTACTCGCCCCAATCGCCGTCACTATCTCATAGGATTGATCGGGTTCAAGCGAGAAAGAGGCGTCATATACCTGCACCGCCCGCCGGCCCGTGAATACAAACTTTGAGTCCTCGCCTGCACGCAGATCAAAACAATACTGTAAATTTTTACCATTATAGATATGATTGCCGGAAACTTCGGTATTGTGACTACCAAAGTAATGATGCTGCGGTAATTCTCTCCGAAGTTTCAACTGCTCGGCTAAAATCATTTTAATCGTCTCCGGATCATGCAGCGGATGCTCCTTCAGGAACTGCTCGTACTGCTCTTTAGTTACCTGCTGATTGAAAATATGGTAACTCTTCTGGATAAGACCGACGCATCCAATAGAATTACTCACGCTGCGACAGTCATACAAACCAATACTGTCGTTGCAGTTTTCGCACTCCTCTGAGTACAAAATCTGGTAACAATTTACGCAATCAACGCACTCATAGCATGAGTCTGATTTATGAACATAGAGGCCATCAACACAATTTTTTGAGTCCCAGACTATATGGCCATATGAGCAGTCTTCGCTTTCAGGACAACCAAAAACTAAGTAACAATTTTTGCTGTTGAGAATAAAATTTGAATACTCGCATCCCTGACAGTTAACAGCATTGGTTGCAAAACGCGGCACAACCTTCAGTAGGTCATTGAATTGATCAAAAAATGGGCGGTTAAAATCAAAATCGCGGCCATACGATTTAGAATCCCAGCCATCACTCCACCATTCGTCGTTCGCATAAATCGCGTAGGGTGATTTTGGATGATACATTGAGACCACCATCTTGCCCGACTTATCCGACGGCCTCTTATATAATGTCTTAAAATTCCGGAAAAGCATCCGCCTTTGATTACGACACTGCGGACACCAGGTCGGCGGCGGTACCGCCATTTTTTTGTAGAACTCAAAGTCCGAAGCGTCTATAACAAAAGATTCCTTGCAGTTCTGGCAGACCTTTGTTTCAGTAGAAGCCATAGATAGTTAGAGTATAGAGCGGAGCCCCGCACCGTGCCAGCAGGCTCTGGTGCGTGGGAGCCGGTTCAACTCCGACGCCCAGTAGGGGTCGGAGCCCCGACCGGAGCGTCGGGGTCGTGAAATCCTGTTTACAGTTTTGGCACGCTCGTGTATCGCGCATCATGTATCGTATATCGTAATGCTTCTATCCCCACGTTACAAGTTATACGTTATGCGCTACACGACTTCGGCGTTATAGCAGGCTTCACAATATATTTTTTCTTTGCGCTCTGGCGCATACGGCGTTTCAAATTCGTTTACACAACCCTGCTTCATACACCTCCGGTGCCAGAGTTTACGGGGCGGACGCAGGCCAATGCGGCGCAGGTAGCGGCACTCCGGGCAGAGACGCGGGATTGGCAAATTCAGACGACGAAGCAGCTGCAATTCGGGCACAACAATATTGTAATTCTTGGCACACTTTGTGCAGGTCAGCGCCTCTTTGGTAATCGTCTCCGGCGCGTCTTTAATATCATCAGGCAATTCAGACATCACGAGCGTCCCCTTGCCAAAGGTGCCAGGCACGAGCTCTTCCCACTTGAATCCCTTAGTCATCGCCTCCTCTTTGGTCATTGGCATATAAATCTGACCCTGCGTCTCATTGTAGCCAAATGGCGAAAGCTGCACCGGGAAAAACTCGCCGTATTCACCAGCTGTGCGCATATGGGCGATAATTTTTGCACGCAGTTCTTTATACTCCTCTGGTGTATATTGTTTATTAAAAATACAGTATTTTTTCTTTCGCATGCCAACGCAACCAAACAAATTTTCACTATTGTGGCAGCTGTCGCAGTACGAAATAAAGGCATTGTCGTAACTCAAATGAGTGAAAAAGGTATTGTTATCGCGCACGAGCGCATGGCACTCGTAAATCAATGAACAACTGAATCCAAAGTGATACGAATCCATTGAATCTTTAACATCCGGGCAGACAAGGCAGTAGGTTGAGTCCTCGGTCTTTTCGGCATCAAATACATGGCGACAATTTTTTGAGGACGAAATTTCGTTGCCCGAGACCTGGACCGAGCGGTCAATAACGGCAAATTTGTGAATCGCCTTCTCGCGCATGATTTCAAGAAACTGATTGTACAACTGTTGTCGCGCCTCATGCGAACCTAGTTTTCCGCCGGAGGCGGATCCGCCTTGGGCGGAAAATTCAGCAACCCGTTTCTCGTAGGCCTCTTTTGATAATTGCTCGTTAAGAAATACATACTGCTTGTTGCGCAGATTCACGGAAAGAAAACAATTTGACGCGCCGCGGCAGTCATAACAGTAGCTGCAATTAGTACAATCGCGCAGCAGAATACTATACTGACAGTTGTAACACTTAGAACAGTTAATACTCTCGTACATCAGATCATTGCCCTGCGAAAGCCAGTAACAATCAGCCGAGTCGCGGGCTCCATTAAAAGTATTGGTTGAATACAATACATTCTCTGACTCAAATAATCCGAAGCAGAGATAACAATTTTTATTGTCGCTTGAATGATTTGTATACTCTGAATTAACACTATTTTTTGAAAGGAGCGCGATACGCGGAACCTCTAGCTGCATCTCCTGCCACTGCGGGAAAAATGGTCGCGAAAAATCAAAATCACGCGCATAACTCGTCGCGTCCCACCCATCACCCCACCAACAGTTTGGACAGTACACCTTAAACGGCTTGTTCGGCGAATAAATCGTGACAATACTCTTTTGACACAAATCACAATTACGACGGTAGAGCACTCGCTCATTTCGCCAGGCATAGCGACGACGCTGACGACAATCCGGGCAGTGCGTCGGCGGCGGAACATTAATCTTTTTGTAAAAATCAAAGTCTGCCGGTTCAATTTGGAAATTCTGTTTACAATTTTGGCAGACTTTTATTTCTGAATTCATACTCGTTATTCAACAAAAATAACCTCCTGCTCCAATTCCACTCCAAATTTTTCGCGAAGTGCCTCTTTCACATGCGCCATTACTGCTTTCACATCTACGGCCGTTGCCTGACCCATGTTCACGATAAAATTCGGATGCTTTGGCGAGACCATAGCATCACCGATCCGAAATCCTTTAAGACCAGCGGCGCTTGAAAGTGCGGCAACCGGCACCACCGGAAAAGGATCATTTTTTATCATGGCGCGAAACTCATCCAGCGTCTGCTTCGAGACCTTATCAATCCGAATATTTTTGAAAATACTACCAATATTCGGGTATTCAAGTGGCTGCCGCGCAATTCGATAATTGACACGATCTGTAATCGTACTCTCTATCTCTGCCCGCAAGCCGGGCCGTAGCTGAAATTTTGCACCAATAATAACCTCTTTAACGCCCTGCTGCTCCTGTTCTTTAAAAATACTGGTTCGATAATCGAATTCGCACTTAGCCCGATTTCTGACTTTTGTCTCTAAAGTTTCTAGTGCTAAACTGGTTACCTCGACAACCGTATCTTTTGTCTCTCCGCCAAATGCTCCGGCATTACCCCAGATAGCTCCGCCAATCGTCCCGGGTAGTCCGCCCGCCCACTCCCAACCAGAGAGAGATTGCAGTAAAGTAAAGCGCAGCAAATCACTCACGAGTGCCCCGGCACCGATAGTTAAAACATGTTTTTCATCAAGCCCGCTCCCAGCAATGGAAATTTTAATCACAGCTCCACTAAAGCCCGCATCACTGATCAATAAATTATTGCCGCCGCCCAAAATAAAAATCCGCTCCTGGAGCTGTTTCGCCCGCGCTAGAGCATCGACTAATTCATCCTTGGTTTTAACCTCAACAAATAGCTTGGCGGGCCCGCCGATTTTATAGTTACTATACTGCGCCAACGGGATATTTTGTTGAAAAATCATGTGATGATAATGATAGCGCCAATCATCTAGCCAGACAAATCCGCTATGCTATAATGGCTCGTATAAGTTTGTTGGGTTTGAGGGGTCATCGTTGACGTATACTCATTCAATACAAGTTGCATTTGAGTCGTATCCGATGGCCCCTCCAACTCCGTAAAAACAAAAAACCCGATCCGCCAACTGGCAGATACGGGCCCTTTGTACAAGTTGCATTTGCGAGCAAGGCCTAGTTTAAAGTAGTCTTGCTCTTCCACTCATTCTGCAGGGAGTATAGCAGAGTTGATGCAGTCTGTCAAGCAAATTTGATAGCAAATGTGGTGGGGCGCAGGGTTTATGTTTTGCGGCCATCCCGTAGGGTGAGCCCGGCCGCAAAACATAAACCCTGATCCCGCTTGTAAACTTGTAAATAGCCCACACGGTGCTGTGCAGATCGGCACCGGCTATCTGCGCGTGGTCGCGCAGCGCCTGCTCTCGGCCCCTTTGGGCCTGCGAGAGTGCCGCCTAGCACAGCACCGTGTGGGCTATTTCTTCAAAAGTTCCTTAAACACGCTCGCCGGGATGCGCACCGCACTTTGCGTCCCGCGCTCCTCAAGTCGTTCCTTGCCGCGCGCCTGCTTTTTCCAGAGCTTCATTTTGCGCGTTCTGTCGCCGCCGTTTTTACCAAAATTACCCAGCTCTTTTGCTTCAGCCGGAATAGTTTCACGGGCAATCACGCGGCCGCGATGACTCGCCTGAATCGCCTGCTTAAACTGCAGTTTTGGCAGTAAATCCTTGAGCTTTGCGCAGGTGGCTCGTGCCTCGTGCTCAATTTCTGATTTCGGTAAAATGCGCGTGAGCCCGGGCACCACAGTTTCTGCCACCAAAATCTCCATCTTATCAACATCGCCTTTTTCATAGCCCACGACTTCGTAGCTTAACGAACCATACCCCTGCGATACTGATTTTAGCTTGTCATCAAAGTCGGCGATCAAATCAGAAAGTGGCAGCGCCGCCTTGATGAGCATCCTGCCGGAGGAGGCGGCACCAATAGTCTCTGTCGTGACGCCGGAAATACGATACAAATCTTTCAGCTGCAAAATCGGGCCAAGATACTGCATCGGCGTTAGAATTTCAATCCTGGTCATCGGCTCATACACCTGCAGCGGGTCATTTGGAAAATCTTTCGGATTCTTAATCCAAAACCAGCCATTTTCGCCATCAACCGGATCCAAGTTGTCGGTCTTCTCGTGCGAGCGTCCTTTGTCGCTGAACATTTGCACCTTATATGCCACCGACGGAAAAGAACTCACGACCGGCACATCAAATTCTCTGTCCAGTCGCTCGGCCGCAATCTCAAAATGCAGCTTACCTAAAAATCCGCCCTTAAATCCGCGCCCTAACACTTCACTGGCATCCGGCTCAAAACGAATAGCCGAGTCAGAAAGGCGCAGTTTTGCCAGAGCCTTTTTAAATTCATCATAATCTTCGGGATGTTCCGGGTAAAATGAAACAAAGACAACCGGCCGCGGCTCACGATATCCGGGTAGGGCTAATTCCAGTTGATCGGTTGCAGTCACTGCACGAACATCGCTGATCGTGTCGCCAATCTTCACCTGGCCTGGATCTTTAATACCGGTTGCGATGTAGCCCGTCTCACCATTTTTAATTGACTGCCCCGGAACTAGATTCGGCTTAAGGTAGCCGATGTCTTTTGTTTTCACCTCTGCACCCGTTGCCACCATGTGATAGGTCGTGTTGAGTTTAAACTCTCCGCTAAACACACGGATGTAGGCGATCACGCCGCGGTGTTCGTCGTACTGGGAATCAAAGATAAGGGCGCGCGCGGCTTCTCCCTTTCCTAAAGGGAGGGGACCGCTTGCGGTGAGGGATTTAGATTCAAAATCCCTCCCTCCTGCTGGAGTACTCCCTTTAGGAAAGGGAGAAGGGGGCGGGATGCGCTCAACAACAGCCACAAGAAGTTCGGGCACTCCTTCGCCGGTCTTGCCGGAAACTTTTAGAATTTCATTGGTTTCAATGCCAAGCAAAATACTGATCTCCTCCATCGCCTGCTCAACCTGTTCCGGGGTCGCCACATCAACTTTGTTGACGGCGCCGATGATTGTGAGCCCGGCACGCTTTGCCATCTCATAGTTATACAAAGTCTGCGCCTGCACCCCCTGCGTTGCGTCCACCAGCAAAATTGCTCCTTCAACGGCTGCGAGCGCCCGACTGACCTCGTAACCAAAATCGCTGTGACCGGGCGTATCTATCAAATTCAAGACATACTCGTCTGAATTTGATAACTTAGGACTTAGGACTAAGGACTTAGGACTTTCTGTTCCGTCTCCGTTCTTAGTTCTAAGTTCTAAGTTCTTAGTCGGCAAATGGTACACCATCCGCACCGGTGTCATCTTAATCGTAATCCCCCGCTCCCGCTCCAAATCCATTGAATCCAAAAACTGCGCCTGCATGTTGCGCTTCTCAATCGTCTTAGTGATTTCCAGCATTCTATCGGCCAAGGTTGATTTCCCGTGGTCGATGTGCGCGGTGATGACAAAGTTGCGGATGTTCTGCATCTGGATACTCTACCTGAAAAAGCAGGAAACGAACAGCGCGGCGGCCTTTCGGCCGCCGCGCATCAACCAAAACAAATTTAATCGGCACTATGGGATCGCCTTAATTTCCTCCATCTTTTTTGTAAATGCGTCTAACTCTTCCTTATCCTTTTCCATTCCATTCGTTGTACCCCAGAAAAAAGCTTCCGTGTCACCTCTCGGTGCAAGCAGAACGCGAACATCGTAGGGAAGATCCTTGAGAGATTCCGAATAAGCTTTTGCTAGTTCCTTGCCTTTTTCCAAACCCGCAAGCTTTTCCTGCGCTTTTTCTACTTTGAATTGTAATGCTCTGATTCGCTCTTGAACCATTGCGATTGCCTTCTCCTTTGGAATTTCTTGAAACGACGCCTCTTCAGATCCACTGATCAGTTTGTTGGTTATACTATTTTCGTGTCCGGGCAAACTACGGAAAGATTTCCCGTGACCTTGATATACAGCTCCGGGTATGCCCACGACCTCCTCTTTCAATACTTTCCCATCTTTGTCACGAACGATTCCCTCCGCTATAGTCCCAGCCCTGTCCACCAATACCAAACCAACCCTGCCGTCACTAGTAATTTCTATCATATCCGGACTGATACTCTTCATTTGCGCTTCGCGCTCCCTAGACAAATCCTCCATGCCGGGCCCAAAAGCCGGCTCAACGTTGTCCCATATTCGTTGTGCACGTAATGCGTCTCTTTTAGCGTCCGTCTCGTCAGAAACAGTCTCATACATTTTCGCGTCTTCAGCTTCCATCATCTTCCTTGCGTCATCTTCGGTATTGCCCGTCGGTTTCATCTTAAATTCCTCTGCACCCATAAAATTTATTTAGTTAAATTAATTTTTCTAATCCTTTTAATTCAACCTTTGGAAAGTTTTTAGGAGCTTATCAATCTCCGTAGACAATACTCCAAATAATACCCCCCCCAGCACGGTTTTGGCAAATACCGGTTATCCACTTATTCAATTTACCATTTAACAATTTCGCGAAATTGTTAAATGCCCTTATTCTCTATTTCTGCAGAATATTGGTATAAGCAATTTTGAAAAATTCAAACGGGGCGCGAGTACGCGCCCCGAAAAAACAATTTCCGGTTTCTCGCACTATCCGGCTATCTCCCCCTTCAATTTCTGCGCCTCCTCGCCAAAAAAATCTTTCCATACTCGTGGCTCAAGCGGAGCAATCAAGCGGGGATAATCTTTCGCATCAGCAGCCCGCAAAAACTGACTCGCTAATTGAAGCGGGTCAACATGCCAGTCAAACTTTACCTTTGCCTGCTTAACTAAATCCGCAATACTATAGTTTTTCTCCTTGCACAAACAATATAAATCAATATAATCCCGCGCCTTCACGCGCTGATAGATAGTAAATAATTTGTTGACTGCGATATCAAACACGCTATCAATACTCACGCCATTTTTCTGCAATCCCTTTTCAATGCGGGCAAATGGGAAGAACGTAAATTCAGTTTTTAAAACCTCGCTGTCGGAAAATTTCAGAAAATACAGATTCCGATTAAAGCTCTGCTGACTATCAACACTCGTAAATCCAAGTTTTGGCCGCATCTGCGCCAGCATCGCCTGTACCGCTGATGGATCAAACTCCTGCTCTGAAAAAAAATCTAAATCCTCGGAATAGCGATAGGGCAGATAAAATCCCGCGAGTGCCGTTCCGCCCGTCAGATAAAACTGCTTTGATAGGTTACTCGCACCAAAATACTCCAAAAATGCAGTTTGGCGCTTCGTGAGAATTTCCATTTTTAGAGAGTAAACAAAATTTGGAGAGCGCGCCGTTTTGCCGGATCCAAGACGAGCTTGTCCCAGTATTTTCGCAAATCGGCAATACTCAACCTCTCCCCCTGCAAACCAAAATTAATCAGTTGTTCCAACCGAAAAATAGCGTATGCACTGGGGTTTTTCTTCAATTCGGTTGTGTCCGTTGACCAATTGTACATGTGTTTATTATACCATATTTTACCGTGATATGGAAGCGGCGGCGCATAAAGAACATCGAGCAACTTAATAAAACTAAAAAACACCGCTTGCGCAGTGCTCTTTAGCGATCCCGTCGGCGGAACTCCTAGTAGTTACTAGGTGGGTCGGCGCAGTAGTGCGACCAAGGCCGCACACGATTTGCCATCCCTTGAGAAATTTAATAGGAAATCTTAGGACGGGATCACTGTTAGTATACCACACTAGCTGCCTACTGGCAGCATACCTGTGGATACTAACAGAATTTCTAATTTTCAATTACTAATTTCTAATGAAGATGGCGGGTCGCCCGATCTTTTCTCCATCGGCGCTCAATCGGCGTAGTAATCCGCGCTTAATCTGCGACTATTGCAAGATATGCACATCGTGCACCGTTGGATATGTGTGAAGCTCCGCCTTACTAAACCAGAGCGGAACCTCGTGCGCGGCATCTTTCGCATCTGAAGAGGCGTGGATCAAATTCTTCACAACAATCTTCATTGCATCAGCGTATGCATAGCTCACATGGGCAAAATCCCCGCGAATCGTCCCTGGAGCAGCGGACTTCGGTTCAGTTGATCCAACAATCTTACGAACATTCTCAATCGCATTAACGCCCTCAACGCACAAGGCAAGAACTGGACCAACTTGTAAAAAATCAACCAATGCGTTGCGAACATGCTCGCCACGGCGAATTGTAATATCTTCAGTGTAATGCTTACGAGCAAACTCACGGTCTGCAAAAAACATCTTCATACCGATAATCTTAAATCCGGCATCTTCAAAACGAGTAATAATTTTACCCATGATGCCGCGCTGCACCGCATCCGGCTTTAAAAGAATCAGCGTCCGCTCAATCGGAGACTTTGAGACCTGCGCCGCTGACTCAATTTTTGCATTAACCTTTTTTGCTGTTTTCGCCATAATGTTTAATATATTAAATTGCTATTTTACTTCTTAATCTGTTTCTCGTCCAGCTTCAAACCGAATTCACGCAGCCGCTCCGGTGAAATCAGTGTTGGCGCGTTCATCACTGATGGATGACCTTTGGCCGTCTGCGGGAAGGCCTGCACCTCGCGCAGGTACTGCTCGCCGGTCAGGATCATGATCATGCGCTCCACGCCTGAGCCAATACCTCCGTGCGGCGGCGCGCCGAAACTAAAGGCTTCGAGCATGTGACCAAACTCTTTTTGAATCTGCTCCTCGCCGTAACCCATCGTTTTGAAAGTGGCCTTAAGCACGTCCGGACGATGCGCGCGGATACTGCCGCCACCAACCTCAAAACCGTTACAGACTAAATCGTACTGCTGCGTCGTGATCTCTTCGATATGCTCGCCTTTCAAATGCCACTCTAGGTGTTCCGGTGCGGGCATCGAGAACGGGTTGTGCGTGAAAGTCCAGTTGCCCTCTTTGTCTTTCTCAAAGAACGGAAAGTCGGTAACCCAGGCAAAGGCCAAAACGCCAGCGGCTTTTTCCGCTTCGCTGCGCATATCAAATTTATCAGCACCATATTTCGCCACCGCCTCCTTGAAAGTGAAATGTGGAAATGGCTTTTGCTTGATAGTCTTGCCCATCGCTTCGACAACCGTGATCATCAGTCCCTCGACAAGTTGCATCACCTCTTCACGCGTCACAAAGCTCATCTCGATATCCACCTGCGTATGTTCAAAACCGCGGTCGGCACGCAGATCTTCGTCGCGGAAACAGCGCGCGATCTGAAAATACCGCTCAAAACCGGCTACCTGAAGCAGCTGTTTGTACTGCTGCGGACTTTGCGGAAGTGCAAAAAACTGTCCGGGATACATGCGGGACGGCACAACGAAGTCGCGCGATCCCTCTGGCGTCGTGCTCGTAAGATATGGCGTTTCAATTTCGGTGAACCCCTGCGCAAACAGATACTCACGCACTCGTTGCACATATTCGCTACGAATCTGAATATTTTTATGCACGCGCGGACGGCGCAGGTCAAGATAACGATATTTCAAACGGTTTTCTTCCCCAATGTCGTGGCCGTCGGTATCAATGGGAAACGGCGGAGTCTGCGCCTCGTTTAACACCTCTAACTCTGCAACACCAAGCTCAACAGTGCCGGTCGGAATGTCTTTGTTGATCATTCCCTCTGGCCGCCCCTTGACCTCGCCCTTCACACGAATGACCCACTCCGGACGCAATTTGCCCGCAGTCTCATACGCGGCACTCTTAGGCGTTACCACCATTTGAATAATCCCGCCGCGGTCGCGTAGATCCAAAAAAATCAGCTTACCGTGGTCGCGACGGTTTGCCACCCAGCCGGCTAATTCTACTGTCTCACCAATTTTAGAAACTGTTTCAGTTGTAAGAATACGCATAAATTGAAATAAGAAAGATTAAATAGAGATGCTAGGATGCCTGATCATTATTCTCTGGATCATTAACAGAGATGCCGCGCTGAGCGCGCATGCTATCCAGTATCTCTCTATCTTCAGGCGAAAGATCCGCAACCCGCTTTGGTGTCGCTAACGTTTTTTTAAGGCGACTGGCGACATCAAAAACGCTGCCGACTACACCGCCAAGCACTTTCTTGCCGCCTTCAAGGGCCTTGTCAGCCTTTTCTTTCGCAGCATCCTCGTTGAGCGTCAAATCAGGATGAAAATATTTCTCTAAAAATCCCATGGATTCAACTATATCACGCAGATTACGCTTACTGCAAATGAAAAACTTGCAGCGTATTTGCCGTCGGAATTACCTCAATAATCCCGTCTTGATCGGCTCGCGTAATTTTTTGCGCAAATTTCCCTAACCGCTGGAGCGCCGACTGCGTCGGATGACCATACGTATTTTTACCAACCTCAATTGCGGCTAAGGCCGGCGTAACCTCGGCTAAGAAATTCTCGCCCGACGAAAATCGCGAACCGTGATGCCCCACCTTCAGCACATCAACATCAAGATTATATTTTTTAACAAGCTCCTCCTCCACATTCATGCCGATATCGCCGGTATACAGCGCCTTGATCTGCGGCGAATCCAAGAGCACGACGACGCAGGTGTCATTGAGCTCGCCACTCACAATATCCTGTTTTGAGGGGCCGATAATTTTTAGCGTCGCGTCCCCAATTTTAATCGCGTCTCCTTCAGTTGCCTGAATATATGGCACTGAATGCTGCTTCAACTGCTTAATAAGCTCTGGATATTCAGCAATTGGAGCTTTCCGCCCATTGCCGATGAACGCGCCAACCTCATATTTCTTTAAGAGATCAATAAACCCGCCAAAATGATCCAGCTGGGGATGCGTCATAACGAGCAGATCAATATACCGATCTTGCGGCGGTAAAATTTTTTCCAAATTTGCCAGCAACTTTTTCCCGTCCGGCCCGCCGTCAATAACAACATGCACTCCGCCTGGAAGTTCAATCAGCGAGCTGTCGCCCTGACCAATATTTAAAAAATAAAGTTTTGGAACCGTACTGGCGATAGCTGCGTGACCGGAAAATAACCACAGCCATAATACGGCGTCGGCAATCACCGCGACAACGAGACCGAGCATGATAACGCTAGTTTTCTTTTCGTGAAAAATCATAATGCGGCTTTTTTCCTCCTCCATAGTATAAACCCGGTAAGCGCACCGTAGTAGATAAGCGCCAGAACAACCGAAAAATTTTCAGTTGTAAAACCAAAATTGATTTTAGAAAAAATGTTGATAACGCCAAGCTCGTAACCCAAAAAAATCCGCGCCGGTAGTGCGGTAAAAAATGCCACATGTGATCCAAGCAGACTCGCGCCAAGAACAATGACGCCGAGCACCATCGTCGCCGGGATGAAACTAAGCAGTAAAACATTGGTCAGGATACTGATTGGGGTGATAAAACCAAAATTCATCATCAGAATCGGCAAAACTGCAATCTGCGCAGAGAAAGTAGTGATTAGATTCTCGCGCCATTTCAGCACGCCTGGCTTTTTCTTTAAATCAAGACGCAGGAGCGCAGCCAGCGCCGGTGCGACATAGACAATGCCAATGAGTGCGGCGAAAGAAAGCTGAAAACCAATATCAAAGGCGAGCAGACGCGGATTGATAAGAATCATCAGTAGCGCCGTAAACACAATGGCATTACGGGCAACATAGACGCGCTCTGATCGCTCGGCAACAACCATAATCGTCGCCATAATCGCGGCGCGCACCACCGAGGCCTCGGCACCGGTCATGAGCACAAATGCGATAACCGCAGCGATTGAAAACCAGAGAGCTCGCTTGCGGAGCAAAAAGAAGCCGAAAAGCGCCGTAAACCAGTTAAGCACCGTGGAGATGTTGTAGCCCGAAAGCGCAACCAAGTGCGTCGTGCCGGTTATTTTTAATTTCTCGCTAAACTCTTTTGAAAATCCGCTGCTTTTGCCAATCACGAGTCCGGTCATGAGCGTCGCCTGTTCGCCCGGCAAGATTTGCTCAAAAGTATGCCGGACATAATCCCGAGCTTTATATAATACTGCAAAAAACCGCGAACCCTGGTCATGCGCGGTTATTTCTAATTTTTTAGGAAACGACATCACCGCGCCAATGCCTTCTTTGGCGTAATAGCCAGAACTCGGACCCTCAATCGGCTTAAGTACGCCGGAAACCGAAACAACATCGCCATATTTTAATTCCGGAAACGGTTTTGCGTACAGCCGAAAAGTACTACTTAACAATTCGTCAGAATTGTTAAGTGAAGAAATCTTGATATCCACCTGTTGCCCGCTATCAATTTGTGAAACGCGCTTAACCATTCCCGTCAGCTCAATCTGCTGGCCAATAGGCGCGGTAAACTGCCCGGCAAGGTGCTGGTCGTAAAAAACATAATACGAGCCGCCAAGTGCCGCGGCGAAGATAAGCAGTGCCGCGGTTTTTTTCAGGTTCGGGCGGCGAGGATTACTTTTGCCACTTTGCCCCGCTTTCTGGGCGGAGTCTTGTCGCACAAATTTACTAGACCCTGCGGGTATTACTAAATTTGCTTGACTGCGATCCGCCTCAGAATTCGTGCCAGATTGCCTTAAAGTATCCTCGCCGCCCGAACCGAGCAAAAACAAAAAAACCGACCCCAATCCGCAAACTAACCAACTCGCCAACAACCAATTCCCAGTACCGCCCAACGCGCCCGCCTCGGCGGGTAAACTAGCACACAGCACCCCCACCAGAAACAAGCTCATCGCCCAGAATGCCGCATTGTAAAATTTCATAGGAATTCCCTAGCGCGTAAATAATCCACGGATACGAAGTCCGACAACGCTAAGCACTCGCGCAAGCATTAATTTATACAACCGAAATTTGAAGAGTATTCTACTCATGCAATTACTTCTTGGTTATAACATCTCTCGCAATATAAAAGTTCAGGACGCCCTGGTTCATATGCAGTCTCAAACTCATTCTTACAGTGCACACCACCATGATCGTGCAACCGCGTATTTTTATATGTTGACTCTGGGGCATGACACATACATCGCCTATGCCATAGCTTATAGGAGGTAAAATATTTTGAATGAACCCTGAAACGACACGCTGGACATGACCGAGGCAGTGCAATATTGAATTTCTTATAGAACTCAAGCTCTTTTAGAATTATTCTAAATACTCCTGGACACGAGCGTTCGTCCCCGCTCTCTCGAGCACACTCCAAAATCTCTTCGCATATAGACATCGGTACATCTTTAATATGGTCTGGAACATCGCTAGAAGGAACCGTAACTGCGTGATGACTGACAGGCGCATCGTACCACCAATATCCCTTAGCCAACGCAGATTCTTTTGACTCGACAAAGTGCTCCTGCATTGCCCAGGAACTGTTATAAGGAAATAATGAATGACCTCCTGGCGGAAACTCACCGTATCTATAGAGCCTTCCTTTGTCGTCCTTATACGGCATCATATTCATCTGCTCAATAATTTTTGCGCGGAGCTTCTCATACTCCACTTTTCCATACTGCTTATTGAAAATGCAATATTTTTTACTCCGGAGACCCGCACAGGCAAATAAATATTCACTATCAATACATTCCCGTGCATATCTAATATCGCGTGAATTACGGATTCTATACGAAAAAGCCACGTCCTGAGAAGCAACTATAGATGCTGCATCGTACAGAAGCTGCGACTTAAGCCCGGCGCCAGCAATATCTTGAGAATCTTTTGTACCGTAGCCGACCACAAAACTGTAATGGCAATTTTCAATATCATTAAGAGCCTGGAATGTATGTCTGCAATTTTTAGAATTTATAAGATTATCACCCGTACAGCTTGGTGCATTCCGAATGACCGCATACTTACGCGGATGCCCAAGAACGATTGAGTCGTAGCGCATCCGTACTGCGTCCCGGACAGCACGACTACCTAAATCATATTTCGCGCGCTCCTTTTTATACTCTTCTTTTGCATACTCTACATTAAATATGCAATATTTTTTGTTGCGCAAACCCACACATCCGAGACAGTCGGTACAGCCGCGACAATCATACATAAAATCACAATTAACTAGTTCGTCGCTATATGCAGAGCTGGTCACCTGAAACGACTTGTCTACGGAAATAACATCATACGCTTGCTGTACAAATGTACTTAGTGTTGCGTCAACAGACTCCTTACTAAACACCGCGGTATGGCCATATATACAATTTTCACTCCCAAATGTACCGCTACACAAGTAACAATTCTTTGAATCTGTAGCGCCAAGACAGTATTCGCAATCTACGCTATTCACAATTTCCGTACTCCGCACAGGCACCGCGCTCAACAGTTCTTTGTACTGCGCAAAAAATGGACGCGAAAAATCATAATCTCTACCATACGACATCCCATCCCAACCATCTGAAACCCAAAATTTGTAGTCGTACACCGGTGATTGGACGACCTCCGGATAGATTGAGACAATGCGCTCATTGTGCCCAGGCGCCTGACAGACTCTCTGATACAATGTCGTAGAATCAGCACACCAACTAAGTCGCCGCTGCATCCGACACTGCACACACCATGTCGGTGGCGGCACCTGCATTTTTTTGTAAAACTCAAAATCTTCCGGCTCAATCGTGAACTGATTTTTACACTGCTGACAATTTTTAATCTCTGTCCCCATATTCTCTATTTACCTATTCGTACGAATAAGACAATAAGCATTACTCAACTTCTTTTTGATAACAAATATCGCAATAAACAATCTCGGGACGGCCTGGAGCGTATGTTGTGCGAAACGGCACCTTACAGTTGGCGCAGGATCCATCATAAAATACCGGCGGTTTAAGTAACGCTGCCCGTCTCGCGCGCCGACACGTCAAGCACTCGCGAGGTAACGGAATACTCTGCTGCCTCAAAAATTGTAGCTCATTAGGAATAATACGATATGCTTTTTTGCATTGAATACACGCAATAATCTCTTTGAGGATACCATCCTTCGTATCACTAATATCATCTGGCAATGCGTTAGCTGACACAGTTGTTGCAAATTCTTTTGCCTCAATCGCCGCCCACGGCAAACCCTTCTCTTTTGCCTGGGCCTCTGTAAGGGGCAAAAGTGACTGCATTTGAGACTCATTGTAGCCATATGGACACAGGTCAATCGGAAAAAACTCTCCATAGCCGTAACTGTTACCGCGACTGTCTTTGTATGGCATCTCCACCATCTGCTTTTTTATCTTTGCCACAAGCGCCTCGTACTCCTCTTTTGAATACTGCTTGTTAAAAATACAATACTGCTTTTTCTTAAGCCCCACACATGCAAAACAATCCGACGAGGAGCGGCAGAAGAATGCGTACTCTAAACGCTCGCAGGAGGGCCAGCAGTCAAAACAAAATTTAAGGTTGTCGGCCTCATAGCCGCAGGTTTGGCATTCATAAATCCGTGACGCCTTGTCACCCCAGGTACAGTAGTCATAGGAGTCTGTGACGCCGCGGTAGGTCATCTGGCAATATTTACAGTCCTGCATCTCATTACCACCCCAACACTCTTTTGCATTTTTTGTATGAACTAAATTATCCCCGGTTGAATTTTGATTGTGCGTGCCGTTCATAAATCGTACCGGCCGCGTCTTTGCGAGCTCCTGCATCTTCTTCATAATGGCTCGTAGCCCGCTATATGTATTGAGTTTCAATTTTGCAACCTCAACAAAATACTCTTCTTTTGAATATGGTTGGTTAAAAATATAGTACGACTTTTTACGCAGGCCAACGCACCCTACGCAATCAGAGCAACCGAATAGATCCCTGGAGCACCAAATATTGCGTGACTCAAAGCAATTGTAGGAGAAAAATAATTTAAAACCCTCTTTGAAAAGAGTGGCATCGTAACACAACTCTCCATTGCCGCCATCAAGACAATCAACCGAATCCTTGGTATATCCAAGCCGAATACAGTACGAGCAGTTCTCGCACATATCACTATTAAAACAAAGATAACAATTTTTTAAATTACCTGCTTCTGCGCAGTAATCCGAGTTAACTAAATTCATCACTGACCGCGATGGCCAAGGCACCGAGTATAAGAATTCCTTGAATTGCTCAAAAAATGGCCGCGAAAAATCATAGTCCTGGCCATACTCCATGGCGTCCCAGGCATCTGATTTCCAATACTCAACATCATAAATCTTCGCTCGCGTCGTCCTCTGAAACTCAGAAAATATTTCCTTACCAGTGCGCACATCCGGAGCGCGATACAAATTGCTTTCGTTGCGCCATATAAGCCGCCTTATCATTCTGCACTGCGGACAAAAAGTCGGCGGCGGCACCTGCATTTTTTCATAAAAACCAAAATCCTCCGAATCAATCGTAAAATCCTGTTTGCAGTTCTGGCAATTTTTTATTTCCGTTCCCATGTCTTTATACTACAACCTACTCACTACAAACTACAACCTATCCTACACCACCTCTTTTTGGTAACACGACTCGCAATAAATAATCTCGGGCCGGTCGGGAGCATACGCCGTCTGGAATGCGGCGTTACATTTTGCACAATTCCTATCCCACAACTTTGGCGGGTTGAGCCGTGACAATCGTTCCATGTGCCGACAGTCTGGGCACAAACGCGGAATCGGAAACTCAAATCGACGAAGCAGGGCAAGTTCGGCCGGAATCATTTTGAACGGCTTGCTACATTTCGCACAGCCCAAAACTTCTTGCAAAATAGAATCCTGCAAATCGCGAATGCTGTCCGGTAGTTTTTCAGGTGGAAGAGTTACTTTATGCTGACTCGGGACCGGCTCACGCCACCGCCAACCTTTCTTCAGAATCTCTTCCTTCGTCAAAGGAAAATATTGCTGGGCCTGCGTCTCGTTATACGCCCACGGACTCAAGTCATACGGTAAAAATTCTCCGTACTTCCACACGCGGCCTGACGAATCAACATACGGCCGATCATTCATGCTCTGAATAATTTCCGCGCGCATCTTTTTATACTCCTCCGGCGAATACTGTTTATTCAAAATGCGATACTCTTTGCCCTTTAGATTGATGCAGCCAAAATTATGCTTACACCGCAAGTTATACATGCAATATTCCATGTCTAATGTATCGCCCTGGCAGGCACAATTGCAGAATCTGACCATACTCGTGCCCTCTCCGGCAGAAACACTGTCAACAACAAGCTCAATTCCGTTACCCCACTCCGTGACATCATAAATGTCTTTCGCCGGACCCATCGTAAGAAACTGACAGTAACGCGCATCCTCAATCCCCTTCGTCTGGTAGCAATTAATCGCATTCTTAGATTGGAATACATAATCTCCTGTCGCGTTCGCATTCATGAGGGCGTGCATATACTTGCGTGGATATTCGAGCCAAAAAGCACGTGCCTGCTCTCGGGCCCTCATAAGGCCAGAGTAAGTATTAATCTTGAATTCCTTCAATTTGGCTACATATTCTTCCTTCGTATACGACTCATTGAAAATATGATACTGCTTGTTGCGCAAATTAACGCAACCATAACAATCACTGCAATCCGTGCAAGATTTCAAAAAATATGAATCTCTACAATTACTGCTGTCTTCAGAAAAAAATAATCTAAATGACTTCCCGCTGCAGATATTTTCATAACAAAGCTCGCTTTCACTAAGCATTAAAGAATCCATGGAATCTTTATTGCGCACCACCACGGTAGAATAATGCACATTCTCATTGAAATCCGCATTAAAAATAAGGTAGCAATTTTTTAGACTACCTGCGTAATTAACATATTCGCTATTTACTAGGGTTGTATAATCGTGAATCATTGCAGAGTAAGGAGCTTTTTGGTGGAGCTCCATCATCTGCTCAAAAAAGTTACGTTTGGGGTCATAGTCGAGATAGAACGCCCCATCATCCCATTTATCTGAATACCAGCAATGACTACAGTAAACGACCATTTTCGTATCGGGTGCATGAATAGAGACAACCTCTTTCTTGCAAAGATCGCATGATCTTTTATACAAGGTTCGTTCTTGCCGAAACATAATTCGCCGTTGAAAACGACACTCGGGACAAAATGTCGGCGGCGGCACCTGCATCTTTTCGTAAAATCCAAAATCCTCTGGTTCAACATTGAACTGATTTTTACAATTTTGACAGTTGCGAGTTTCGACATCCATACTAGTCGCTTATTCGCGCGAATTAGAGAATAGAAATAATATGTTTTGCAGTCGCTGGCGGTGCGTCGCTCAACCGATAAAACATATTCAAGCTCTGCTGATCCCGATCTAAAATTTCAGCGGCTCGCAAAATACCAAGATGCTTTGAAGTGGCTTTGAGCGAAAGGTTAAGCTCGTCGGCTATCGCGGAAACAGACGCGCGCCGAACGCGTTTTAAATATTTTAAAATTGCAAGCCGCCTTGCATTTGCTAGCGCTTTGAGAGTTTTCTCAAGCTGTCGCATAGTACATTCACTATATCATACCGCCTCCAACCTGTACTAGTCGCTTATTCGCGCGAATAAGCGACTAGTAGAATTAAAGCGCAGATTTAATGACTCCTCCGCCAAGCATCTTGCCAGCTTTGTCATAGAAGACAGCAGACTGGCCGGGGGCGACAAATTTTTGCGGTCGGTTAAAAACAATCTTGCAAGTTTTATCTGATGATTGATAGAGGGTCGCCGAAAAAAGCGGCTGTCGATACCTAACTCTAGTAAAAACCTTTACGCCACTATTCGCCCATTCGCTCGAATTAGAGATAAGTGGATTTATAAAATTAACAGTAGAGAGTTGAACCTCGTGCGAATATAATGAATCTTCATTTTCTGCGGCAAGTGTAACTGTATTTTTCTTTATATCTTTTGAGGCGACATACAGCGGCACAGGAGAACCACCAACGCCTAGCCCTTTACGCTGGCCAATCGTAAAATGATGTGCGCCAGAGTGCTGGCCGAGTATCTTCCCGTGCATATCCAGCACCTTGCCCTTCTTTGGCGGCACAAATCTGTCCAAAAATTCCGGTAATTTTATCTGACCTAAAAAGCAGACGCCCTGCGAATCTTTTTTCTCGGCATTGGGGAGCTTATACTTTTTTGCGAGCCGACGAACATCAGTTTTTTTAATTAAATCTCCAAGCGGGAACAAACAATGCGCCAGCTGCTTTTGAGTCAGCATCCAGAGGAAGTAGGACTGGTCTTTACTGGAGTCTCGTGCAACATGTAACGTGTAGCGTGTAGCGCCGGAAGATTTATTCATTCCCTTCTTTTTATCCAATGTTACATGTTTCGCGTTATACGCTACACGACGACGCACATAATGCCCGGTAGCCACAAAATCCGCGCCCAACTCCATCGCTCGTTCAAAAAACATCCCGAACTTAATTTCGTGATTGCACATCACATCCGGATTTGGCGTAATGCCCTTGCGGTACCCGTCAACCATATACTGCACCACCTTCTCGCGATACTCCTTTTCAAAATCAAATACATAAAATGGAATACCGAGCGTCTCCGCCGCCCGCCGGGCATCCTCGGCATCCTGCTCCGCGCATCCATCAACATTCCAGCAACGCAAATGAACGCCAACGACATTGTATCCTTGGTCTTTTAAAATCCCAGCGGTAACCGAGGAGTCCACGCCACCGCTCATGCCTACGAAGACTGTTTTATGATTTTTTTGCATACCACTCTGTCATTCTGATGTACTCGGAAGAATCTCATTTATGAGATCCCTCGGCTTCGTGATGATCGAGAAAGTTTACGCAAGCTGGATCCTCGGGTCAAGCCCGAGGATGACAGACGAATTAGGACGCGATAGTTTTCTGCAATGTCGCCAAAAGTCTTGCGACATACTCTTTTGTCTTTTCATCAATAAGATTGCCGTCTTTATCAAATATTCCAGGTGTAAAGCCATTCACATAAAATTCGGGCTGACCCAACACGCGCGCATCAAGATAAAGCAAAATTTCTTTAAGGTGACTTTGAGCAACTGCTGTCCCCACAGACCCACCTGCACCCATCAGCGCAACCGGTTTACCCGACCAGGCGTTGTCACCGTACGGCCGACTGGTCCAGTCAAACATATTTTTGAGCACGCCGGGAATGGAACGGTTGTATTCTGGCGTAGCAACGACAATACCGTCAGCTGCACGAATTTTTTCTTTGAGCGCTGCAACTTCAGTCGGAAACTGCGCCTCCATGTCCTGGTTGTAGAGTGGCAGGTCGCTAAAATCAACTTGAGTTATTGCCATCCCCTCCGGCGCAAGCGAAACTGCAGCGCGTACCAACCCGCTGTTAATGGATCCTTTCCGAAAACTGCCCGAGAATGCCAAAATATTTAATGGTTTCATAAATTTTTACCTTATGTCTACGATAACGGACCGGAGCATCAAATCTTACCTAAGTATTTGGCAGCTTTCAAGATGAGGGCGCAGCTCTGCGCGTTGATGACGCGCCCGTCCATGACCATGGCAACTGCCTCAGCAACTGGCATTTTCAGCACCTTAATAGTTTCATTTTTGTCTTCTTGTGGCGTTATAAAAGTGAGACCGCGAGCAATAAAAAGATTTTCTTCGTGATGCATATACGTCGGTAGCCCCGCTACCATACCTAGAGAAATCCACTCTGTCGCCTGGATGCCAAGCTCCTCCTCAAGTTCACGCTTCGCCGCAACAGGTGGAGTTTCGTCACCGTCTATAGCACCGGCAATCGCGGCAATCGTCATATCTCCCCATCCATAATGGAACTGCTGCGCAAGATATGCGTTGCCATGATCGTCAATCGGTAAAATACGCGAACCGTTTTTAACGGTCACAACTCCATAAATGCCATCCGTGCCATCCGGCTGAATCACCTGATCCTCGCGGACAGAAAGCCACGGATTCTCATACTTCACCTCGGACGACTTAATTTTCCACGGCCCGTGATTTTTCATAGGTATGATTTTGAAAAATACTCTCGCACGACCTTAAGCTGCTCTGCAGTGTTGGTCGTCAGCCAATAATTGCCGGAGTGGCGACAAAGAAGTAATTTTTGCGAGGCGGCTAATTTTGGAAAGATATCGTACTCAATAGAAAACTTCGCCGGCGTGCCATCAAAAACATCCGGCTGCAAATAATAATGACCGATGCTGACAAATCCTGGCTGCGGTTCGGGGCTCTTCTCCTTAAATTCGCAAATCCGTTTATGTTCGTCGCAGACGATTGTGCCGAATGTCCTCGCGTCGGTAATCTCTGCACCCGCAATAATATTGTGTGTATCGCCCAAACTGTGGCGGATCAAAAGACGATAATTAATATCAGCCAGATCATCAACATTGAGTGCGATAAATGGAACCTTGATATCGCGCGCTGCTAATTTAATAGCGCCACCAGTGCCAAGCGGTTCTTTTTCAATTGAATATTTTATGTCTGTATTGCCGGTTTGCCGGAGCCAGTCAACAACCATTTCAGCTTTATACCCAAGCGCCAACCGAATATCGTGTAATCCCTGCGCGCGGAGGTGCTCTAGCTGCCATAATAAAATCGGCTTACCTGCAACCTCAACAAGGCATTTTGGCTTGATTTGCTCTTCGGGTGGAAGCCGCGTCCCCTTACCGCCGGCCACAATCACAACCGGTGTAGCTAGCTTACCGTGCTTTGCGCCGAGCCGCTGCTCCGCAAGCGACAAATCTTCGGGCGTGCCGATTGGATGCCAAAAATCCGATGACTCGGCTATAAAATCATGTTCGCGCATCATCTTACGAATCTGATCAGTTGACCAATATTCACCGCTTCGGCTGACCGCTTGCGGATATGAAAAAATCTTATCGTCTAATACAAATACGGCAAGAGAGACGAGGTTTGACTTTGGTTTCTCCGGCGTCTCTTCAAAACCAATCACTTTATTGCTCGCATCAACCTCAATGACACCGAACCGCTGCGGATTATTATGCTGGTGCACCAAGACACCATGCTTATGTTTGATTAATTTTGCGAGCGCCTTTGGGCTATGCAAATCATCGCCGGCCATAAACAAAAACCGCTCGCCGGGCTTAATAAATTCGCGGCACAACATCAGCGCGTGCCCGGTGCCAAGCGGCTTGTCCTGCTGCACATATTCAATTTTTCTTCCCTGAAACTGCGTACCGAAATATTTCTTGATTTGCTCACCTTTATACCCAATCACAATAATCAGCTCAGTAATTTCCGGCGGTAATGAGTCCATCAGATGATGCAAAATCGGCCGGCCTAAAACCTCCAGCATCGGCTTGGGCTGGACAAGCGTCAGCGGCCGCATGCGCTTACCTTCACCGGCAGCAAGAATAATGGCTTTCATGGGCAGTTTATAGGTTATAGTTTATAGGTTATAGTCTGGAAAAACAAGATGAAAAAGTTGACCAAAATCCCGAAATCTCTTACAATTCTCCCATGTTTATTTTTACACTATCCACTATAACCTATCAACTATAAACTTCTCCCATGCTTGCATACAACGAACTCAACGAAGGTGTCATGTTTGTCTATGAAGGCGCTCCGTACCAGGTTATTTCGTTTGCCTTTTTGCGCATGCAGCAGCGTAAACCGGTGGCGCAGACCGACATTAAAAATTTGATCACGGGTAAATTACTCCAACGCAACTTTCATTCAAACGAGGTATTTGAGGAGGTTGAGATTGATAAAGAAGAGTGTAAATATTTGTATAACACAAAAGGCCAGTATTGGTTTTCTTCAAAAAATGACCCGAGTAAGCGATTTTTCCTGACCGAAGAAGCCGCTGGCACACCGGCAAAATTTACCAAACCAAACACGATTGTGACGGCACTGCGCTGGAAGGGCGACATAATCAATGTTGTATGGCCAATCAAGGCAGATTTGAAAGTTACCGAAACTCCGCCTGGCGAAAAGGGTAACTCGGCCAGCAACACAACTAAAACCGCCAAACTTGAAACCGGTGCCGAGATTCAGGTACCCATGTTTGTAAATAACGGCGACATCGTCCGCATCAACACAGCAAACGGACAGTATACCGAGCGGATGGAAAAATCAGCCGTAGGACTGTAACGGACTAGACTGGGTTGCAAAAAATATACCAAAAGGCGGCCGTAAAGAAGTCCTGGCCGGTCTTTGGTATATTTTTTGCAACCCACCAAAATTTTATCTCTGCGGAGACCGTTGCGGCGGTTGTCTCTGGCCTCCCCCGCCACCCGAAGGCCGATAGCCACCATCCGGCCTTCGCTGCCCGCCGCCCTGCCGCCCTGATTGCGGAAACGGAGGTCTTTGCTGTTGCGCTTGAGGCCGAGGCGGCTGGTTGTTTTGCTGCGCCGGGCGCGGTGTTTCTTGGCTACGAACTGGTGCTGGAGGGCGCGAGGGGCGGGGCGGTTCTTTTGTCTCTTCAAATTCAATACCCATTCCAGCCAGAACATCCTGCGCGCGGGCCTGCACTTCGGCTTTTGGCTGTTTAATAATTTTCGGCGCTTTAATATCGCCCTTCTTAACTTTTTCCAGACAATCCGAGCAATACACTGGACGATTTGGATTCGGCTTAAACGGCGTTTTGGCACTTTTACCGCAGACAGAACAGACCGACATAAAGAGCTCATCCCCCTGCTTATTAATACCAACCATATCCGGACTCTGCTGCGAGGCCTCCTCTGGTGTCTCCGCCAGTGAACTGCTCCAGCGGGTGATCTCTTGCTCAACTTTCTCCCGAGATTGCGTATACATTCGACGCGAGTGCTCAACTATTACCTCCTCGCCCGGCGCATCCACATTTGATTTGAACGGCATCAAAGTATTCGCCGAAAACGGACGAGAGTTTGTGCCCGAGACCATCAGCCGAACATAAAAATTATAGTTTGGTAGATTAACAATGTCTGGAATCATAAATTCCGGCTCTAGTTCCGGCTCGAGAAATTCAGCGTCAGAGGCACCGACGCGGAAAATAATCATTGTGCCGCAGTTACCAAAAACAGCATCGCGAACTT
This sequence comes from Candidatus Harrisonbacteria bacterium, assembly GCA_023255625.1. GTDB lineage: Bacteria > Patescibacteriota > Minisyncoccia > UBA6257 > 1-14-0-10-44-23 > JAHFLF01. The sequence goes on from JAHFLF010000001.1 coordinate 58,862, forward strand.
TGGTCGACATATCACCGGAGACCAACTGGCCGATATATTGATGAGCAATCGTCAAATTTAAACGATATTTACGCGCTTCAGAGAGCACGCCGGCAAAAGAGTCGGTCGCAAAATTTTGAAACTCGTCGACATAAAGAAAAAAATCCTTGCGCTCATGTTCCGGAATACGCACCCGTTCCATGGCGGCCAGCTGAATCTTCGTGATGAGCATTGCGCCGAGCAGCGCAGAATTATCCTCACCGATGCGCCCCTTCGAAACATTGACCAGGAAAATCTTCCGCTCATTCATCATTTTGAAAATATCAATCGTGCTGCGCGTCTGGCCAACGGTATTACGGACTAGACCGGTTGATAAAAACTGACCAACTTTGTTTTGAATTGGCGCGATGGCCTCGCTGCGGAACTTATCCTGCCACTCCTCATATTCACTGATCCAAAAAGCCCGCACGACCGGATCTTTGACATTCGCAATAATCTTTTGGCGATAATCTTTGTCAACTAATAGGCGCGGAATACCCAGCAAGGTCGTCCCCGGCGTCTCCAGGAGCGCCAAGACGGCATTATTCATAATATATTCCATTCTGGCCGACCAGACATTGCTCCAAATTTTGGTAAAAATACCCATTAGACCGGAGGCCACCAGGTGCTTATATTTCGGATCTGGCAATTCGAGCACATTAAAACCCATCGGAAAATCAACATCGGCCGGGTTAAAATACACGACATCGTTCAGCCGCTCCTTGGGAATCATTTTTAAAATTCCCTCGACTAACTCTCCATGCGGGTCAACTACACAAAGACCGTCCCCGTTCATAACATCCTGCGAAATTATATTGTGCAGCATTGAAGACTTGCCTGTGCCGGTTTTACCAATCACATACATATGCTGCCGCCGGTCTTTGCGGGCAATGCCAAAAAGCCGATCTTCACCGCGAAAGTTCGTTTTACCAAAATAAACAACATCGCTCCCGGCGGCGTGGCCCTCTGCTCCGCCTCTTTGAATTGTTTCTGCCATGCACCAGTTGGTTAGTTGGTTAGCTAGTTAGTTGGTTGTTGGTTAGCCGACAGTTGGTCAGTAGAGATGCTTGCTTATTTTACCGCCTAACCGGTTAACTGTCTAACTTGCCATAATCAACTTATATTCTGTTGATAACAAGGAGTGCAAGAGATCTTCTTGAAGCCAAGTTCCGGGTCATAATAATGCTCAATTTCTTTTTTGCAATAATAACAGATACCGTGCTGTGGCATGAACATCAGGCACATAGGGCGGAAGCGTTCGAATGTGCGTTGGTCAAAATGCTTCTGGGGAAGCGGAATGCCGTGCTGGCGGTAGAATGCGAGTTCATGTGGAGCGATATTGTAACTCAATTTACTTTCAACACAGATGAGCCGTTGTTTAGTAATTTCATCTTTAACATCGTCAATCAAATCCGGCAACTTATCGCTCGCAATCGCATTTTCATAGCTCGGAATAGGAGTCTCTTCCCAGCGCGCCCCCATCGCCTCTGCCTCCTTCTTGCCCATATGCGGGAAGCTCCAGCGGGCTAAAGACATGTTAAACGGGCCATATGCCATCTCAAACGGAAAAAACTTCCCCCACTCTCCCCGTTTCACCATATCCTGCTTGATCCGCTCTCTAAGTTTTTCATACTCCTCCTTCGTGTACTGTTTATTTAAAATGCAGTGTTTCTTTTTCCGTAGGCCGACACTACCAAAACAATCTTGGCACTCTTCGCAGGAATCCAGATACATGCTGTACCGGCAATTGGTCACATACATCACGCACGAATTCCCATAACTCCACTGATCGAGCAACGTCCTCGTTGATCTTTCAGTGAGCCCGCAGGAAACGACTTCGATAGAATCTTTTGCCTCGTATCCCCTGATGAGTTGACGGCAATTTTCAGATTTTTCTACGAAACTGCAATTAGTGCAATTCTTATTTTCGGTCATAAAATTACCCCGACACGCGGTAACCTGCGTGTTAAGATTCTCCCGATGCACCGCTTCGTCCCGCAAATGTCCCCAAAACTCTTCCTTAAGTTTCTGTACTGCTGAAAATGACCGTAGATTATATTGCTTCAGTTTTTCAAAGTATTCTTCTTTGGTGTATTGCTGATTTAAAATACAATAGCGTTTATTGCGGAGATTCCAACTCATGAAGCAGTTATTGCAATTCCTGCAATCGTACAAAAACGCGCTTTCAACAGAATCGTGGGTATTAAAACAATATTTCAAGCGCCATCCTTTATAGCAATATAAACAGTCGTACGACTGCTCAATATCAAAACAGTAGGCGCAATCAATACATTCTTTCGCGGTGCTGATCCGATATCCGTAACTGACGGTTTCGTTACGGTAACCAGATCGGCACAGGTACGAATCCTTGGACTCCCACCAATCATCGGTCCATTCGCAGGCAGTATTCAGGCGGCCAAGTTGGTGCGGATGAGGCACTTTATGCTGAAGCTCGGTAAGTTGCTCTAAAAATGGCCGGTTTGGATCGTAATCCTGTCCGTACGAAAGTGGATCCCACGCGTCTGAAAGGAATTCTTCATGTTCATAGATCGGAAATTTGACGCTTTCCGGCAGCATCGTAATTATCTGCTTTCCGCTGAGCGCTGATTTGGTTACGCGAAACCTCCCTAATATCCAAAATCCCAAGAGGCGCTTCCAGGTGCAGCCCATGCAGTCCGCGGTCGGCGGAATCCCCGCCTGCTCATACATTACCAAATCTTCCGTAGTCAACGTGAATAGTTGCGTACAATTGGCACAGAATTTATTTTGACTACTCATTTTTTAGAGTCTTTTTGACTTCGCTCCACTGCATGGCCAGCTCAACAAACAATCGTACGCCGTACCCGGCGGCGCCTTTTGCCAACTGCTCCTCTTCGGGGTTGGTTGTCATGCGCGGTGCCATATCGATGTGGGCAAAATTTGCGCCTTTGGCGAAGTGAGACAAAAATGCAGCAGCCGACGATGCACCGCCATATCGCGAATTGTTTTTGTGAGTATTGGTTACATCCGCCAGATTACCCTCAACATCTTTTTCAAAATCTTCATTGAGCGGTAAGGGCCAGAGCAGATCGCCGGAATTATTGCCAATCTCTTCAAGCGCATCTTGCAATTTTTTATTTCCTTTGACGAAGAGGCCGGAAAAACGAGTACCGAGCGCAACCACGGCCGCACCGGTTAAAGTAGCAATTGTTACGATCAATTCCGGCTTCTTTGTTTTTGCATACTCAATCGCATCAGCTAAAATCACGCGCCCCTCGGCATCAGTATTGCCAATCTCAATCGTCTTGCCACCATACGCCTTGATAATGTCTCCTTGCCGATAACTCAAACCGCTGGGCATATTTTCCACCGCCGGAATCAGCCCAAGAACATTCACTGGCAATTTTAGTTTTGCGATTGCACTAATTGCATAAATAACGGCCGCGCCACCACTCATGTCCATATGCATATCCGCCATATGATCGCCCGGCTTTAAGTTAAGACCGCCGGAATCAAAAGTTACACCCTTTCCTACTAGTGCGATCGGATGCTCACCCTTTTTGCCCCCACTGTACTCCATGATGACCAGACGCGGCGGACTGACCGATCCGGCACCAACTGCCAAAATAGCATTCATCCCTTCCTGTTTGAGCCGCTTCTCGTCAAATATAGTGACCTTGATGCTCTTATTTTCATTCGCGACAGTCCGCGCCGCCTCGGCCATACCCTCGGGCTTTAAATCACTCGGCGGATAATTTGCAAGCGTGCGGCACTCATTTATACTTGCGGCCATAATCTCGCCCACCTTAACCATATCGGCGCACTTCTTTGCATCGTGATATGTAGCCAAAATAACAGTTTCAACTCTTTTCCAACCCTCCGGCGGAACCTGCTTAAACTGCTCACTAAAATCGTAATGAGCAAAAAGAGAATTACCAGAAATCAGCGCGCACATTCGTTCGGCGGAAATCTGCTGACTCTCGAAATCATCAGCATAAATTGCTACTACCTTGAAACCCTCCTGCTTGGCAGTTCGTATAAAACGCCGCACGAGTAGCGCTAACTTCTTCTCATCAAAATCCGTTTCTAAAGCTATAAAAACAAAAGCTGGCGCATCATTTAAGCGCAACAGCTTGCTTTCACCCGGTTTACGAGTCCGCGACGCGAGATAATTTTTAATCAATCGTTTATCGGCAACGCTGAAATTCGCAAACATCTCACCAAGCATTGCTGGTTTACCCGCCTTTCCGATGGCGGGCTTTTCTTTTACATCCAACCAAACCGGCAAAAATAATAAATCAACCCTCTTTAATGACTGCTTCGTCGGCTTAGTGTCAATGTGGAATTTCATAGAGAGTAATCGCGAACAACGCGAATATAGGTAATAATGCAAATGATACAAAGGAAAAGACAAAGAGTCCAGCCGTCGGCGCGATGGTGTATAATATCTAGATGAAAACTACGGTTACTATCATCGGCGCCGGCAAAATTGGCCAGGCAATCGCCGCTATCTTAAAGAAAAAGCCAGATGTAGAAATAGCGCTCTGGGATACTGATCTGACGAAAGTCCAGAATCAGCAGCCACTTGAAAAAATCATTCCTACCGCCGATATTATTTTTACCTGTACCCCGTTGGCGGCAACGCGGGCCGTACTCGTTGCGATCAAAAATTATCTTCCAAAAAAAGCCATCATTGTCTCGCCCTGCAAAGGAGTCGAGCAGGAAACTGGTCTCCGGATAGATGAAGTTATCGTTGATGTAGTCCCGGGCCAATGCTACGCTCTTCTGCTCGGCTCGATGCTGGCCGACGAGATGATGAGTGGTCAACCAGGAGTCGCGGCTCTCGCATGTTCAGATGAAACAGCAACTCGTTTGATCAAAGAACTTTTCAGCGGCACGCTTTTATATCTAAAACCAACGGCTGACATCGTTGGCGCAGCTTACGCCGGCATACTCAAAAACATCTACGCAATTCTCTTTGGAGTTATCCACGGGCTGAATTATGGCGACAACGCAAAAGGATTTATCGCGGCAAAAATTATTAGCGAAATGCAGATGCTGATTTGCCTGCTCGGCGGACACGAGGACACCTGTCTTTCAGCGCCAGGCGCCGGAGACTTTTTAACTACCGGCTACAGCCCGCTCTCCCGCAACCGCCAAGTTGGAGAGGCCATCATTACCGGAAAACCATATCCGCAAACCTCTGAAGGACTGCTAGCCCTGCCAATGATTGTCAAAAAAATGGGAGCAAAAATGTCTAAATATCCCATCTTGACCGCTACTAACGCCATCGTACTAGAACACGCAGACCCGCGCACTATCATCGAAAACCTGCTTGATCTATGAATCAAAAACCGGCTGTTTTAATTCTTGATGTAGGCACAACAACAATTAAAGCATTTGTGTTTGATCAGGAACTCCATGTCCTTGGCCAAGCAAAACTAGAGCCAAAAAAAACTCGCCCGCAATCTGGCTTCGTTGAACAAGATCCGCTGGAGTTGCTCGCGCTAGCAAAGCAGGTGCTCGTACAAGCGGTGGCTATAGCAAAAATTGCGCCCGCCGAAATTTTATCTTTCGGAATCACAAATCAGAGGGAAACTGTTATCGCTTGGGATAGAGCCACCGGCGAGCCACTTTACCCGGCAATAGTCTGGGAAGATACGCGCACAGCAAAAACATGCGCTGCGTTAGAGCGCTTTACCGGCTTCGTCCGCGAAAAAACCGGCCTGCCAATTGATCCATATTTTTCTGCTACTAAAGTCAGCTGGTTATTACAACAACCGCCAGTTATCCATGCGCTGCGGGAGAAAACTCTTTGCGTCGGGACAGTTGACAGTTGGATTCTTTGGAACCTTTCAGCCGAGCATCTCCATGCCACTGATTACACCAACGCGAGCCGGACGCTTCTTTTCAATATAAAAACATTAAGCTGGGACAGCGAATTATTAAAACTCTTTGCTGTCCCGGCCGAAATTCTGCCGAAAGCGCAGCCGTCCGCCGCGAACTTCGGTTCGCTGAATACTGATATTGTCGGTGCACTAATTCCGATTCGTGCGCTTTGCGGAGATCAGCAGGCCAGCCAGTACGCCGCTGGCGTAAATGTCGGTGCAACAAAAGTAACACTAGGTACGGGAATTTTTATTTCTCAAATTATCGGAAGTAATTTCCAAATTCGACCTCCTTTTTTTACGACACTTGTGCCAAATGAAAAACAGCCCTGGTACGCGCTTGAGCAGAAAATAAATGAGTCTGGCTCGAGAATTCAGGAACTACTTGATAAAAAAATGGATCTGGCTCCGCTGCTCAAAGAGTTTTCAGAGGATGTAAATATATATTTGAAAAAACTACCGCGCCAACCGGCCGAACTTGTAATTGACGGCGGTATAACTCAAGCGCCGGCGCTCGCGGATATTCTCGCGGAGACAACTGGCTTGCCGGTGCGCCGCCAAATAATTCCAGATGGCACACCGCTTGGTATGGCAAAATTATTGTTTAGCCGCGATTAAACAACCTCGGCGTTGTAGCAAGTTTCGCAATAGACTATGTCGGGCCGGTCGGGCGCAAAACTAGTAATAAACTTATTGGCGCAGCCCGGCTTCATGCACTGGCGATCATAAAATATGGCTTTGTTGCGTTGAATAATTCGGGCGGAGTGGCGGCAATCTATGCATGTCCGTGGAAGAGGAATTTCGAACTGGCGCAAGAATTGTAACTCCGGACCAATAATGCGATACGCTTTTTTACACTCTGCACACTGAATGATCTGCTTCACGATATCATCCTGCGCATTACCAATAGAATCCGGAAGCTGCGCAGCAGTCATCGTCGTTTGATACTCTGTTGGATTTGGTTCTTGCCACCGCGCACCAAATGCGAGCGCCTCCTCTTTAGAAAGCTTAAAATGCTCGGGGCTGATACTTTGATCGTACGCAAATGGAGAAAATTCCGGCGGAAAAAATTCACCGTATGCGTATGTCCTACCCTGTTTATCTACATGCGGCATCGTATTCATCTGCTCAATAATTTTTTTGCGCAACGCAAAATAATCTTCTTTAGAGTATTGCTTATTCAAAATACAGTACTGCTTGTTTCTGACTGACACGCAGCCAAATAAATTCATGGCAGTCCCGCCGCAGTGCATGCAATATTCAAAGTCTGAACCTCCGTCCCAACACTCCCAGCAGAACTTGAGGCGGGTTGCTCCCCATCCAGAGGTTGCAGATTCATAGACAAGCTCCGTGGCGCCAGTAACCGTAACATCCATAGAATCAGTAGTCGGCAGTGCCTGCGAATACTGGATATAGCGCAGATCCTGGCCCTCGGCAATCACATACCCATGGTGTACATTTTTTGAGAAGCTCACAAAATCGCCGCTGACATTTGCGTTCAACATTCCTTGCAAATTCTTGATAGGAAATGTAAGCCAAAATTCTTTTGCTTTTTGCCACGCTACTGTAAGCCCGCTCCAGGTATCAAGTTTGAGCGCTTCAAGCCGTTTAAAGTACTCCTCCTTAGTAAGCTGCTCATTATTAAAGCAATAACTCTTATTGCGCAAATTCACGCAGCCGAAACAGTCGGTGCAACCGCGACACTCCCGAGAAAACCAAATTGAAGCTGACTCGGCACAGAGCGAAGAGAAAAATGCCTTATTGCAAGAAAGCACCCAGAAACAGCCATAACAACTTTCTGACTTTTTCAGATTAGAATTATCATACGAATTTTTGCATTCATCAATCCCGTTGCCGTATCCGCAGTCTTCGTCATGATTTGCGTTGAAGACTAAATAACAATTTTTAAGCCCGTCGGCGTTACCAGAGTAATCGCTGTTAACCATATTGATAGCGGCCGAGCGATAACGCGGCACCTTTTGATTGAGCTCCTGCAGTTGCGCCAAAAACGGCCGACTTGGATCAAAATCCTGGCCATAACTCATCGGGTCCCATCCTGTCTGCCCAAACCACTCCTTATCATCATAAATAGGAAACCCGCAATCAGCTGGATAGATACCAACCGTGTCTCTGCCGGTAGTCGCCTCCTTAATCCTAAACAACTTTCGCTCATTGCGAAACAACATTCGCCTGCGCATCCGGCACTGCGCACACCATGTAGGCGGCGGCACATCAATCTTTTTGTAAAAATCAAAATCCGCCTCTTCGATCACAAAATCTTTTTTACAGTTTTGGCAGTATCTAGTTTCCGGTCTCATATTCTCTATTTACCTATTCGTACGAATAAGACAATGGCTATGAAACTTCTTGCTGATAACACTGCTCGCAATACACAATTTCGGGCCGGTCAGGGGCAAAAGGAGTCTCAAATACTGAAGGACAGGGCTTCTCGCCATGAAAATGCATTACGGCGTTTTGATACCCTACCTTCTGAGACTGCCGATTGCAATCGCACACACAAGACCAGAGCTGGTGAGGATTCTTCGTAGCAATTCGTGCCTTATGGCGACAATAAAAACATTGTCGAGGAAGCGGAATTTTTAAGCGACGATAGAATTTTAGCTCCGCCGGGACAACACGATAGTTTCTTTTACAATCAATGCAGGCAAAAATTTCCTTTGTGATTTCATCTTGTACATCCGCGATACCGTCGGGAATCTCCTCGAGTGGCATCGTCTCTTTACCAACCGTCATCTGCAGCTGATCCTGCCACCGCAAACCCTTTGCATCAACCTCATTTCCTGAAAGTGGAAAATAATCCTGAGCAACACTTTCATTATACGCAAAATACGAAAGTTCTGATGGCAGAAATTCGCCGAAAGCATACGCGATCCCATTTTTATCCAGATATGGATTCGCCTGCATATCTTCCTTTATTTTTGTAACTAACGATTCGTATTCCTCTTTAGAATACTGCTTATTCAAAATACAATACTGGGCCTTTTTGAGCCCAACGCAGCCAAATAAGTCTTTCGAGGAATGACATGCGTCCACGTAAGCAACATTTTCATTGCGCCACGAAAAAATCGCGAACATACTGCGATAGGAAAGGTCGGGCGTTACGCCTTCGTAGCACTGGTCAAGTTTTCCTCCAACGCTTAGATCATAGGAACCCCGGGGCGTATCTGCATTTTCTACCCATTTGCAATCCTCTCCGCGTTGAACGTTAAAACACTGCTTTGAATTTTTACAATTCATTAAGCTATCGCCGGTACAATTCACGCAGTTTCTCTGCGTAGCAAATCTTCGAGGCGTGCTCAAAAAAATATCTTTAAATTCCTTTTTTGCTTTTTCTACACCGGTGTAGGTATCAAGTCGATAGTCTCGAAGGATCTTTTCGTACTCTTCTTTTGTATATTGTTTATTTTTAAAGCAATACCGTTTGTGACGTAGACCAACAGACATAAAACAATCAGCGCAGTCTCGACAGTCATAGCAAAAAGAACAATCCGATAAGGAAACAGAATAATACACGTACCGACACTGAAAGCACTTTTCGGTGGCAACTGTTTCATATGTAAACTGACAATCCCCCATGCTATTTACTGCATCAACAATATCTTTGCCATTGATAAGATACGAGCTATAGAGGCACTCTTCGAGTTCCCAGGCGATAAAAACCATATAGCAGTTTTTACTGGAGGCAAAATCCTGAGTATATTCACAGTTTACGCTTGTGATGCCGTCATCGTTGGCGGTAGTCCACATCGGCACGCGACGCTGGAGTTCCGCAAACTGCTCTAAGAATGTTCGAGTAGGATCATACGTCTGCTCGTAGCTTTTTGGATCCCACTTGTCACTCCACCAACATTTAGGACAATACACAGTATTGATAGGTCCGTTTGGCGCGTACAGCGAAATAACCGACTTGTGGCACAGAGCACATGTTCGAGAATATAACATCGTATCGTTGCGCCACGAAAGACGGCGCTGCTTGCGACACTCCGGGCAAAACGTCGGCGGAGGTACCTCTAACTTTTTGTAGAATGCCAAATCTTCGTCTTCGACAATAAACTCTTTTTTGCAATTCTGACATGCGCGGATTTCCGAATTCATGCTAGTTGGCGAGCAGATTAAGAATGAGTCTAATCATCACCTCTTTTTCTTTCGGATTACTCTCGGCGATAAGTAAAGCAAGCGCGACGAGCGCGTTGTCATTGATTTTCTTTTCGCCGCTCTTTTTAAGCAATTTATTATTGCGGCTCAAAAACAAGATAAACAAAAATGAGCCGATGCGTTTATTGCCATCAGAGAAGGAATGATCTTTGATCACAAAGTAGAGTAAATGCGCAGCTTTTTCTTCAATACTTGGATACAGATGAATACCGCCGAAAGACTGGTAAAGTCCGGCGATAATACCCTGAAATGATTTATCGCGCTCACTGCCAAACAGGTCGCTCGCCTCGCCTTTGTTCATCAGAGCAATTTTTAGCTCGTCAATCGCACTACGGGCATCTTCATAAAGTAGTAAACGACCGCCAGCTTTCTTAAGTATCGGGGTTTCAAGTCGCTGCTCATCGTATTTCTGCAACAACAACCATGCGTTAGCGTAACCGCTAATCACTTCAAGCAAACCGCTTGTCTCATCACTTGAAAGCATTTTCTGTTTTGCCCGTTCCAGCAAATCCAGCGTCTTTCTAAATTCAATAAGCTGTTTGCCTTGCAGCTGTTTGAGACGTTGCTCATTTACCGTCACACCTTTCAAGATATGATCCTTGAGAACATTCGTTGCCCATCGACGAAACTCAATGCCGCGTCGGGTATTTGTTCGGTAACCAACTGCGAGGATGATATCAAGATTATAAAAACTGACTGGTTTATCAGAATTTGGAATGTGCATTTTTTGCACATTGCTTTTTGTATCAACCTCACCATCCTTGAGAATGTTGCGAATATGTTTGGTTACCACTGTCCGGTCAATACCGAATAAATCAGTAATTTGACCCTGGGTCAGCCACACCGTCTCGCCACTAAAACGCACTTCAACCGAAGCGTTACGCTTTTTATCTTGATAGATAATTATCTCACCTCTATCCTGCTGCTTTTTCGTCTTTGCCATGTATCTATACTACAACCTACCACCTACTCCCTACAACCTCTATATAAGCGGCTCCGGATTATCTATCGCGGGCTGGACGAGCTTGCTGCCGTCCGGATTTTTACCGCCGGTGATGATGGCCTTTTCTTGTGCAGAACGAATAATTGTTGACTCCTCTTCCTGAATCAATTTTTTAGCATCGCCGACGGGGATGGTGTACTTGCGGCGGCTCGCCTCAATAATCCGGTCTTTGTAACTCGGATGATTAGGCGGCATTATTTTGAGCGTGGCCGCTGAAAATGCATCGTAGGTCTCCCCGTCAATCGTCATCTTAATGTAAAATTCTCGCTTACCAAGGTTAATCATGTCTTTAACCTTAAACATCGGAGCAAACTCATCCTCCAAAATAACGGCGTCGGCACCACCCACGCGGAAACTGACAATCGTACCGGTGTTACCAAGCACGGCAGCAAGAATCTTAGGCAGCAGCTGGCCCATGTACTGGTGCGCGATAATCAGGTTGATGCCGTATTTACGCGCCTCGGATAAAATGTTTTCAAAGGTCTCGGTAACAATGTTTTGAAACTCGTCAATGTAGAGATAAAAATCAAGGCGGTCTTTTTCGGGCATACGCGCGCGGGCCATACCCGCCTGCTTAATCTTGGTGAGAAACATTGCGCCAAAGAATGAAGAATTTTCTTCGCCCAGCCGACCCTTAGATAAATTGATGAGCACAATCTTCTGCTCGTTCATTAACTTTTCCAAATCAATCTTGTTGGTCTTCTGGCCAAAAATGTTGCGTAGGAGCGGGTCAGACAAAAACTGGCCGAGCTTATTAACCAGCGGGATAATCGCGTCGGTATCAAACTTTTCGCTCCAATCCGCAAATTCAATAGCCCAGAAGCGTTTGACCATGTCGTCCTCAATGTACTCAATCACTTTTTGGCGGTAGTTACGGTCGGTCAGCATTGAGATCATACCGCGCATGGTGGCGTGCGGATAATCTAAAAGTGCCAGCGTGGTAAATCGGAATACGTGCTCAAGTCGCGGCGTCCAGTTTGCGCCAAACTGCTTTTCTAAGACCTCAATAAGTCCTTGGGTCAGCTGGTGCTTAAAGTCCATGTCAATGTTGGCGAGCGGGTTAAACGACGACGGGAATTGTGCGTCGCCCGGGTCAATAAGACACACATCCTCAATACGCCGTTCAGGAATGGCATGCAAAATTTCTTCAACCACATCGCCGTGCGGATCCATCAGACAAAATCCCTTATTAAATTCAATATCCTGCCGGATGAGCAGCTCCAATAATTTTGTTTTACCGACGCCGCTTTTACCAATGACATACATGTGCCGCTGGCGGTCGGCGCGCTTAATACCAAACACAAATTTTTTCTCTTCAAGCGCGGCAACATAGTTGGTGCGGCCAAAAAAATTAATATCTTTGGGGTCAACTTTGCCGAGCATCGGTAGGTCTGGCGGAGGCGGCGCGTACTTAACAATCTGCACACGCGAAGAAACCGGCGGAAGAGGTTGCGCCGGAGCAGCAGATTGAGTTGGTTGTGGTTTTATGTTGTCAGCCATAAACAATAATCACTAACATGCTAATACGGACAAATATGCGAATAGGAACTGCTTGTTTTCATTAGTATATTAGTATTGATTCGCGTGTTCGTGAATACTGCTAGAATTCTTTGAGCTCCTTTAGAAAATCTCGAAAGGCAAACAAGGCGCGTTCGGCCTGGTGCGTGGTGAGCGCGAACCCGGGCGTGTGCGCCAACTCGTTACGCAGCCGGTGCGCATCAAAAACTTTGTCGATCAATTTGCTGCCAGCCCAGCGCGCATTTTGCAGCCGCTCGGCCATACCCTCGCCGGCCACACCGCGCTGTTTAAGCACCATATCTACCAGCGCGTCGGCCTCCATCACCGCCCAGCGCAGATTTTCAACCGTGCCTGTGTTCGCCCGATGCACAATATTGGCCCAGTGCTTGAGAGTCGCTGGATTTCCCTGTGGTTGCGGCGTGTGCACAGTTGGAGCGGCGTGTGCGTGCGCCGGAGACGCCCCGTGGACAGCGCCATGATCAGCATGCGAATGTGGTTTAAGTCGAAAAAGTTTCATGTTTTGCTTATAGGGCTGCACCTTGATTGCCGCAAACACAAACATAAAAACCAAAAATATATCCAAGATGACAAAAATCGGCGTGATGTTATTAGTCCAAATTGTTACAAAAACAGACCATCCCTGGCTAAAAAACACAGTACCACCGAAGGTATCGAAAAGATGCTGCCGACTACCCTCGATGAAGAAAGAAAGCAAAAGATAAGCGAAGAATAAAATCCCGACTCCGGTTAAAACCCACTGCTCCTGCTGCAGCAGTCCTTCATGAAAGTGATGTCCTTTGTGTACTCCCATAACAGTAATCGCTAATATTTTAATTTGAGCTAATCTACGAAGTACAGTAATCGCTAACACTCGAATGCAAACAAATATGCCAATGAATGTCTATTCGAATATTAGTCTTTATTCGCATGTTCGTGAATACTGCTACTTAAACTTATCCAGCACAGACTCATCGGCATAAATCGGCAGACCGGCCGGAGCACCCATCTTGCGGGATTCAACCCGTTGCGTGAGCGGCCCGGTAACAACGAGCGTGGTCGGTGGATGAAAAAGTGTCGCCAAAATTTCACTGGTCAAAATCGTGTTGGCCGAATTCCACCAGTTAAATGTGTGCGAGGCGATAAATTGACCGGAAAATTCATGAATGCCCGGTTCACGCTCGCGCCACAAGTGTAGCATTCGATTCTTGCGAGCACGACGGCGAGTTCGCTTAAACACATAAGGCGGATCAAACCAGCCGGGCTTGGTGTTCATGCCGTCGTTAAAGACCATCGCATTTAAGTCGGCTGCATTGTATTGGTTAAATGCACCCTTGATAGCCCGGCGAGGCACGCGGTCCGAGAAAAGATTTTTGGGTGAGATATAGAGCAGCTTAATGTTAGTGTCAAAAGCCGGTTTACTCAAATTCCGCTCAACCGCTTTCAATATATCTGTCTGTCCGGGTGATTTTTGCAGAAGCGATGTCTTTAAGGCCAGCGCTAGATCATCGCCGCTCGCGCCGTGCGCCGCCGAGCCCTTGGCAATTTTTGGCGTGCGCAGGTCATCAACAATATGCTGATACTGCTCGCCCCAACTTAAAAAAAGCGGAGAGATAACATACTGCACGCCGATAAATTCCTCCGGTCGGATACTGGCCATTGCCTCCATAAATGCAGCCATCGGATCAACCTGATACTCCTCGGTGCTGCTCTCAAACTGCATATAAGTTTTAATCGGGAAGGCCGGATCTTTACTCAAGACAAAACCATTGGCATACAAATCCTTGCCCTGCAATTCCAGATCGAGGATGCTGTGTGGAACCCACTTTTCGGTATAATCCTCAACCACCGGCACGATCTCAACCTCCGGATAAGCGGCAAAAAGAGCCGCCTTGACAATCGGCACATACGGTTCATAAATTTGGGCGTAAAAATGAATCTCGCCGCCCAAACTAACAATCTCAAATGTAAACCAAATCGTCATTTCTCCGAGCAGATATTTTTCACCGAGATGCCCACGCCAGTTACCCATGCCGGCAATCGCATGAAAAAATTGATCCATACTGCGCGGGCTTCTGGTAATTTCCCGCGGCATCTTCAGTTCAAGCAGCTTATATTTTAGCGAAGTCTCGAATGTCCGGTTCCGCCAATATATCCAAAGCGACCGCGTAATCGGCCAAGCAATCGCAAAAAAAATTATCGGCCAGTTTATCTTAAAAAATGGCGTGATCGCCGCGAAAACAGTTTGGACACCTTGAGCGATGGACATGGGGGAATTAGAAGGATTAGAAGTACTAGGGCAACTAGAAAGATTAGCGGGGCTAGTTAGTATTATACAACAATATTGGAGACAAAAAAATCTCCCCCTAACACATCTAGCATCCTCTAGCATCCTCTAGTTGCCTCTAGCATCCTCTAGTTGCCTCTAGTTGCCTCTAGTTGCCTCTACTCCCGGCCTCTATCTCCCGGCTAAACCGCTGCGTATTCCCCGCTTGGCATCCGCTTAAAGTACTTCTTGTTCTGCAAATTAAAGAGAATCGTCGTCTCTTTAAATATCCGGTGTTTGAGAACTTTGGCAATCAAATCCTTTGGCTTGAGCGGGCCATCTTGTTTGAGAATGTGCAAAAGTATATCGCGAATCGTACCGGCTGGAAGTGCGTCGTGATCACGCAACGAGTAAATACCGCGGCCCACAAGCAGAAAGCGCTTGTCTTTAATGAGCTCGTTGTGAATCGTCTGCGTGTTGGTCTTTTTCTTCGGGCGCAGCGTGCGAATCTCGCCGGCAATATCGTCAAAGTGCAGCGGCTTAGTCGCCTTCTTTAAAATCAAATAAATCCAGTCACGGCTAACCTTTGGGCTGACCTCCGGCCACTCCGTCAAACCAAAATCACCGTACAGGTTGCTGCCGAACTTCTTGCTGATATTCAAATAGTGCCGGGCCACCTCGGTCTCCAGCTTGTGGAGCTGGCGCACCTCGTGGAAAAACTGCTCAAACTTTTTCTCGTTCAGAGTCTCATGTTTACGCGCGCGCAGATGCGCAACCAGCTCCTCCAAAAATTCAACGGCTTTTTGCTGATGGCTCTCGGAAAGATGCCAGTGGCTAGAAAGCTCCTCGTCATCTCGGTGATAAAGCACCTCACCGGAAATCTCTAAAAGAAAACGAACCTGATTGGCAAAATTAACCGGCAGATCCTTGCCGCCATCAGCAAACTGTTTAATATCAGAAAGCAGATGATCCTCGCGGCGCACGCCACCTGTTTTTGAAAGTTCGGCTTTTGCAGCAGCAACCAGGGCGGCCAAATCACTCTTACTGGCACGCTTACGAACTTCGGTAATCGCCGAGGCCTCAATCTGGCGAATGCGCTCGCGGGTAACATTAAAAGACTTGCCGAGTTCAGCAAGTGTCTGCTCCTCGCCGGTGTCCAGTCCATAGCGCTTGGTCAAAACCTTGCGCTGGCGCGCGTCCAGTCCGGAAAAAATTTGCTCAATAATTTGTGCGGTTGTTGGAGTTATCTGCGGCATGAGAAATTAAAATTTGATATTGTGTTATTGCTACTAAGTTATCATGATTATTGAATTCGGTCAACCGGGCAGTAGAAATGTGAATTTTACCTTTCCGCGCGTTTCAGGTTTTCGGGCCGGGCTCACCCTTCGGGATGGCCCGAAAACCTGAAACGCGCGCAACCTTCTTCATGACTTACTATATAAAATATCAACCCCCGCGCTCGAGTGCGTCGATACGCGGGGGGACCGCGATTGTGTGTCTGTGGGTTGAGGTCCCGCACGAGGACACCTCCTTCCGCCGGGTTGACCGGCTACTTGGGCTGCTCGTCATCGGTCGCCGGGACAGACACTGCCAGCGTGCCGAGCTCGATGTGGTTGTGGACCTTGAGGAGTTCTTCGAATGTCATCTCCTCTTCGGGCCCGCCTTCTTCAGGTGTCATTCCGAAGATGATGGTCCACGGCCGCATGATCGGCAGGTGCCGGAGAATCGTCCGACATCCGTGGCAAGGCGGGAGCGTCTTCGACTCCACCTGGCTCACATCATCGATTTGCGGTTCTGCCGCAATGCCGAGAGCGACCGCGAGGTCGTACCTGGCACGGATAGCACTGCCGACTGCCATCGGCTCACCGCAAGCCTTCGGGGCGGTGGGTCCGGGCAACGGCTTGACGTTGAACCCGGTCCAGTACTTGTACGCCTTCTCCTTCTCGGGGTGGCCCTCTGGAAGGCTCCATCTCCAGCCGCTGAAGGCGTACACGACAATCCCGACTTGGTACTTCCGATGCGAGATGCCGTCCTCTCTCGCCTCACGTCCTCGCCGCTTGAATTCGGACTTGACCGCGCGCCAACGCGCGATGTGTTCTTCCCTTCTCGGAAAGACAAGGCCCGAACCGGCGTCAGCAACTGCAGCTTCGCTCATCTCGTCCTCCCCTAAGTCCTTGCCGCCAAAGTCTGGCACGCGAACACCGCGCACCGCCCGAAGTGTACAAAATCGCACTTCTTGGGTCAATGTATATTATAGCACACTTTATGCTATTTTGTCAAATGACTGCAAAAAGCCGCGCGCATATTGCAAAAAATCGACAGAAATGTAGACTTTACTATGGAACAATAATCTCATGCTCACGCCGCAAAAACGCTGGCCAACCTTTGCCGGATTTTTAATCCGGACTATGCATTTTGTTTTAACGATCTGGCGAAAGTGGCGTATTCTAACTCGTCCCAATTCCCAAACTAGATACCGCGATATCGTCGGCGAGGCAGGAGGAGAAAATTCAATTTTCCACGACGAGCTTCTTCTGGAAGCATTAACTCGCGCCGCTTCGTCTCCGGATACGATCCATATAATTAATAAAATACGCGAAATTCTGACAAATACGACAAACCAACTAGCCCGCACAAATTTACCGCTGACCATGCTAGTCATTGGTATCGGCTCCGGTAATATGATTCGGATGTTAGCTCGGGAATTCCCGGGCATTTTTATTACCGCCACTGATATCGCCCCTGAACCAACGCAAAAATTAAAACATAATCCGGGCGGGTTGAATGTTCTTGTGAATCCGGAAACCACAACTCAAAAATTACAAGCAAAATCATTTTCCATGATCGTGCTGCCAGCCGGCATTGCCCGCTATCTGAATGATGCCGAGCGATCCGATCTAGTAACCGAGATTCAACGCTTACTGCGACCGGATGGAATTTTTCTTCTATCAGAGTTTGCCCATGTGTCGGAATTTTCTAATATGGTTCAAGTTCTTGAAAAAAATAACTTCATCTGCAAAATCTCCAAAAAACATATTCATGGCGTCTTTCGAAATTCGCTCTATTACCTAACCTGGCATCTTTACTCTCGCTTTTCACTCTGGCGTTTGACAACATGCTGGCTGGCCAAAAAAGAAAAGGTTGATTCGTTAGATATTTTGATTCGTACTGCCGGTTACCGTTCGGGTAACTTTTACAGTGTAGCAGCGACATATCCGGCTAAGGCCTGAAAATATTCCGGGCGGCCTACTGGCCGCCCGGAAATTGATCTTCTCTCTTACTATCTATTTTCTTTTTCTTACCAACTAACCAACAACTAGCTAACCACCTAACTCTTCCTCTTGCCCGCCTGCCACACCACCAAGAGCGGCGATGCCACAAAAATTGACGAATATGTGCCGGCCATAACACCAACTAAAATTGTCAAAATAAACCACTGCAATGTTAGCGCACCAAGCAAATACATCGTTACCAGTACAATGATTAAAGTCAGCGAGGTGTTCACGGAACGAGCAAAAGTTTCGTTGATTGAACGGTTGACCAGTGCGCCGAATTCCTCCTTACCATTACTAATCCGAAGATTTTCGCGGATGCGATCGAAGACGACAATCGTATCGTGCACAGAAAATCCAACCACAACTAGAATAGCAACAATAAAATTTATATCTATCTCCACGCCCCTGAAATATCCTAAAAATGAAAATAGGCCAACCGGAATAATCGCATCGTGAAACAGGGTGATGAGTGTTATGAGCGCGTACTTCCAGGAGGAAACCGGCTGGCTAACCTTTCGGAAAGCATAGGCAACATACAGCGCTATTGCCAGCAAAGTGATAGCGAAAGCCCAGAGACCCTTCCTGGTGAGCTCAGCACCAATTGTCGCGCCAATCGACTCAAAGGAAAGATCCGAAAAAGCACCAAACTTTGCAGATAACTGCTTAGTAAACTCCTGATGCTGAACTTCAGTTAGCTCCTTCATCTTAATGATGTACGAGCCAGTTCCCTCCTGTTCAGTTACTGCCGCATCAGTAACGCCCTTATCTTTCAAAAAATCAAGGATGCCGGAACGAGTTGGAGCGACAAAGGCGGCGGTACTGGTTGCCACTGGAGAAAATTGAATCTGCCAAAGCGTCCCACCGGTATAATCAACGCCACGCTGTAAACCAAAAACGAATAAACCATAAATACTCGCGATAACCAGAAGCGATGAGAAACCTAGAAAAATCCATTTATTTTTGATGATATTCATAAAGAGTAATTTTTAATTTCTAATTTTCAATTTTCAAACAATGATTTAATTTCGAAATTTCTAAATTGAAAATTGTTTAGAAATTAGAAATTGAGAATTAGAAATTATTTTGCAACTTTTTTCTCGTGCACAAAAATCTCCAGCAATGTGCGCGTAACGGTAATCGCTGTAAACATTGAAACGATGACTCCGAGAAGCAGCGAAAGTGCGAAGCCACGAATAAAACTCGAAGTGAAGCTGTACAGCACAAGCGAGGTAATCATCGTGGTTATGTTGCTGTCGCGGATGCTTGGCCAGGCGCGGCGGAATCCTTCGATAATCGCCGTGGTCTTGTTAACCCCCTTCTTCATCTCTTCACGGCTGCGTTCAAAAATTAGAATGTTCGCGTCAACCGCCATGCCGATAGACAAAATAATTCCGGCGATACCGGCCAAGGTCATCGTGATGCCAAACAATTTAAAGATGCCGAGTAGAAGCAGTGTGTAGATGACTAGCGCGATCGCAGCAAAGAAACCCAGCCAATGGTAATAGATGATCATGAAAAGAATCACAATCAAGGCGCCAATCAGACCGGCAAAAAGCGTGCGCTGCAAACTGTCTGCGCCGAGCGTTGCGCCAATCGTCTGTTGGCTTAGGAGCTTGAGCGGAGCGGCTAGGGCGCCATCCTTAAAACGATTGACTAAAGTGCGCGCCTCCTCCAATGTGAACTGCCCCGTAATCTGTGCGCGGCCGCCGCTGATGCGCTCGTTCACTGTCGGCGCGGTTAAAAGTTCATTGTCCACAAAAACACCCAGCCGTTTACCGACATTGGCTGCGGTTAAATCCTCAAAAAGTTTCGCGCCCTCGCTGTCAAACTCTAGAAAAATTTCCGGACGATTTGAAACACTGTTAAAATTTAACGAGGCGCTCTTCACATAACGGCCGGTCAAGCTGGTCGGCACGAAAGCCGGCTGATCAGATTGTAATTCAATCTCCTTGCCATCTGCGGTAGTTGCTTTAACCGGCTGCTTGGTCGTCCCCTCCTGTGAAAAAACTAAAAACGGCGTCTGGCCAATTTGCGCGATGGCCTCGCTGGTATCTTTAATACCGGCGATATCCACAATCAAACGATATGAATCCCCCTGCTTGGCGGTCAATACCTGCGGCTCGCGTACGCCGCTAGAATTCACGCGCGCTTCAATGCGTCCGCGGATTCCGTCTAAAACCGACGCCCGATCTGAATCAACCACATTGCTCATGTCAATTTCATAGACCAGGTGGCTGCCACCGACTAAATCCAGGCCAAGCCGCCATGGCCGGGTACTACCCCAAAAATCAGGGTGAATAAAAAAAGCCGAAAGCACGGAGCCGACTACCACGAGACCGATTAGTAAGAGAGATCCTTTGCGCATAGAGCTACGAATTACGAATTTATTACGAAAGTACGAATGAAATACAATAGAAAGGAGTGTAATGGAAAAAAAACTTTAAGGCAAGTTCTTGTGTGCTTTTGGTGCCCCCAGATGGAATCGAACCATCATCAGCGGATTAAAAGTCCGTTGCTCTACCACTGAGCTATAGGGGCATCAAAAGCACGCAATTATTTGCACCCGCTATAACAATGCATAGGATTGTACACAAAAAAGCGTAATGCGTAAAGTTCGTTTGACTTTTTAAACAAAAATGCTATCTTCTAACTCGCGGTGAGCTGATGACTTTCGGCACAACGCCGGAGGATCAGCTTACCCGAGACAGAGGAGATTGCGAGATGAGAATTCTTCGACAGTTCCCGCCGTTCCTGGAGCCCGGCTCACACGGAGCGGCTGTGCGCGACATGCAGATCGCGCTCAAGGCCTTCGTGGCTTCGTGGGCGACCGGAGAAGAAGTGGCGGCTCCGGTCATCCCCGACGGCGACTTCACGATCGACGGCAAGACCGTGCGTCTGGTCGCCTGGGTCCAGACCATGAAGCTGGAGGTCGAGGGTGACGCAAAGCTCGGGCAGAATTCCCGAGCAAGCTGGCGAACGAAGTTCCGCGCCACCGTGGACTTCGACACCCTCCCCTACACGGGCCCCACGACCTGGGTGCACGACGGGGTCACGCGGGAGTGGACGGGATGGGACGCGGACGATCCGCGCCATCTCTGCAGTTCGTGCAGCGGACGCCGCGACGAACACGACGCTGGGCGGGGCTGCGCCTCGTTCGTGGACAGCGAGGGCGAGGGCAAACCTGCTCCGGAGGTGCCCGAGCGTGTCTCGCATGCCGCGCCGCCGCTCTCCGGGCCGGACATCCCGGCCTCCGCGGTGTCTGTGGGCGGCTTCTCCGAGGCGGCCGTGCACGAGATGGGTGACACTCGCCGGATGTGACGGCGGCTGACCGGGCAGTTCCCGGACGACTGCGCCGCGCGACCTCCGGGTCGCGCGGCGCTCAACATTTTCTATAAAAATGTAACCTGTAAATTTCTCCGCAGAGCGGCACCGGCTATCTCTTTCTGCTGAAAAAGCGCCTGCTCTCGGCCTCTTCGGCCTGCGAGAGTGCCGCCTAGCGGAGAAATTTACAGGTTACATTTTTATATTACCCTACACCCACACAGAATTTTTATTTGAAATGGCGGGTTCGCAGCAGGATGTGCTGCTAGCGGCGGCTCTCGGACGGCGACGGCCGGAGAGCGCAGGGCAATTTTTTAGCAAAAAAATATGCCCGACGCCGTCTGCAGCACATCCTGCTGCAAACAGCGGAAAATACAACTAACTTACCTCACCGCCAAACTCTTCAAGAACTTTTTTCAACTTCCCGCTTACCTTCTTCGGCGCCCTTACCTCAAATTCAATAAACAAATCGCCGCGTCCATGTCCGCCAAACTTTGGCATGCCTTTGCCACTCACCCGTAGCCGCTCATTAAAACTAAAGCCGCCAGGAATCTCAACCTCGGTTGCGCCGCCGGAAATAACCGGAATGCTAATTTTTTTGCCGACCAAAATATCAATCACGCCAATTTCTTTTTTGACCAGTAAATCGCTTTCAACTCGTTCAAAAACTTTATGCGGCAAAACTCGCACTTGCACATATAAATCCCCGCTCTTTGCGCCACTCTCGCCCGCCTCGCCGCCGCCGGCAACCTTAATTAATTGCCCGTCAGAGACGCCAGGGAAAATTTCAATCGTAAGCGTGCGGGTCGCTCCTACGCGCCCGACACCCTTACACTGTGCACAAATTATGTTCGGAATTTCACCGCGCCCGGCACACTTGGTACATTGCTTGGACTGGGCAAAGGTACCAAAGACCGTCCGCCGTGATTCGCGCACCTCGCCGGCACCTTTACAGACATCGCACTGCTTAACTCCGGCCTGCTTATCATAACCAAGACCGGTACAGCTCTCACAAACATTAAAAGTTTTAAACTTTAATTCTTTAGCAGCGCCGGCATACGCCTCCTCTAAAGTAATCTCCTGGTTAATCTGCAAGTCACTGCCAGAACGGTCGCGGCCCCGTTGCCGCCCGGCAGAACCCCGACGGCCGCCCCCGAAGAAAGTTTCGAAAATATCCCCCATGTCGCCAAGGTCTTCAAAATTAATCCCGCCGGCATCAAACCCAAATCCGCCGAAAGGATTGCCGCCGGAAAAACCGGACTGCCCGCCACCACCCGGCCCGGCTCCGGAGAAATTTTTGCCAAAGCGATCGTACTGCGCGCGCTTTTCCGCATTGCCGAGCACCTGATAGGCCTCGTTGATTTCTTTAAATTTTTTCTCATCGCCGCCACCCTTATCCGGATGGTGCTGATGCGCCAGTTTGCGATAGGCCTTTTTTATCTCCTCCTCACTGGAATTTTTGTTAACGCCAAGTAGTTCGTAGTAATCCATAGGAGTCTGATATTAGTATAACAATCACGCTAAAGCAACTAAAAAAAGCCGCTGGCTAATTTACCGAGCGGCAATAACCTCTCTCTGACATGGTTCAGAGTCAATACGAATTATACCGATCGCTTTTAACAGCAAATATATTATCTGTGCAATTAAAAGCACTGGAATTTTAACAAAAATTAGAAAGCTGCGCACAAAAAGTACGCCGAGCAGTAGGATACCAAAACCAATCAGCGGGCCCAGGTGCAATGCCTGAATGTGGGCAATCCCCTTTAGCAGCAAACGATAGCAATAGCCGCCGATGGTCTCCTTTGGCAAAAATGGCGTGCTCAATTGATCGCCGGCCTGCACGAGCGCTGCCTGCGCCATCTGTTTAATCGCCTCATGCCGTTGCGATTCAGATAGTTGCATAATTTCTCCGCTACTAAAATGTTTCTGGACATATTTTTCGAAAATCTCCTCGGCTGGCATCGATCCGCTTACAGTTACCCCGAGTGAATATGAAAGCGGAGTTTCCAAACCGCGGAAAAGCACCATAAAACCGTTTTCCGTAATACCGCCCGCGTGTTGATATAAGCCGACGATCATGACGGCGCAAAAAAGCGTCAGAGCAGTAAAAAATGCAGAATCAAATTTACTGGCATAACCGTGAAACCGAATCTTAATTGCCTCCTTGAGCGCGGTGTGCGTATGGAGCGATGCACGAATTACTAAAACACAAAAGATAAGAGCGGCGGCGACAAGCCAGGCAGAGATAATATTGTAAAAAGAACCGAGTAGCGCTACCGATTCAAGCAAAATCAGTAAGCAGTTCCAGGGGCGGCTAGCGACCAAGACTGCTTGAAAAAGTAGAACAATCGCCAGAACCACAGCGCTCCCACCAAGCCAAATAGCAGACGCGCCAGCGAATGTTACTGAAAAAAGTTTCGCATTGTAACTAAGCCAAAGAGCCGTGCCGATACCTAAAATGCCAAATGCGAAAAGATAGAAATAAATATGGTCAATTCCAGAATGACTATGATCAACTGAAGATTGAACTATTTGACGCTCTTTACGCAGGTTCAGAAGAGGATTTTCCATGGGCTATGCTTTGTCCAGTAAGTATAACCCATAAATGAATTCCTGACTGCCAGCTATTTCTTTTCCTCGGCGGCTGGCCCGGGCTGTGGCTCACCCGCAGGCGGCTCCTGTCCACCTTTGCCATACATCGCCTGGCCGATTTTTTGCATCTCGGCGGAGAGCTGCTCAACCTCTTTCTTGATTCCCTCCGCAGTACCGGTTTCTTTCGCGGTTTTCAAATCAGCAATTCTTTTTGTTACGGCATCCTTAATATCTGCCGGCACTTTATCACCGCCATCTTTGAGCGCCTTCTCGGCTGTATAAATGAGCTGTTCAGCCATATTCCGACTCTCGACTAATTCTTTTTTCTTCAAATCTTCGGTGCGATTCGCCTCGGCGTCGCGTTTTAATTTCTCAATTTCTTCTTTTGATAAAGCCGTCGAGGCCTCTATGCGCACCGACTGGCTCTTGCCGCTGGCTTTGTCCTTCGCGCTGACGCTGACAATGCCGTTAGCATCAATGTCAAAAGTAACCTCAACCTGCGGCATGCCGCGCGGCGAGGGCGGAATCCCGTCCAAAATAAAACGCGCCAGCGTCTTGTTGTCGGCCGCCATCTCCCGCTCGCCCTGAAGCACATGAATCTCCACCGAAGTCTGATTGTCAGCCGCGGTTGAAAATACCTGGCTTTTGGTTGTAGGCACGGTCGTATTCTTTTCAATCAGCTTAGTGGAAACACCGCCAAGAGTCTCAATGCCAAGTGAGAGCGGCGTAACATCGAGCAGCAAAACATCCTTGACATCGCCCTGCAAAATTCCGGCCTGAACTGCAGCGCCGGCGGCCACTACCTCGTCCGGGTTAATACCCAGATGCGGCTCCTTTCCAAAAAACTTCTTGACCGCTTCTTGCATCGCTGGCATGCGAGTCTGACCACCAACCAAAATAACTTCATTAATATCGGCTACTGAAAATCCGGAATCCTTCAAAACCTTCTCAACGATTGTAATCGAACGCCGAATCTCCTCGCCAACCAGCTCCTCGAGCTTGGCCCGGGTCATCTTCATCAGCAGATGTTTCGGCCCGGAGACGTCCGAAGTAATGTACGGAATATTAATCTCTGCCTCAATCGAGGTCGATAGTTCGTGCTTCGCCCGCTCGGCGGCCTCCTTCAGCCGCTGCACTGCGAGTGGATCTTTGCTAACATCAATTCCGTCCTGCTTCTTATATTCAGCTGCAATATATTCCTGAATCTTCTTGTCAAAATCATCGCCGCCCAGGTGCGTGTCTCCGCCCGTGGATTTAACCTCAACAACATCATCACCAACTTCTAGAACCGAGACATCAAAAGTGCCACCGCCAAAATCATAAACAACTATTTTCTCATTTTTCTTTTTATTAAAGCCGTAGGCCAGCGCAGCGGCCGTCGGCTCGTTAATGATGCGCTTGACGGTCAGCCCGGCAATCTCTCCGGCATTTTTAGTTGCCTGGCGCTGGCTGTCGTCAAAGTAGGCCGGCACGGTGATAACCGCTTCAGTAACCGGCTCGCCCAGACGCGCCTCTGCATCTTGTTTGAGTTTGCCGAGCACCATGGCGGAGATCTCCTCCGGCTTTTTCCAATCCGCGCCAATTTTTACCTCTACTCCGCCGGTTGCCGAACCGCGAATCTCATATGGCAGCCACTTCGCATCTCGAGCCACCTCCGGATCGCTAAACTTGCGACCGATCAGGCGCTTCACCGAAAAAATCGTGTTCTTTGGATTTGTCACCGATTGCCGCTTAGCCAAAAGACCGACAACGCGCTCATTATTTTTACTCATCGCCACAATTGATGGCGTCGTCCGATTACCTTCAGCATTTTCCAAAATTTTTGGCGCACCGCCCTCCATGACCGCCACCGCCGAGTTAGTAGTGCCCAAATCTATACCGATTATTTTTGACATAATTTTCAATTTTTAATTTCTAATTTTTAAACAATAATTTAATTTCTTAATTTCAAAATTCTAAAATTGAAAATTGTTTAGAAATTGAAAATTTGAAATTAGAAATTTCATCTCGCCAGCTTCACCTTAGCCGCTCGAATAACTCTTCCATTACTACTATAACCGGGGACTAACTCTTCTAAAATCTTGCCGGAGAGTTTCTCGCGTTCCGGATCATCCGGAGGAAGCTCCACCTCCAGCATTGCCTCATGAAATTCCGGATTAAACCGGTCGCCACGAGCTACTACAATCCGCTCGATGCCTTTCTTGCGTAAGACCTCCTGCAGCTGCCCACTGATCATGAGCATTCCTTTATATTCTTGACTCTCTTTATCAACCGCATTCATGCCCAGATTAAAACTGTCTAGAACCGGTAAAAGGTCTTTTGCGAAATCAATAGCCGCGTAGCCGGCAAATTGCTCAAGTCGCTTACTCTCTTCTTTTTTGTAATTAATAAAATCAGCTGCAGCCCGTTTCCAGGAATTTAAATACTCATCGCGCTGCTTCTCGCACTCGGCGAGTTTGCCCGCCCCTGAATTGGCGGGCAAGTCCGCCGACCCGGCGTCAGGTTTGTTTTTTCCGGTTTCGGCCGGGCCGGCCGAAACCGGCTGATTGTCATTTTGCTTCGCTTCGTCGCTCATACTCATAGTAGTGTAGCTATTTTAATGCATTTTCAGTAGGTGTCAACAATCAATTTATTTGTAGTATACTTATATCATGCGCTCCATCAAAGGCAAAAAGGTAACTTGGATCGATCTCTTCAAGCCAACCATCGAAGATCTTGACGCGATCAAAAAAATCCACAAATTTCACCCGATTATATTAGACGAACTGCTGCACTCTTCCGTACGCACGCGTAGCGAACGCTACGGTGAATATCTTTTTTTGGTTTACCACTTTGCAGAGTACGATCAAGTTAGCAAAACCAGCCGCAGGACGGAGATAGATTTTTTAATCACAAAGAACACGATTATTACAGCGCACTACGAAAACCTGGAGCAGCTTAACCAGCTTTTTGACTTGTTTTCAAAAAATCAAAAAGAAAGGGACCGTGTTTTAAATGGCGACACGCTTCTCGCAACCTACGCGGCCTTCGAAAAAGCCATTTCCTTTTCACTGCGACAGCTGCATCATATTGAAGAACAAGTTACTAGAATTGCCGAAGATATCTTTGCCGACAAAGAAGAGGAGCTTCTGCGAACTATTTCAGAGGTGAAGCGCAATATTCTTGATTATCGTCTGATTACCAGGCATCAGGAAAAATTTTTCCAAAATATTCACGATCTCGGCCTGTCTTTCTGGGGCGAAAAAAGCCGTGTCTATCTGACCGACCTGATGAACGATAACATTCCGGTTCAGCGCAATCTGGAAAGTTACTTTGAAACTATTGAGTCGCTGGAAAATACCAATGCCCAGCTGCTCGAAGCGCGCACCAACCGCGTCATCAAGCGCTTTACCGTCGGCGCATTTTTATCCTCAATTCCGCTTTACTTTGTCTTCTTTTCAGAATTTACTTATATTCACGAAATCTTCGCCGCAAGCCCAACTCGTTTTTGGATCTCCTTTTTTGTCATCCACGGCACAGTCATCGGACTTTGGCTGATTTTCAAGCATAAAAAGATTGTGTAATTGCCCAAATATATAAATTCCTAGTAGAATGAAAGGATTATGCGTATTTTTGATACCCTGTCGGGCGAGAAAAAGGAACTGAAGCAACCAATCGGCGAGGACGGCAAACCGCGGCCGATAAAAATGTTTGTCTGCGGCCCGACCGTCTACGACTACCCGCACATTGGTAATGCGCGGACATTTGTCTTCTTTGACATGTTCGTGCGGTATCTACGAAGCCAAGGCATGCAGGTCAAGTATCTCCAGAACATCACTGACATTGACGACAAAATAATTCAGAGGGCAAAAGAAACAGGAACAACCTGGCAAGAGGTCAGTAAGACATACGAAGAGATTTATTTTGAAAATCTAAAGGCGCTCGGCGTAGACACCGCGGGCATGCAGTTTGCACGAGCGACAGAACATATTCCGGAAATCATTGCACAGGTACAGCGTCTGCAAGAAACAGGCCATGTCTATAAGATAGAGGGCGACCCCGACGCTACGGCCGGGGCAGGTGGTTGGTATTTTGACATCACAAAATATGCTGGATATGGCGAACTTGCTCGCCGCACAGTGCAACAGGCCGAGGACGGTGTTACTCGCTTAGACAACAGCGAAAAAAAACGAAATGCCGGTGATTTTTGCTTGTGGAAGTTAAAATCAGTCGCGAGTAGCGAGTCGCGAGTAGCGAGTGAGCCGAGCTGGGAGTCAGAACTGGGAACGGGCAGGCCGGGTTGGCATATTGAAGACACGGCGATTACCGAGCACTTCTTCGGCCCGCAGTACGACATCCATGGCGGGGCACTGGATTTAAAGTTCCCACATCACGAGGCCGAACGAGCCCTGCAGGAAAGTGCTTCTGGCAAAACACCCTTTGTAAACTTCTGGATGCACACCGGTTTCTTAACCGTGAATGGCACGAAGATGAGCAAGTCGCTCGGGAATTTCATGACGGTTGATGATGTTCTGAAAAAAATGACTGCGGATGAGTTTCGGATGATGCTGCTCATTCATCACTACCGCCAGCCGCTGGATTACATTCCGGATTACATAGATGTAGTTAAAAAACATCTTATTGAAATGCGCGCCGTTCTTTCAAAAATTGATTTGCAGATAGCGAGCAATAATACTGCAAAATTGAGCGACTTTAATCTGGCTGCATTCGAGGAAAAATTTCACGATGCGATAGCGGATGACTTCAATACTCCCCTCGCCCTTGGCATCATATTCCAGATAATCAATCAGCTAAATAAAGAAATATGGAGCTTGAATTCAGAGTTCATCAAAAAATTCAAAGTATTCTTTGTGAACGCTTTTGCAAGTTTCGGAATCACGCTGGACGCCCCGAAAATTCCCGCCGAAATCCAAAAACTCGCACAAGAACGCGAGTTATCCAGAGCTTCTAAACAGTTTGCTAAATCCGACGGCTTGCGCGTGCAGATAGAACAGTTAGGATATGTGGTAGAAGATACACCGGCTGGTCCGCTCGTTTTGCCAAAAACGAGCGAGTAGAAAGTTTGTCAAGTTGCAAGTTTATCAAGATAAAACGGGATTTGAAATCCCACTTGATGAACTTGATGAACTTGATGAACTTGATGAACTTTCCTATGCCCAAACTCCCTCCTCAAAATATAGACGCCGAAGAATCAGTCCTCGGCGGACTGATGATCGACAAAAATGCAATCATCCGCGTTGCCGATGTTTTGCGTCCGGGTGATTTTTACAAACCGATTCATAATATTATTTATGGTGCGATTTTAAAGTTGTTTGAAAAAAGTCAGCCAATCGATATCTTAACGATTACGGGCGTACTCAAAGATGCCGGCGAACTGGAAACTATCGGCGGCGCGACTTATATCACCTCGCTGACCGACAAAGTGCCGACTGCCAGCCATATCGAGCACTATGCCAAGCTCGTTAAAGAAAAGAAGGTTCTGCGCGACCTGATCAACACCTCGGCGGAAATCAGCGAAAGCGTTTTTGCCTCGCCGGAAGACATCGAGCAACTACTTGACCAGATCGAAAGTAAAATTTTTGCAATTTCGCAGGGCTCGATTAACCAAAAGTTTATTCCGGTGCGCGACGAGCTCAAGGCGGCGTTTGAACGCATGGAAAAACTGCACAACGGCGAGGGTGGGTTACGCGGAATACCGACCGGCTTTAATCAACTCGACAATTTGCTTTCCGGATTTCAAAAATCAGATTTGGTCGTGATCGGCGCTCGCCCATCAGTTGGTAAAACCTCGCTGGTTTTAGGCATGATGGCCCATGCCGCGATCAAACACAATGTTCCAGTCGGTATTTTCAGTATCGAAATGAGCCGCGAACAAGTCATCGACAGAATCATTGCCGCCGAAGCCGGCGTTGCCCTTTGGAAACTGCGGACTGGTAAACTGCGCGATGAACATGATTTTGAACTTATTCAGCACTCCTTGGATACACTTTCGCGCGCACCGATTTATGTTGACGACACGCCCAGCCCGACTATTCTCCAGATGCGTGCCATGGCTCGGCGGCTTCAAGCAGAACATGGTCTGGCGATGATCGTGGTTGACTACCTGCAACTGATTCAGCCGCGCACAAACAGCGACAACATCGTCAGCCAAATTACGGAGATTAGCCGCGGGCTCAAGGCCCTGGCCCGTGAACTAAATGTGCCGGTCATTGCCCTCTCGCAGCTTTCGCGCGCTACAGAACAGCGCGACTCCGGCATCCCACGGCTCTCTGACCTGCGCGACTCCGGTTGCTTAACGGGAGACACAAGAATTGTGCGGGCAGACACCGGCGAATTAGTTACTATGCAATCGCTTGCCGAGCGTAAAAAACAACTACCAATTCCCGTTTTTTCACTCGATGAAAATTGGAATATTGTTATCCGTCCGATGACGAAAGTATTCCGCAGCGGCATCAAGGAAACTTTTGAACTCAGACTACGCTCGGGCCGCACAATAAAAGCCTCTGCAAATCATCCCTTCCGGACACCAACCGGCTGGAGCCGACTTGATGCGCTGAAAACTGGCGATCGTCTCGCGATACCGCAATCAATGGCCACCACACCGACACAAGAGCCACTCACCGCAGACGAACTACTACTGCATGCACATCTACTCGGCGATGGCTGCGTCTTGCCAAAACAGCCCTATCATTACACTTCAGCTGATCCGGTTAATCTTAATATCGTGGAAAACGCTGCAAAAAATCTCTTCGGTGTCACTGCCCGGCGCGTACAACAAAAAAATTGGTGGCACAGTTATTTGCCATCTCCCTACCGACTGACTCATGGACGCACTCACCCGATTACTCAGTGGTACCAAAAACTAAACATCGAGCGTGTTCGCGCGCCGCAAAAGCAAATCTCACCGCTCGTGTTCCAATGCTCTCCGGATGCGATTGCACTTTTCCTGCGCCACCTCTGGGCAACCGACGGCAACATTTCATGGAAAAAATTAGCCGGCAGAAAACCAGCGGCGGCTATCTATTACGCATCAACAAGTGCGGTGCTCGCCGGACAAGTGCAGCATCTTCTCACGCGCCTTGGTATCCAGAGCGTCATTAAAACCGTTCCGCAGGGCACACACCGACCCTGCTACAACGTTACCATCAATGGCAAAGATCAACAGATGAGTTTTCTCGAAATTGTCGGCTGCGTTGGCGAGCGCGCGGCAATCATCCGACAATTAAGTGCAGCTCTTGAGCAGATTACAGCGAATCCAAATACCGGAACACTACCGGCTTCACTTTGGCAATCAATGATTAACACAGAAAGAGTGAAGCAAAATATGAGCTGGCGTGATGTTGCCGGCGCACTCGGCACAGCATATAACGGGAGCGCGCTCTTCAAAGCAAGTATTAGTCCGGCACGACTTGACCGCGTTGCAACTGCGCTTGCTTCACCAGTACTCCGGCAACTTGCACAGGCAAAGGTAGTTTGGGATGAAATTGCCGCAATCACCCCTCTCGGCCGGGCAGAAACCTTTGACGCAACTGTGCCCGGAACGCACAATTTTGTTGCCAACGATATCATCGTCCACAACTCGATTGAGCAGGACGCAGATGTGGTTATATTTATTTACCGCAAAGACCGAAATAAAGTTGGCCTGGATCCCCTTGATGAAAATATGGCCGAGCTAATTATCGCCAAACATCGCAACGGCCCGCTCGGCACAGTACAAGTTAAGTTTGATCCGGATACGGTTACATTTCGGAATCTCGACACTCGTCATCAGAGTTAGTTAATTTAAATCCCCGCCAACTAACTAGCTAACCAACGACTAACTAACCTGCCCAATGACTCCAGACTCTATCAAAAAACTGGTTGCACTTCTTTCGCAACTTCCATCACTTGGCCCGCGCCAGGCAACTCGCGTTGCTTTTCATATCGCCGGCATGCCAACAAGTGAGGTTACCGAACTTGCGCGAGTGATTAACGAAACCGCTCGGCTCAAACGCTGCACGCAGTGTTTTCGGATTGACGAGCTAACGACTGGTCGATGCACTATCTGCGCAAATCCGCGTCGCGATCAAGCCAGCATCATCATTGTTGAAAAAGAAACCGATGTGCTGACATTGGAAAAAACAAAAGCCATCAAGGGCCGTTACCTTGTGCTTGGCGATCTGCCCAAAGATGGTGTCTTAACTACGCAACAGCGGACACGACTTGCAGCGCTCAAAAAATCTATTGCCGATCTACCGGGCGGCATCGCCAGTGAAATTATCATTGGCTTCTCCCCCACAACCTACGGAGACCTGAATGCCGAAATCGTTGCGGGCCAGATCAAAGGAATAACGCAAAAAATATCCCGGCTCGGGCGAGGCATCCCAACCGGCGGCGAGATTGAGTTTGCGGATGAGCAAACGCTGGACGCCGCGATTAAAAACAGAAATTAAAGCTGCTTAGCAACCACATCTTCTCTTAATTTACTTAATCTCTCCTTCGCTGTCTTCGCTAAATTAAAAACCCGCCCATATGCGTCCCACAATGGTTCCGTCCAACCCCTCTTCTCTGCATCAACTCTTGATTCATGATAAGCCAGACGGCGACTATCGCTAGAATCAGTTACCGACGAAAGAGCTCCTCCAAATTGCAAAAAAACGCTTGCAGCCAAAACTGGTATAGCGCCAATGCAAGCTGCGATCTTTGCCGCGACTTTAGCGGCTTGATCTTGAGATGTAACACTCTCCGCTTGCGCGAGAAGATCGTCCAGCTTGCTACTGATCGCATCGTACTCACTCTCCGGTATATCTCGCCACTGCTGCTTCTCCATCTCCTCTTTTAACGCCACGAAAAGGGCGGCCTCTGTTTCAGCTGCTTCCGGTGAAAGTAACTTTTCGTCATTTTTCAGTCCCGCCTCCTGCATAAATTCAGCTTTTTCCATTCCCATAAAAATTTGATTTAGTGATTAATAATTTCTACTGCTATAATACCCCCCCCAGCGGGCTTTTAGCAAATATGAAAAGGTGGATGAAAACATTCCGGGCGCCGAGTCTAACTCGGCGCCCGGAACTTGTTACTTGTTTACTCGTATCTACTTTATCCCCGTTACTTCAATCTCCGTAAACGGCTGGCGGTGCGTGTTCTTGGTACGGCGGCGAGTCTTGCTCTTAAACTTAAAGACAATCACTTTGTCGTGGCGGCCCTGCTGCACTACCTTTGCTGTTACGGCTGAACCGGCAACGAGCGGGGTGCCCAGTCTCATCGTCTCACCGTCAACCACCAAAAGAACCTGGTCAAAGGTAATCTCGTCCCCCTCTTTAACCTCCAATTTTTCAATTTTCAGCTTATCGCCTGCGTTCACGCGATACTGCTTGCCACCGGTTTTGATTACTGCGAACATAAATCTAAGTTTATCAAGTTTTAAAGTTTAAAGTTATCAAGCAAAAATTCGTAAAATTCAATCGGTGGCTCCCCACTTGATGAACTTTACGAACTTGATAACCTGATAACTCACCTATTGGTTGTTTATGACAATAACAAATACCGCTGCGAAAAGCAAGAGGGAAACCAAAAGTCCGGTTATGCTTAGCGCAATGCTGAAAAACTCCTCCCGAATCCGTAGCGCTCTGGACAAAACATAATTCAGTAAGACAACAACCCCGCCGGTAACAAGTGCGCCAAAGACATCAACTAGAGAACCCGTATAATCCGGTTGTCCGCCGGGGGTGAAATGCAAAATCAGTTCATTCGTCGGCGAGAGCTTGGTGTACAGAAGCCCCGTAGCTGCAAGAAGCAGCACGACTGATACCAAAAAAAGAATATTAACTAATTTCATAGAACTCATAGAACTAAGAATGATCAATAAAATTTTGTTGTGCTAAGAAGGCGTCTATCTGTGGAAGATGCACCCAGAGTATCTCGTTTCGCGGCATGCTCGTCAAATCAAACCACCGCCACTCCTCGCATTTATCCGGCTCGCAGACGCGCGGCTCGCCCTCTGGATCAAGTGCGAGCATACCAACATGAATGTAATGCTCCTCCCGACTGTTGTTATTATACAAAACGATGAATTGAAAATCTCGAGCACTCATCCCCGTCTCTTCCTGCAACTCACGCGCAGCCCCCTGCGCAAATGTCTCCTTGAACTCCAAATGTCCGCCGGGTAATCCCCAAAAACCTTCGCCAAAGGTATTTTTGCGTTTGCCGAGCAATAATTTTCCGTTTCGTATAACAAATACATCAGCCGTTACACAAAATTTTGCGTGTTCAGTCATAATTGACTTGTTTCCAACTTGTTACTTGTCTACTTGTGCCTACTCGTGCCTACTTGATCCCCTCCACCCACCTCATAAATTCATCAAAGGAAGTATAGTGGTTTGCCTGCATTCCGTGAAGACGGGCCGCAGCCACATTTTCCGGATCATCATCCCAGAATGCAATCTCGCTCGGCTTAAGTTGGAGTGCCTCGGAAACATGCGCAAAAAATCCTTGATCCGGCTTTTTCTTGCCCACATAGCCGGAAGAAAATACATGATGTTTTTTAAACCATTTAGCTAATCCCTTGTTATGCAACAAATCATCAGTCCGATATTTTTCATTATTCGTTCCAAGCGCACAGATAATCCCCCGACTTTTTAAATCAGCAATGACCGACCCAAACCGAGCATCAATCCGATTCGCATCCTCTGCAAACCAAAGTGCCAGCAGTGAATCTACATCGCCGTCCCATTTCCATATCGGCCAAGCCCTAGTGATCTCCTCTCTTAAATCTGCCTTACCGATGAGGCAGTTCTGAAACGGCCCCGCAAAAAACTTATCAAAATGCTCCTTCTGCGCACCTCGATCTTTGATAAGCCGTGTACTCAAAAATTCACTCTTCACAAGTACCCCGTCCGCGTCAAAAATAATGGCTTTGATCATACCTTCAAAATTGTCAGCTCCTCCTGAGGCTCAGGCACCTCTAAATTTGAAACAATTTTTTCTGCAACTCTCGCCGCAGGCATAAACCTGTCATAATCTTTCGGAACCTGACCCTGATGAAAGTTCGTTTTGAGTCCGCCCGGGAAAATACTTATTACTTTAATTCCGGCATCTCTCGCTTCATTTCTTAAAAATTTAGTAAATCCGATCGCAGCCATTTTACTGGCGCCGTACGCTGATGCAGTCGGCTTTCCTTCGGACGCAGAAGTTGAAAGTATATTCACTATAGTTCCCGCTTTTTGCTTTCTCATCTGCTTGAGTGCCTCACGACTCCCGTAGAAAGTCCCGAACAAATTTATCTCAACCATTTCATGAAACTTTTTGATATCTACCTCCTCAATCGGCGTTCTCTTGATTCTGACTCCAGCATTGTTTATCCAAATGTCTATTTTCCCAAATTTTTTAACTGCCTTCGCCGCAAGATTCACAACATCTTCTTCTTGCGCCACATCAGTCAAAACTGGTAGCGCGCCCAATTCTTTACAAACTTCTTCAAGCTCAGTTTTTGACCGTGCCGCCAAAACTAACTTTGACTTCCGCGAAGCAAAATCCTGCGCAAGGGCCTTCCCTAATCCTTTACTTGCGCCAGTGATGACAACAACTTTATTTTGTAGAGTCATAGTTGGATTATTCCCCTAATCCTAGAGTTTCGTAGTGTTCTAAATTTTCACACAATTTGATGGCAAGATCGGTTAACCTAAAATTGTGTTCAGCAACTCCACTTCTGTCACTATGCCGTCTTCCAGAAATCAATTTATATTCCATCAACACTCCCTCATCGTGCTCAACGAGACTAGATAACTTATGTCCCATTCTATTAGCAATATCGCTGAGCCAACCCCCTGCGGAGGCCGGCCCGCCGCCCGGATGTGCTTTTCGTGCTTCAGAGGCAACCTTCAAAATTAATAACTGAAAACCGCTTAATTTCTTAACAATCTGCAGCAACTGATAGTTGATTAATTCTTCACCCTCATTAACATCCACCGCATTCACAGCAAAAAACATTGCTTTCACAGCCAAGAATCTTTCCTCGTCAGGAGATTCGCTATCAATAAACTCCAAAATCTCTTTTAGAGTCTGAAAACCGTATTTTGTCTCAGCATAGTCCTCCTTGATTTTTCCTTTCTCGACTAAAGTATTAATTTCCCTGCCAAACTGTTTCATCAGATTCCCCTTGATTGCACCTTGGACAATTCTTGCTCCCGCAGTAATTAAACCGTTGACGCCTAGCTCAAGTCCACCCGTTATCGCTTCTGCGATTTTAATCTTTGGTTGTTCTAAAAATTGAGCGAGGCTTTTGGAGTCGCGAAAAGGAACTATCTCTAATTTTTCCGAAGGAATCAGTGATTTCTTAATTTTCTTCATAAAAATAGCTGCGCTCTCACGGGGAATCGCCCGCGCCTCTTGTGCTCGTCAGCCACTCGCACAAGGTCTGGGCACCGCCTCCCTCGTTTTTCTTGCTAGAAAAACTCAGTCCGGCGATTCGATTCCCCTTTGAGAAAACAATAACACAAAAAGACTAGCAGATGCTAGTTTTTTTGTGTTAGCGCTCTCACGGGGAATCGAACCCCGATTTCGCCCGTGAGAGGGGCGCTTCCTAAGCCATTAGAAGATGAGAGCAGTGGAAATATAATACATAATTTTTCACTCAAAGGCAACTTTTAATTGACAAAGGAATATATTAGGTTACATTCTTTTTCTGCTATGTTACAGCGTACTAGTACGCTGTAACAATAGATATATCTCAAGAGAAACGGATAGCGGCAAGCTGCTAGGCGGCCCTCTCGCAGGCCGAGGAGGCCGAGAGGAGTCGCTGCGCGAGCCGCGCGCAGATAGACGGGGCCGGTCTGCAGTTTACCGCTGTCCGTTTCATCGCCGCACCAAATCCTCCGGCCCGGCTCTGCGCAAAACCGCTACGGCCTTTTCCAAATGAATCCCGTGCGAGGCCTTTACCAGCACTAAATCACCTGGCTTGATGAGGGTGGGAAGCTGGCCAAGAACCTCATCAACCGATTGCGCTAAAACAATATGTTTCTTGGCAATCTTTCCTTTTGCAGCCATCTCTCCGTATGCCGCAGCGGCGGGGCCAACGGCAATAACTACATCAAAGACCTTTGCGGCAAGCTCCCCTATTTTTTTATGCGCAGCCGGTGAAAAACTGCCAAGCTCAAGCATGTCGCCGATAATAGCAACCTTGCGTTTTGCCTTTATAGATTGCACCGTTTCAATGGCAAGATTCATAGAAAGTGGCGAGGCATTGTAACTATCATCAATCAAAACTGAATCATTGATGCCGCGTAAAAATTGCATTCGCTGCGCTAGAGGTTTGTAATATAAAAGGGCTTGCGAGATATCCACGAGGTTCATGCTAAAGGCCAGCCCGACGCAGCCGGCGGCGGCGGCAGAATATGCCTGTGCGGCTCCGAGTGCGCCGTTAATCCGTACCGGCACAAACGCACCGTCGTAGCCCAGCTTAAAAGTAATGCCGATCGGTCGCAACTCACCATCACGCTCCTCAATCTTATTTTCAAAATCAATAATCCGAATATCGGCTTTCTCGGAAAACCCGTAGGTAAGAGCGGTAGCCCTGGTCTTGTGTTGCATTGCCAGCACTCGCTGTTCATCAGCATTTAAAATCACTAAGCCGCTGGCCGCCACGGCTTCAACAAGTTTAGATTTTTCTCTCGCCACCTGCTCCGGTGAATCATAAAATTGAACATGCACCGGCACATCGCCCACCGCTGTAACTACTGCAATATTTGGCTTAACTATGCCGGTCAAATAGGTCAGATCACCCGGCTTGTCTGCGCCATACTCCAAAACAAGAACCTCCGGATATAAGCCACGCCAACCGAACAACAAACGGAAAAAACTCACGAAGATAACGCGTGCAAAAAAACGAGCTTTTTGAAAATTGCTGGGCGGTACTGCCACATCTCTACCGATAACCCGCAGGTCTTTTGCCGTCCAGTCACCCAAAATTGTCAGAGCAACTCCGTACTCGGCATTAAAATTTCCGACATTGCAACGAGCCCGCTTACGGGTCGCAACAACCGCAAAAATTTGCTCTTTTGTAGAAGTCTTGCCGACGCTACCGGTAACGCCAACAACAACCGGTTTAAATTTCCGAATATGCCTGCTCGCTAGCCAGTTAATAATCCTAACCAGCTTATTGATAAGCCACTTTCGCATATCTTCATCTTAAACGATGATGCTCAAAGCGCCAAATGCGTCGCGCCCGGACGCTTCTGGCTACCGGCCCGAACGGTCGGGCGCGACGGTATAATAATTTAAAATAAACTCCGCCAGTTCGCGGAAGGCCGGCACAACTGTGGTTCCGGCTAGCGGCGCATCCTTTGGTTCGTCGAGCTTTATCAGAGCAATGAAACGCGGTTTTGAGGCCGGCGCAAATCCTATATAAGTGTTAATCACCTTGTCGGTGTAACCACCTTTTTGAAAATCGGGCTTGAAAGCTGTTCCCGTTTTACCGGCCACCGCGTATTGCGGCAAATCGGCTACTTTGGCCTTTTGTACCGCCGAAACCATCATCTGCGTAACCTGCGCGGCTGTTTCAGTGCTAATCACTCTGCGAGATGTTTTCAGCTGTGCGCCTTCAAGAATATACGGCTCCACAAGCACTCCTCCGTTTGCGATAGCACCTAACGCAGAAATCAAACGAATCGGAGTAACCGCCACGCCCTGCCCATACGAAGCGGTGGCAAAGTTAATATCCCGCGGATATTTTTCGAGTGGTGTGAGTCGACCGGTAGTTTCGCCCGGTAGCTCGATGCCCGTAAGCTCCTTGATGCCGAACTTCAATAAATATTCATAAAACTTTTTGTGCCCAATCTTTTTTTCGGCAAAAACTGTACCGGTATTAACCGACTGTTCAATCACATTGGTCATTGTTAATGTACCGTGCGCTTTTAAATCCCAATTTTTAATCGTCTTACCGTCAGCCGTAAAAAAGCCGGGATCATAATAAGTAGTATCCGGAGTAATCGCGCCGGTATCAATCCCGATCGCCATAGTAATCGGCTTAAAAACTGACCCGGGCTCATATAGACCCTGGACAGTCGGGTTGGTGAAAGTCATAAGTGGACTTTGGGCATAATTGTTCGGATCAAAGGTCGGCGAATTAGCCATGGCCAAAACCTTGCCAGTAGATGGTTCAAGAACGATGACGCTGCCGCCGATTGCTCCTTTGCTTAAAACCAGATCGTCTAAAATTTGTTCTGCCCGCTGCTCAATGTTTTGATCAATCGTCAATTTTATTTCCCTGCCCGGCTGGGGTGCAATGACTGTCTGATCATCCTGAACTTGGCCAGCGACACCGCCGAGCGCCTCATCCCAATACTGCTCAATACCATACTGACCAACGGCCGGATGTGCTTCGTCTGGCTGACTGACAAAACCAACTACTTGTGAAGCGAGCCGGCCGAAAGGATATTGCCGAGCCCGCCGGGTCGTCGTATATATCCCCTTCACTGCCTGCTGTTCCACGGATGCAACCTGGACATCAGTGGCTTTTGCAATCAGCTCTTCGTACTGATCGCCAGGTTTAGAGAATCTAGTAATCAATTCGTCAACCGGAATATCCACCAACTCCGAAATTTGTCCGGCCGCCTCTGCGGCATCTTCAATTTCCTTAGGTACAGCAAAAATAACTTGATGATCTTGGTTTACCGCCAGCGGTATTGATCGCCCGTCTTTATCCGAAATCGAGATTGCACCGCGCTCGGCAATGAGGTCAGTCCGCAGCCGCTGCTGTGCATTTGCCCGCGCAGTATAAAGATCCTGCTGCATTACCTGCATATGATACAGAGTGCCGATCAAAAACAAAAAACAGCAGGCAATGCCAAAAAAAATAACTGCAAACCGAACCTTCATGGTTTAAAAAAAGTTACCCGTTGATCGTCGCGAACCGACCCGTCTGCCAAAAATGTAAGATAGCCGGGATTACTGTCTTTGATGTAACCAAGCCGCTCAACTGCTATGGTCAAAGAGCGGCTATCAATCAAAGTGTACAAATCATTTTTCAATTTTGTGTTTTCAACTTTCAATGTGTCAACTGATTTTACATACTGACTTGCTCTTTGGCGCCCGTCGACCATCCGATTGTATAAAAAAATGCTCGCCAGACAAAATACCACCATCGCCCCCAGCAATACCTTGATTGCGCGGGCTGAATATCGTCCTGGTTTAGAGTGGGAAATGGTCATAGAGCTACGAATAACGAATTTTTACGAAAGTACGAAGAAATCATAGAAATCGGATTGCTCGGAGCTTTGCTGAACGAGAGCGTGGATTTGCAGCTAACTCTTGCTCGCTCGCTGTTATCGGCTTTTTAGTAATCAATTGCGCCGCTAGTCCCGACGCAACGACGGAGTTCGGTGTCTCCCCAGAATGGGCTAAACCGCTGTTGCGGTCGCCACGCACCGAACGCCCGTCGTTATTTCGCACTAGCTGCTGAAAATGATGTTTAACGATTCTGTCCTCGAGCGAATGAAAGCTGATCACGGCGACACGACCGCCTTTCGCCATCATCTCCGGCAGCCGCCCGAGCAGCTCCTCGAGCTGACGCAACTCGCCGTTTGTATAAATCCGGAGCGCCTGGAAAGTGCGCGTCGCGGGATTAATTCGACCGTTTTCATAATTAGCCGGCACAGCTTTCTTGATCGCAGCTACTAGTTGTCCGGTTGTTGCAATCCCCTCATGTCTGGCGGCGCTTGCTATGCAATTTGCAATTTGCCCGCTGTATCGCTCCTCGCCATATTCGCGGATGATCGCAGCTAAATCTTTCTCGGACAACTCGGCCAGAAGTTCGGCAAGCGGCCGGGTATTATCGTCATAAGTCATGAGCAGCGGCTCGTCGGTCATGAAGCTAAACCCTCGGCCGGACAAAGTTCCACCGGTAATCTGTTCTGAAGAAAAACCCAGGTCGATCAATAAACCATCTAGTTTATTGATCCCGAACCGTTTCATCAGTTCCGGCAGCTGCACATAATTTGCTGGCTCAATCAACAAACGAACGGTGGTCTGCGGCTGCAAAGTTTTTGCAGCTTGCTCTATCGCCCGCCGGTCGCGATCGACTGCCAAAAGTGTTCCACCGGGCTTGCCCGCCGCGGCGGGCGTTATGCGCACTAGTATTTCTCGGGCGTGCCCTCCGCCGCCAAGCGTACCGTCAGCAAAAATCTCGCCGGGCTTTGGCTCGAGAACCTCTAACACTTCTTGTAAAAGAACGGGAATGTGCATGCTGGTTAGTTAGTTGACTGGTTAGCTGGTTAGTTCGTCGTCTT
Source organism: Candidatus Harrisonbacteria bacterium (assembly GCA_023255625.1). Taxonomy (GTDB): domain Bacteria; phylum Patescibacteriota; class Minisyncoccia; order UBA6257; family 1-14-0-10-44-23; genus JAHFLF01. The sequence continues at coordinate 100,153 of JAHFLF010000001.1, forward strand.
GGGTAATCAGTTTTTACTAATTAACCAACTAACGAACTAACTAATTAACTAAATCCCTAGTTCCCCCAACCGCTCCGCAATCTCACTCGGCGCAGATTCAATCTTTGCTTTGTCTGCGTTCCACGCATCTTCGTCCCAGATCTCTAAGCGGCTATACACGCCGGCAATAACCGCCATTTTTTTGAGGCCTGCGTAGGTACGCAAAAACTCCGGCACAAGCACGCGACCCTGCGAATCAAGCTCAACCTCGCTTGCACCGGCCAGCATCAAACGCTGAAACGAACGCGCATTAGGATTTGTAAACGGCATGGCTTTAATTTTCTGCGCCATTTGCTCCCACTCTGGTTGCGTGAAAACATACAAACACTTATCAAGACCACGCGTGATCACGGCATGCTGGCTCAAATCAGAACGAAACTTCGCCGGCACCGCCAGCCGTCCTTTGTCGTCTATAGAGTGTTTGTATTCGCCGATGAATGCCATGCCGATTATTTCTAAATTTTTGAGCTTTGCGATAAAAATTTTGCTAAAGAATCGAGCACCCCGCCCCTACACACCAAGCCTCTTTCGCAGATTGCGCCAACCGCCGCCATACTGCTTCAAGGTCAGTTCTCGCTCACGCGCTAAATCTTGGGTCGCGTAAGCTTCGTAATACAACAGCTTCCATCCCTTATGCTGGTTACGCCCATGCTCAACGAGGCGGCGGCGCAAATCTGCTGTATAACCGATGTAGAAATTTTTTGGTGGTGAAGTGAGAATATATAGGTAAAACATATTGGTGTAGGGGCGGGGTAACTAGTTTGTGGTTGCTCGGATACTCGCAAACAAACTAAGTTATCCCCTGATTTCGTACTTATCCCCACCTTTCTCCACAGTTCCCCACTCACACTCCGAGTATGCCACACTCTCCCACAGCGTCAAACCTAAACTGTGGATAGCTTGTGTACAAAAAATCCCCGCCGAACAGGAAATGTCCGGTGGGGAATTTTTATGACTTATTTAACTAAACTATCTTTATTTAAAAAGTTTGTGATACCAGCGAACAAATATTGTCTTTATAAAATTTTCTGCTCCCTTCGAAGCATTCTCATTTTTGACCTCCTTGCGCATTTGCGTATAATCATTTGGCAAAGCATTGACCTCGTGCCGTGCAAAATCAAAAATCTTTTTTATGCCAGCGATCGTAAATACAAAAACGCCGATCCAATACAAAATCCATGCACCGATAATGCCGGCCAGAATCCATAGAATGGTTGAAAGCATTGAGTAATATTAATACGCCCGTTTCGTTATAGCAATCAAGGAAAGCTCTTTAACATAACTTCAATCCTGCGCTCGCGCTGGGATTCTTTCAACCCTGAAGATGTGCGCTCCGATTTTTAAGACCATCCCGAAGGGTGAGCCCGGTCTTAAAAATCGGAGCGCACATCAAAAAATCAATCCCTGCTCTGGCGCAGGAGGGAGTCGTCAACAATTAGTTGACGGATTGCGATGCCCGGAAGAATTTCGGGCAAGGTCACGCGATCTCAAAAACACTCTGCCCTGCTCATTGCATATGAGCAAAGCAATTGGTTTGATGATCGTGATCATCACCTTCGCCATCTTTCTGCCGAATGTCTTTCATTCGGTTGAAACTCTGCTCCTGAAGTCGCTCGAGCTTGCCAACGCATCGCTCGACAACCTCGCTTCTATTGGACACCTTGTTCAGTAGAGCTTGAGCACACAACCACCCTTCCGGTGGTTGTGCTCGTTTTTACGAATTCTCAATCCAAAATCGCATTTTGCGCGGCGTACCCTCGCCGACGTCAAGAACATTTTCAAGTTTACCACCGCAGGATTCAATAATTTTGCGTGACGGCTCATTTGTTTCGTCGCAGGTAAGCAGCACCCGCGTAATTCCAAGAGAACGAGCAATCGGAAGCGCCTGCTCTAAAAGTAATTTTCCATATCCTCTCCTGCGTGCCCATGGCACAACATCATAGCCAATGTGCCCGCCCGTGCTCGCTAATTTTTCACTCAGCACGTGGCGGATGCTTACCCGACCCGCATACTTACCGTCAACAATCAGCCAGCGAGTGGTTGCCGGAACATGCTCACCATCTTTCGTGCGCCACCCATTATCAAATCGGTCGTGAAGGTGTGTAGCAAAATCCCGCTCCACCTCTTCAAGGTTGACTTCTAGATACCGCCCTTCTTGCTGAAGCTCCCGAATACCAGCAATATAACTTTCCTTATACTGCTGCGATGGCGGAACCAGCTGAACTCCTTTTTCAAAATTTTCTAATGTTCCTGACATAGTGCGCGTTGCTGGGATCGGACCAGCGGCCTTTTCAACTTCGCCCCGTACCGTGATGGGCATACTTTGTGGGCACTACAGGGATTGAACCTGTGACCTTTCCAATGTGAATGGAACGCTCTACCACTGAGCTAAGTGCCCATCTCTGGTACGGGGTGTGAACCCCAGTAGTAGAACCTACTGGTTCACTACGGGGCACGGTGAAACGCTCTACCACTGAGCTAAAGACGCCCTTCTTCGCTTGGTTTGGTAACCAAGCTTCGCAAGGGCAAGCAACAATGAATATCACTGCTTGTCCCTCCGGAGCTTGAGTGCCAACGAGAGCGTAGGGGGAAGCTAAAGACGCCCTACTTCGCTAAACCCTACTGAAGCTTCGCAGGGCAAGCGTAGAACGAGTATAAACAAAAGAAACCCTTTATTCAAGCAAATCAAACATGCAAACTAAGTGCATTTTCTTCGTGCATTCTTTTTAAATCATCAATTGAAGTCGGCTTATCAATTCCCGGATATTCAGCCGTATTATCTGATTCCCACAGGCGAATCGGCAATAACTGAACTCCCTCTTTGATGCTTTCCAGAGAAACTTCTGTTGCGTCCTCACCAAATCGAATACCGTGGAGTTGATACATACCACCTTTCAAAATAATAGGCTTGTTATCTTGAACCGCCGATTCTAAAGCAATAAATGACCATTCCTGCCCAACTTTTTTCAGAGCGCCCAGCAAACGGCCTCCTGCATATAACAACACGCGGTTTTTCTCCTCCCCAGCTGCAATGACATGATAGGCTTCAGCATTTTCACAAGCGCAAAAATCATATGTGCGAATTCTTTTAGCGCTATCAAGCTCGTATGGCGCCGACAACAATTGAATTCCGGAAACGGGAATGGCATTATCTAAATCGTAGTGCCTGGCTATCTCAGGATCAATCCCTTTAAGATCAAAGCTGGAGATAATACCCATAGGATAATACTCAAGTAACATTTTTTGAATCTCTTGCCCCTCTTTTTCAGAAAAAAGATTGCCATACACTCCAAAATTACCGCCAATAAGTCGCCCCATTTCTCTCCGCTCACCATACCCCCGATACAACCCTGACATAATGGGACCGGCTAAGCTATTCATAATACGGTTAGCGCTGGGATGATCTCTCCAATAATCAAAAGTGAGGGTTAGTACTGATAGAGCGAGGCCGAGATCTTGCCTATCATAAACAAGTCCGAGAATCGCTGATTCAACAGATTCAAGAAATTTAGATACCCCCTCTTTTTCTTCCAACTGGTGCAAAGAAAATTTCTCCCAAGGCCCTACAAAATGGCTTTTCAAAAGGATTGCATCGAACGTAGCAATATCGGCAATGCCGAGCCGATGTAGCCTATCAACCAATTCCGGAGACTCTTCAACATTAATAAGTTGCTCCACCGCCTTCTTGCTTTCAACTGGTTTTTCAAAAGGATTATCGTGATCCATATAATGATACTAGCTGATTACCGCCAAAACAAAAAGACCGTCAACGACGGTCTTTTTGTTTGAATTCTTATTTCAATTCCACCGTCGCTCCAGCAGCTTCGAGAGACTTCTTAAGAGTCTCGGCATCTGCCTTAGCCAGGCCAGTCTTAACTGACTTTGGAGCAGCATCAACAATGTCCTTGGCTTCTTTCAAGCCCAAGCCAGTTGCCTCACGGATAACCTTGATGACCTGAATCTTCTGCTCACCACCCTTGGTAATAACCACATCCCACGCAGTCTTCTCTTCTGCTTCGGCTGGACCAGCACCTGCGGCTGCCGGGCCGGCTGCCATTGCTGCTGAAACACCAAACTTCTCCTCCATTTTCTTCACGAGCTCTGCGAGCTCGGCAACGGTCAATTTCTCAACCGCGCTCATTATTGCGTCAAAATCTGCCATAAATAAGTTATAAAGTTATAAAGTTATAAAGTTCATCAAGTAGACACGGACGAACTCACAACTCTCTAACTTTTTAATTAATATTTTTAATTTCTCGACTTGATAAACTTTAAGAACTTGATGAACTTGCGACTAGCTCCGCGCGCTTTTTCCCGATTTCTTTCAGCGCGATGAGCAATTTGCGAATTGGGCCGGCCATCGTACCAACAACCTGCGCAAGGAGGACCTCACGGCTCGGGAGTTTAGCGATGACATTGAACTCGGCGACAGGAATCGCGCGGTTGCCCTCGCGGTCGTAGGCGCCAAGAACTTTGTACTCAATCTTGCTCTTTGCAAGCTCCTTTGAGAACTTAAAGATTGCAGCGGCAACAGAGGTCAAATCATCTTTTGCAAACACGGTTGCAACCTGCGCCTTGCTAGAGAGTGCATCCGGCTCAATGCCATGCTCTTTGAGCGCAATTTTGAGCAGACGCTTTTTAAAGACCTTGTAGGTCGCGCCAGCTTTTTTGAGCTCATTCTTCAGCCGATTGACATCTTTAGTCGGCGCGCCGGTAAAGTCAGCAAAGACGAGCGACTTGCTTCCCTTCACGAGCTTGCTACTCTCGGCAACATGCTCTTTCTTTTGTGCTTTTGTTAACATACTAATATGCGATACCAATATACGAATTCATACCAATGCTACGAATGACAACGAATGAATTTCATACAATGGACCGCGATAAATTTTTCGACCTGACCAATAAAAAATGGCCGCTAGGCCGTAGTGGAATCCCGTCTCATGTTACATGTTACATGTTACACGATATACGAAAACTTCCTCGGGCAGAAATTAAGGGTTACCCCACTGCCTGTCTACGGATACAGACAATATACTAGAAAGTTTCGTAAAGGTCAACTCGCCATCTCCGCAAACTAGGGGCAGGAAAGCGAAGCGGGTCCGGTCAGCAAGTAGCCGACCGGACCAGAACTTCAAGAGAGTTTTAAAATCAGGTATCTCTTGATTACCCTTGCCGGAGGTTACCGGCGATGACTGCTCCTCTGTTTGGAGTAGCAGTGCCGAGGAGACCGACGGTAGTAAGGCGTCGTCGGTCTTGTGAGCCGCGGCAGTGGATGCCGCCGCCTCATCAGAACGACCGCCTAGCCACTGCCGGCCGATGACACTGCTGCGCCATCGGCTTCTTGGTTGTCGCCTTGGGCCGAGCGACTGCAGGGCTCTGCGCAGCGGCCTTCAGTGCAGCAGCCCGCCGCTGAACCACGATCCGCCTCCTTGCCGCCAGGAAGTGATCGGCGCGACTCACGCGGACACCGAGGGCAGGACATCCACCCTCCCGATCCTGATCTGGGATGAGTCAGTCCTCATCTTCTCCGGGATGACGCCATCCGGATAGAACTGCTGGACCCGGTCCTCCATCGCCACCTCCACCGGCGGCGACTCCCGCGGATCCGCCGCTTCCAGAGCGAATCCTGCCGCGAGCGTCAGCTCGGTACGCACCCTCACGGCAGCCACACTGTCTCTCCCTCTCTTCATCGCGCATCCTCGCTTTCTTTGTATGCGCGGTTGTCCCTGCTCGCCTGCCTCCCGAAAGGCAGATCTAATCCCAACGAGCTTGGACGGATGCTCCGTTCTTCTAATAATTTCAAAAAAACGAAACATCCGTCCAATTAAGGACTTCAATGTGATTCAAAGAACTAAATCAGTTATACATCTATTACTAGTTACTGTCAAATAACAGTAATATCAAATAGACGCATAACCTTTTTATTGTACTCCTCCATTTTCTTTTCGCCAAGCGTCAATCAACTTGTGGTTCCCGCCTAAAAGTACTGGAGGTACTTTTAGAAGTTTGTAGTTTGTAGTTTGTAGTTTGTAGCGGATAGTTTCGGGTTTCGTAAAAACCGGGTACGAACCCTGATTCTCTTCCAATGATTCCGATTTGCCCAGCACGCCCGGAATTTGGCGCGAAACAGCATCAACAACAATTGCTGCCCCAAGCTCGCCGCCGGTAATTACATAATCTCCCAAAGAAATCTCCTCGTCAGCAACATACTGCGCCACGCGCTCGTCAACGCCCTCGTACCGGCCGCAAATAAAAATCAACTGGTCGTATTTTGCCAACCGCCGCGCCGCGGCGGCGTCAAAAACTTTCCCGCGAGTTGAGAACAAAATTACGCGGCTTTTCGTGCCCTTTGCCCTTTGCCCTTTGCCCTTCTTCGCGGCCGCTACTGCGGCCGCGATCGGCCCAAAACTCATCACCATCCCCGCCCCGCCCCCATAAGGCCGGTCATCTACTTTACGGTGTTTATCTTTTGAAAAAACCCTAATATCGTATGCCTGAATCTGTATCAATTTCTTTTCCTGCGCGCGCTTTAAAATAGACTCAGAAAAGTACGAATCCAAAATCTTTGGAAAAATGGTAAGAATATCGAACCGGATCATGCGGGTCATACTACCCTTTTGCTCGTCTTCCGGCAAATGCGAAAATTAAACCGATAACCCACAGTAAAGGCAAAACCAAAAATCCTAGAATGATAGTTCCGAAACCGCTACCCCAATCTTTTGGGAAAAATAATACAGCAAATAATAAAAGTATGATCGGAGCAATTAAAAAAATCTTCGCAAGAACAGTAAAGGCATCCTTTGCTGGGTTCATCTTCGGACTATCATTCTCCATATCTTTTTATTTTATCACAAAACCCGTTACCTATAATAAATCAATAAATTCTTGAACCGTGAGCTCCGCTTGAATAATAATTGACTTGAGTGTCTTGGGCGCGAGCTCACGGTTATGATATGCAATCACGACATGAAGATGTGGTTTGTCCAGAAACCGCAAATTGATATGACTACCTGTACGATGATGGATATAAAATCCGTAACGCAATAAGGCCGCTAAAACTTTACGCGGAGTGCAATGTGGCAGTTTTGGCATGCGAAATTTATACCGCAACACTAACTCTCATTTGAGCCGATTCATCTTCTTTCGGTACTTGCTCTTTGGCCTTAATGAGACCGGCGACATAACATTCAATAGCATCTTTAGCCATTATGCGCGCCTCCTCCAGAGTTCTTCCTTCGGTAACCAAGCCAGGCAAAGCAGGAACAGTCGCTGTATATCCGTGGAGTTCGTTACGCTCAAAAAAAACGGTATACTCGTAGATATTCCGCTTTATTTTTTGTTTTCGTACAATTGCCATATTTGCATAGTACTACAAAGCACAACGAAAATCCAACACCCGCTATTTCAGCAGCTTTTTCTTATGCAATCTATATACACCAAAAAGAATATAGACTACTCCAGCGCCAAAAGATGCAAGGGAAAAACACATTGCCCCATCACGGGCCCAAGAAAAACTTGTAGATTCCCAACCGAAGTTCGGCCCGTCAAAGATATGCTCTAAGCTAAAACTAAAAGATGCAGCTGCCAAAAGCCAGAGTATGCCGGCCGTCCAGAATGCAGCTTTAGGACTTTTTGGCATAACTAAAATTTCAGCTCATCCGCCACCGGCCCATCAAACTTCGGCGTGCTGGGCGTGTACGGAGTGTCGTTTGGGACATACGGTGGCTCGTCTCTTGCCGGCGCGCTAGCCGCCGGTGCGGCGTACGATGTAGTCTGCGGCTGGCGAGGCAATACTGGCCGAGCACTTGGCTCTGGGCGAACAAAGGTTGACCCCTCTGGCTCATCAATCTTTAAATTCACGCGGGCCTGATGCTTGATGCCAACAATGCGCAGCAAACTGCGAATCGCCTTTGCGGTTGCGCCCTGACGACCAACAACCTGACCCATGTCTTCTTTGTGCACCTTGAGCCGTAAGAGTACGCCCAGGTCATCAACACTCCGCTCAACCACAACTTGCTCCGGGTGATCAACAAGCGACTTTACTAAATACTCCAAAAACTCCTGATCTAAAAATTTCTCCATGTGAGTAATCGCCAATATCGCGAATCTAGGCAAAATAACGCGAATGAATGCATTACAGACTAACTCGGATATTCAGCAAATCTTTCGTAACGACCTTTTCTGTATAATGAAACTATTCTAGCAAAAATAAAAAAATCTGCAAACTCCATGCACTGATAAAATTATCCTTAGGCCATGTTACAGCGTACTAGTACGCTGTAACATGGCAACTAGCAGCGCATAGTTTCGGCCATAGGGAGCACTAAATCTTCTGTGCTCATCTTGACCGAAACTATGCGCTGTAAATCTTATTTCTTTTCTTTAACTTTTTTGATTTCGTGATTCGCTCGGGTCTTCTGCTCAATCATCTTCTCCCGGACCAACAGGTTGTGGACGGTATCTGACGCCTGCGCGCCAACACCGAGCCAATACTTTACGCGCTCGGCATTAAAATGTGCTTTTTTCTCGCGCGGATTGTACCAGCCAAGATCCTCGGTTGAGTCTCCTTTTAACTTTGAGCGGCGCTCACCAACAACCAAACGAAACGCTGGCTGATGCTTTTTACCAATTCTTTTTAGTCTGATAGACAACATAATAGACAAGATAATAGCTCATTCATGTCACACTTGTCAATTACCACTTCTCATCATCCGCGTCGTTAAGCTCCAGGGGGACATTGCCCGGAAAATCAATTGCACTCGCGGCCCTCACAACATTGGATTCAACCCTGGCTATGCTACACCGCTTACTACTTTCTACGCGGCTATTATACCGCTTAACATTGCCGGTCGAATTATGCGCAGAGCCAATAACATAGAAGGTTTTATTTTCTCTGTGCGCATCCATCCACGCGTTCGTGGAGGCAACGGCTGCGTCTTCGCGGATTCGGGAAAGTTCGACAAGACGCTTTTGATGTTTTTCTTTGGCTTCGGCTGGAGCGCTTTCCTTAGGCGTATTCCGTATTACCTCCAACATTTCCATAGCTGCTGCGCGGTTATCACCGGTTTCCAGATTGAACTTACCCTCTCCATCAATCCGAGCCTTCCACGGCCCTCCCAAAGTTATATAAAGATTGTCCCCTTTAATAAGACGCTGCTCTGCGAGTTCGGCCAATTTTAATTCAAATCCCGGCCTATCTTCTGTAGTTGCGAAAGGCAAAAACTTTCTAAGACGAACTCTTAGGAAGTAGCCAAGAGTTGCCTTTTGGAATTCATCTAGATCAGGTCTATTCGAATTTTTATCATAGTCTTCGATCAGTGTGGCCAGAAGCTTTTGAACCGCCGCCGTATCGCCATTTCGCATCGCAGTATTGAATAGGCCGTCGCATTGATTCAGATATTTATACAAAAAAGCAGCTTCTGTGTCAGCGGCAAGGTCAAGCCCCTCCAAAAAGAATGTATGAATCCCATATTCCTCTCCTACATAGTTAATTAATGCTTCAATGTCTTTTTGATTTTGGATAATAAAGGGTGCGGCTCCGCTCTTCTCGTCTCTTGCGAGTTCGCCGGAACTATGGAGCTGTACCACTTCAAATATGGTACGCGGTCCGCGGATATCTTTTTTCTCCTTAAGTTCGAATCGAGATCTAATATCTCCAAGTTCAAAATGAAACGATTTTTTTGGTTCAGATTCGCGTCGAGCTATAGGGGGGGGGTTCTGGGCGTTCCGGCTCTTTACTGCAATCGAGAGCGCCAAGGGCAAGAGCCGCGGGTAAAATGAACTTCTTGAAATTGCTTTGTTCTGGTGAATCCATATTACGGTTTTTCGATTACTTTTTCAGCATCTTCTAATTTTATTGAAAGCAACTTACTCGTGCCGTCTGCGGCCATAGTTACACCATAAAGAACATTGGCGGCACTCATCGTCGCGCGGTTGTGAGTAACGATAACGAACTGGGTCTTGCCACCAAAATTCTCTACTAAATTCGCAAATCGTTTGGTATTATTTTCGTCCAGTGCGGCATCAACCTCATCCAACACTAAAAATGGCGGTGGGCTGACGGCGATGAGCGCGAACAACACGGCAATAGAAACCAAACTGCGCTCACCGCCAGACAGCAGATCCAATCCTTTAATATTCTTACGCGGGATGGCCAGCTCAATATCCAAACCCGCCTCCTGTGGCTCTTGCTCGCTCTCCCCGAGTAGAACTTCCTCGCTCGGTCCTTCCTTGGCCTCCGTAGCTTTAGCGAAGGATGGCTTCTCCAAATGCAATTTCGCCTTCCCGCCGTTAAACATCAAGCGGAAGTAATTATTAAATTCCTCGTTGACGAGGTGCAAGGACTTCGTAAATTCTTCATGCAACTTCTTTTTTAAATCTGAAATCAACTGCTTTAAATCTTTTGTCGCCTTTTCTAAATCCTCAATCTGCTTTTCCAAAAATGCATATCGCTCCTCCATCTGCTTGGCTTGCTCAATCATGGCCGGATCAATATCACCTATCGCAGCCAACTCCCCGCGCAGCTTCAGCATCCGATGTTCAACATCTACAATTTGAACATCGCCCTGCGAAGCCTCTGGCGAAGCATGGGTAGCGTTGAATTCAGAGAGATTGCGACCCGCCTGCCGTGCCTGATGCTCAAGCTCACCGCGGCGCATGGTTATCTTCTCCCGCTCAAACTGCAAGCGGCTCTTGTGTGTCTCCAGTGTATTTATTTCATTTTGTTTCTGCTGCACCTTTTCAAATGCGGCTTTAAAAAGTACATTGAACTCGCGCATCTCACCGGCAAGCTTATTTTCCATTGTCCCCAGCTCGCTCAAATGCTTCTCAAGCTGCTCAAGCTCACTAAGTAATTTTTTCTTCACCTCGGCAAGATCGTCGTGACGGTTTTTTGCCTCGCGGCTGCCGCCGTCAAGCACGCCCTCTATTTTATCGGACAACATCGAAAGCAATTTCTTAATCGCAGCAATATCATCAGCGGCAAGCGCCTGCGCAATCGCCTCTTTGGCATCCTTCACAACCGACAGCAGTTCCGCCTCTTTGACGGTTGCCTTCGGTCTGGATAGCAAAAACTCAATCTCCGCCTCTAGCCGGCCCAACTCTTTTTGAATCTGACCACGACGGCCAAATAATTCAGTCTGCTTCTTTTTGAAATCAGCATATGGATCGGCTGCGGGTTTACCCTCCGTAGCTTCAGCGAAGGAGGGCTGTCGCTTTTCTACTGCCGAAAGCTCCTCTCGCAACTCATGCAAATCTTTTTGTTTTTCAGCAAGCTGGCCATCAAGTAACTTCACCTGGGGCTCAATTTTTTCTTCATCAACTTTGAGCTCAAAAAGTTTTGCGCCAAAATATTGCTGCTCAAAACTCGCCAGCTCTTGCTTCACTTGATCATGCTTTTCAAATCGGCCGGCCTGGCGGCGCAAAATCCGAAGTGATGGCAAGAGCTCCTCAACCAGCGCCCGCGCCTTATCCAAATTAACTCCGGTTGTCTCCAATTTATTCTCCGCCTCATGCCTCTTAATCTGATACTGACGCAGGCCCAGCACCTCTTCAAGCATCACGCGCCTCTCAATCGGACTAGCTTTGATAAACAAATCAGCGTTGCCCTGGTTGATGATTGCAAATCCTTTTGTACCCAACCGCGCCTTACTGAAAAAGTCCACAATGTCGCGCATGCGCACCTCACCTTCATTAATAAAGTAAGCAGAGGTGCCGTCGCGGGTTACCCGGCGGCGAATCGTAACCTCGGTGTAATCAACCGGAAAAAAGTGTGTGCTGTTATCAAAGGTAATTTTGACCTCGGCAAACGATGACCGCGGCCGCTGCAAAGTACCCGAGTACAACAAATTCTCGCTCTTTTCAGCGCGAATATTCTTTGCCTCGCGCTCTCCCAAAATCCAGCGCAGCGCGTCAATCACATTTGATTTGCCTGAACCGTTTGGCCCGACAATAGCCGTGACTCCCTCGCCAAACTCCAGCGAGGTCTTTGAGGCAAAAGACTTAAAACCTAATAATTCAAGACGCTTGAGATACATGAATCAGTTAGTTTGTTAGTTAGTCCATAGTTAGTTAGCAAAAATCGGATACATCTATTGTACTAAGTAACTAACCAACTAACAACCAACTAACCAAATCTCATGCCACCTCTTGCTGGTAACAGGGCTCACAGTAAACGATCTCGGGCTGTGTTGGCGCGTATGAAGTTTGAATAGGATCCTTGCACTTCTGGCACTCACGATCATAGACCTGGAGCTTGGTGCGCTGGCTAATGCGGGCAAAGTGGCGGCAGTTTGAGCAAAGCCTCGGGAGCGGCAGATTCATGCTGCGATAAAATGCGAGTTCATCAGGAAGTACGCGGAATGCAAGCGTACATTGGTCATTGCACGATCCGGCATGCTCGCAGCCAATAATATCTGCAGTAATAGCATCCGGAACGTCCTTAATATTATCCGGTAACTCACTCGCCGGCTTAGTCACTGTATAGTTGCGCTGTGCCGCATCGCGCCACGTAAAACCACTCGCTTGTGCCTGCTCTTTGGTAAGCGGAAAGTTCTCTTGTGCCAGCGTCTCGTTGTAGGCAAACGGCGAAAGCTCTGCCGGAAAATACTCGCCATATTTGTAAATCCTCCCCTGTGCATCTAGATATGGCATTGCATCCATCTGCGCCTTAATCTTTGCAACCAGCGCAACATACTCCTCTTTTGAATACTGCTTGTTTAAAATGCAGTACTCTTTTTTGCGGAGTCCAACGCAGCCAAATAAATTTGATGAGGCCTGACACATATACGAATACTCAATGTCATGCACCTGCTCCTGCACGTTGTAGCAAAACTTGATGTTGTTGGTGCCGAGACCGCACGCAGTGCATTCATAAATCTGCTGGTTACCTGCTCCCCACGCAGTGTAGTCATAACAATCTTTGCTGGCGGGCGTCTCCTGTACATACTGACAGTAACGCAAATTCTCGCCTTCACGCACTAAAAATGAGTTGCGCACATTGCGAGAGTGGGAAATGTAATTGCCAGAAACATCGGTATTCTGCAGGCCATTAATATACTTATTGGGGAACTTCAGCCAGAACGCCCTCGCCTGCTCCCGCATAGCCTGCACGGCCGCATACGAACCAAGATTATATTCAGTAATCTTTTTCTCATACTCCTCCTTCGTATACTGCTCATTCCATATGCAGTAAGACTTTTTACGCAACCCGACGCAACCAAAACAGTTGCTTACGCCGACACAGTCTTTGGAAAATGCAATGTCGTACGAGCTCTCACATTGCGAAGAAAAAATCGCGTTGCGACACGAAGAAAGCCAAAATCCTTCATAGCATCGCTCAGACTTTTGAAGATGCGAATTATCAACGCAATTCTTCACGCCGCCCAGCCCGTTGCCATACATGCAGTCCTCTGCGCCCTGGCCGTTGAAAGTTAAATAACAATTTTTTGGATCAGTAAAATTATTCACATAATCACTATTCACGCCATTTACCACATTCAGATTTTTAAGCGGTACGCTGTGGAGCAATTCTTTGAACTGCTCAAAAAATGACTTTGCTTCATCAAAGTCGCGGCCATAGGTCATCGGGTCCCACAAATCAGAAAGCCAGACATCTTTTTCGTATACCTTCACGGACGAGTCGGGTGCAAAGGCAGAAAAAATATCCTTGCCCGAATAATCACTCTTCCGTTTAAATAAAAATCGTTCATTACGAAACGCCATTCTGCGCTGTGCCCGACACAACCAACAAAACGTTGGCGGCGGCACCGAAACTTTTTTGTAAAATTCCAAATCAGCAGAATCAATAATGAAATCCTGTTTGCAGTTCTGGCAATTTCTAGTTTCCGAGGTTGTCATAGCTACCAACCTAATGATACCACCTAACTTAACCTAAAAATTTCTCACTGTGTTTTACCAAATCAGTGTAATAGTTCATATATGAATCAGCCAAGGCTTGATCTTTTATTTCTATAACCGTCGGGATAGGATCAAAAATCTGCAAAAGTACGGTGCCATCGCTATTGATGTTAATATCAGCCATATTTTGCATGCTCCGCGAAAGTATAGATAAATTATTTAAATGCGGACATTCTTTCGCGAGCCGCCTGTCTTCTTCACCATATTCATACATCAACATATCCCACGCAATATTCTTTTTGACACGCAGTGCATCGTATTCTTTGTACGCGTTTCCCATCGGCCCGTACCATGTGTTTCCTAATCCCCCGATGATTGTAATCCGACTATTTTCAGGTAACCGATTGAGCAATGCTAAATGATATGCCTGAAACTCTTCCTTGCCGGAATATATTTTTACATTAGACGCGCCCAAGGAGGCGTTGGCAATGAAATTACTGATTCGTTTATTTTTTGACTCCAAAAGAAATTCATACGACTTTCCTTTTTTAATAATTTCCCCGTTTTCCATAAAGCAAACCGTATCGGCATTGGAAATGGCAAAATTAATGTCATGTGCAACCATGAGAATACCGACGCCTCTTTTTTTAATCGCAACTAAGTGCGACAAAATAATTTCTGACTGCTCAACATCAAGCGAAGAGGTAATCTCGTCTAATAATAAATACTGCGGTTTGAGGGCAAGCGCGCGTACGAGCGCCACCCGTTGCCGCTGTCCGACCGAAGCCTCATTCGGAAAACGGTCAAGAAAACCTTTCATCTCAAACATTTCATAGAGCTCCTCAAGATACTCTGTGTTATCTTTTAAAGCGCCCCGCACTTCAAGTGGTAATTCAATATTTTTCCGAAGCGTCAGGTGCGGCCAAATAAACAATTGCTGAAAAACAACGGAAACCCGCGGCCACGGCGGGACAATGTCTTGAGGGGCCAGAGGGAAAGAGTATCCAGTAGAATCTATTGTCATTGTCCCTGTTTCGGGCAAATCCAACAAAGAGATTGCCTTGAGCAGTGTCGTCTTGCCGCTTCCGCTTGGGCCGATTATAGAAGTAATCGTTCCTGGTTTAACCTCTAAGCTAACGTTACGCAAAACAACATGGTCACCGAATTTTTTTGTTATGTTAGTTACTCGCAACATATTATTTTTCGGACAAGTTTCTCGTGTATTTATTTTTGAACCAATATGCGAGTAGATTAAGCGGTAAGCAGATTGCGATGAAGAACACGGCAAGTGCTGTATAGATTTCTATGGGCTTGTACACTACCGAGTTAATCTGTTGCGCCACACGAAAAAGCTCTGAGACAGAAATCAGACTGGCGAATAAAGTCAGTTGAAGCATGCTGACTTGCAGGGTAAGAAATTGCGGAATAGTCTGGCGAAAAATAATCGGCAGCTCTATTTTTGAAAAAATTTCTCTCGCTGTAAGTCCGCACACCTTCCCCGCGATCACATACTGATCTGGAAAATCATCCAGCGCATCTCTAACTATTTGAGCAACGCCCACAATATTAATTAAGGAAAGTGCAAATGCTGCGGTTATGAATGGAATAATCACGACCCCAAGAAGCGCTTGGAGTGGATAATGCAGCCAGAACAAAAGCACTAAAACTGGCGTACTCGCCAAAAGAAAAGAAAGAATTTTAAGAAACCAACCGGTACTTTCTTTTTGCCGATGCGCAAACGCTCCAAAGAGTACGCCGAAAACCAAGCCCGAAAACCAAATAATCAGGCACAATCCAAGAGTTACAAGAAGGCCTGATAGCAGGCCTTCTTTGTAGGTGTAAATTATATTCCACACTGACATACGGTTACTTGGCAACTACATATGGCGGCGCAGCCCGGTAGAAACCGCCCGGGTAGTCTTTTTCAAATCCGTTGATTACGCCGTCAACATAGCCGTTATTCAATAATTCAATAAGAGCATTATCAATGGTTGACTTGAATGTAAACTCTCCCTTTTTGATCATCATGACATTGCCGTAGATGACGACCGGCTTAACAACGGAAACATTTTTTACTTTCCCGGGGTTATTTTTTATGTACGCATTGGCAACTGTCGGCTCTAAAAATGCCATATCAACTTTGCCATCAACAACATTGAGAAGCATTTGAGAAACGTCTGTCAGCTGCGGCAATTGGAGAGTCTTAGCATTTGGGAATTGGCGAGAAGCGATCAGTTGTGATGTTTCTCCGTCAATAGTCGCTAATTTATAATTTGCGTTATTCGCAACCGTTACATCACTGTTAAATCTATTATCACTGGCGCGGACATATGCGTTAATAGCGCTATAGTAAACGGGCTCCGAAAACTCCGCACTTTTACCGCGTGTTGAATTACTCCACGACGGAGAACCGATAATGTCGCATTTGCTGGAATTAAGGGCTTCAATCATATCTCCCCAACCAACTTCGGTATTCCAATCAACTTTCAGGCCCATATTTTCTGCCGCCTTGTCCAACGTTTGCACGAACACACCTGATAATTTCCCGGTATTGGGGTCTTTAATAGAGGCCGGCGGGTAGACGACATAGCAAGCCCGTATAGTGCCGGAACTAATTACTCTGTCGTACACGGAACTCCCTGCTAAACTTACCGGCGAAGAACCGGACAATTTTATCGTAATTAAACTCACTACGACAGTCAGAATCACAACGCCAAGGATTTTGAACCAATTTCCATTTTTCATAATTAATAAAGATATTTGATAATAATGATACCACGCTCATAGCGGCTCACTTTTGCCCGACGAAAACAAAAGAGCGCCCAACTTAGAGCCTTTCTCGGCTCGTGGTCGCTCAAATTCAGATCCGAAGGTGCGATCTCGCTTTCGTCCGCACGCTCAGATCAAAATTCAATACTACGCATTCAAGATAGCATGAATTCAAAATCCTGTCAATCCCCCGCTGTTATACTAATTCCACGGCCGTTGAATTAGTATAACAGCGACTTTATTTTTACTAACTAACCGACTCACGCCACCTCTTGCTGATAGCACCCCAGTACTAGAACCTGCTGGTTCAGTACGGGGCATGCTCAATACACAATTATGCTACCTCTTGTTGATAACATTCTATGCAATATACTTTTTCGGGCCGGTCGGGGGCGTACGAAGTTTCAAATTGATTTTGGCATTGGGTTTCACCGTGCTGGTGCGTGGCCGCTCCCGGGCACTGACACGAACGCGGCCAGAGTGTAAGAGGATTGCGTTTCGCAATGCGCTCATAATGGCGGCAGTTTGGGCAGAGCCGCGGCAATGGCAATGATGCAAGTTTATAGAGAGTCAGGTCTTCCGGCAAAATTCTGAATGCGGTCGTACACTGATGCATGCATCCGTTATGAGCACAACTTATAATTGCCTTGGTCACCTCATCGCCAGCATCTGCGGCAGAATCCGGCAACTCATCTGGCTGCATCGTAATTTTATAGTTACGCTGCGGTTCATCTCGCCAGCCATAGCCGGCCACAATAGCATCTTCTTTTGAGAGAGGGAAGAAATCGTGCCCCATTGTTTCGTTGTACACAAATGGCGACAAATCACTTGGAAAAAATTCGCCGTACTTGTAGACAAGCCCGCGCTTATCAATATATGGCGTCGTGTCCATTTGCATTTTTATCTTTCCGACCATCGTCTCATACTCCTCTTTGGTGTATTGCTTGTTCAAAATACAGTACTGACTTTTTTTCATACCAACGCAACCAAACAAATCTTTAGATCCGTGGCAGTTCATGACATATTCGCAATCAATGACTTGCTCCCAGCACTCATTGGCAAATTTTAAATTGGCTATTTGTCTACCACAGTTTTGAACTTCATACATACGCTCGGCCGTCGCTCCCCAATGGTTAAAATCCATTGAATCTTTTGCATCAAAAAGCGAAAGCCCGTACCGAACATTCTGAACATTACGACAGGTGAAAGAACGGGAGACATCCTGACAATGGTCAATCCAGTTGCCGCTCACTCGCATCCCTTGGCGCACAACAAGAGCCGGGACAATGAACTGTCTTTTAAATTCATCAAATTTTTTGCGAAGCAGCTCAACGGAACGAGCCGAATGTATATTGAGTTCAGCAATTTTTTTCTCATACTCCTCTTTAGTGTACTGTTCGTTCCATATACAGTACTGTTTATTTTTCAAATTTACGCAGCCGAAAGAATTTTGAACATTCATACAGTTCAGCAAAAACCACGAGTCCGAGCAGTTATTTGATTCTTGCGAAAAGGCAACGCTGTAGCACTGCGAACAATCAATGCACTCATAACACCGCTCTGATTTTTGTGTGCCAAAACAATCTAAACACTCTTTTGAGGACATAATCCAGGTACTATACCGAGAGTTTTCCGCGCCGGTCGTTGCAAACACAAGATAACAATTTTTCATATCTGTTACCCGATTTGTATACTCACTATTGATACTCTGACCCTGCTTGATAATGCCCGGGCGAGGCACGGCAAGCAGCAATTCTTTGAACTGCTCGAAAAATGGCCGGGTAAAATCGTAATCGCGCGCATATGTTTTTGCATCCCACGACTCTGACCACCAGCACGGATAGCAAAAAACAGAATGAGGGCTGTCTGGGCTGTACATCAAAATCTTTTCCTGCTTGCAAAGTCCGCATGGACGCTTAAATAGTGTTCGCTCACTACGCCAAATAAATCGCCGGAGCAGCCGGCACTGCGGACAAAATGTCGGCTCGGGTACTTTAAGCATGGTTAAAAACTCCGTGTCCTCCGCGGTAATTTCAAACTGCTGCTTGCACTGCTGACAATTTTTTGCTGCCATAAAAAATAACTACTATTATATTAATTAATAGTAGCATTGGCAGCTGCGCGAGGACTGGTCGCACAACAAAAAGCGGCAAAATATATTGCTCGCTTCAATCCAGATCTAAACGCGCGATTTTCGACTATCCTCACGCTCAGATCCAAACTCAATGCTCTATGATTACTTTAGCACTGATTGAGCGCCTTGTAAATGTTCGCGGGCCGGCACACCTTGCGGTGGCCGGCCCGGAATTGCTTCATGGGTCTCTCCTTGTTGCTTGAGCTACGAGCGGCGCCAAGACCCTCGTCAAGCTCTTGGCGGCTGCGCCACTGCAGTCGATAGGGGCAACCAAACTACTAAGCGCATCAAGCCACTCCGGGTCTTGAGGGGTAGTAACCAACATGAATAGCTGGCAAAGCACCTTCCCTCTCGAGCCATCGCTCGGTCGCCCATACTCTAACGCCTCAACGGTATCCTGCAAGGAACCCCAGAACATGTGAATGCAGGAGTTGCTAGCAGGCCACTCGTGGGCACAACCGTCATGGCTCTCAGCGATTGTCCTCTGAGTCTTGCCATCGTTGAACTCAAGGCGGGCCCGGCCGTTGCCGTCTTTCAAAAATCCGACAACGAAGTACGGGAAACCGTCACCCATGGGCCCGGTTCGGATCTTCCGCGTCGCCACAACCTCCCATCCGTCGAACGCCCGAATGCTCTTATCGATCTTGCTCATTGTCCACCTCTTTAGTTTTGGAGAAAAAACAAAAAGAGCCCTCAACGCGAGTGCTCAAATACAGATCCTAAAGCGCGATTTTCGACTATCCTCGCCGTAAGACCTACATTCAATGACAAAATAAGATTAGCATATCATAGCCAATCTGTCAATCTCTATTTACCTATTCGTACGAATGAGGGCATAGAAAAATCCCTCACCGCCTGGTGGCGGTACTCCCTTTAGACGCGGACAACAAATCCCTCACCGCTACTGCGGTCCCCTCCCTTTAGGAAAGGGAGAATACTACACCAACGGCCTGCGTTGCTTTTCAATAATTTCAAGTGCTTTTTTGGCTGCGTCTACCTCGCCGTCTTGTTTGGATGGCCCGCTCCCCTGTGCAACCAGTTTGTCACCAAAATACACGCCAATCGTAAACATTTTTTTGTGGTCAGGCCCTTCTGAAGATAATACTTTGTATACCGGCGTAACTTTAAGCGAGGCCTGCACCTTTTCTTGCAGCAAACTTTTTGCGTCAACATGAAGCGCGTTACGGATAATATCCTCAAGCCGACTCGTCACAAAGGTGTTAATAAACTTTTTGGCCGCTTTATACTCCCCGTCTAAATAAATGGCGCCAATGAGTGACTCAAATGCATTGGCTAGAATAACCTCACGGGCACGCCCGGTGTCTTTCGCCTCACCGCGAGAAAGCAAGACGGCTCCGTCAATCCCGATGCCGCGGGCAACTTCAGCAAGCGTTACATAGTTAACGAGCGCAGCACGCACCGAAGTCATCCAGCCCTCTTCTTTGTCTGGGTAGCGATTAAACAGCTCCTCGGTAATCACAAGCTCAAGCACGGCGTCGCCCAAAAATTCCAGCCGCTCGTTGTTGGCTATCTTCCACTCCGGATGCTCGTTTAAGTAGGAGCGGTGCGTGAGCGCCTCCTGGAGGAGAGCGACACTTGAGAACTTATATTTGATTGTTTTCTGGAATTCTTCTTGTTGCATATATCGTAGGAGCTTGTCAGCTGTTCAGCTTATCAGCTTTGCCAGCTTTTAGAAACCTACCTGACAAGCTAAAAAGCTAACTAGCTAAGAAGATTTCTCTTCTTCTTTCATTTTCTGATACACCGTGCCGAGAACGCCATTAATGAATTTGCCCGAGTTTGGCCCGCCATAACTTTTTGCCAGCTCAATCGCCTCGTCAATCGCTACTGCTGGCGGCACCTCTTTGCGATCCGCATACTTCAATTCATAAAGTCCGATCCGAAGCGCATTACGATCAATTACTGCGATTTGTTCAATCGGCCACTCCGGCGCGGCTTCAACAATCAATTTGTCAATTTCAACCAGATGCTCGACAATACCGTGAGCAATCTTGGCCGTAAATTCTTTTTCTCTCTCAAGCCCAGGCCCAAACTCCATGCTATTGCGCGCGATAATATCGTCAAGATTAATTTTGCGGCCTTCAAAATCCCACTCGTAGAGGGATTGAAGAACTATTGAGCGGGCGAGTTGTCGTGATGCCATACAGTATTCGCAAACACGCTAATAAAAACTAATACGCTAATCATACACGAAGTCAATCAATTCGTGTATTCGCGATTATTCGCGTGTTAGTGATTGCTGGCCCACTTCTTCGGAATAATCCGATGCGGAAATGTCGGCATCTTTGTCGCCTTGTCTGCAACAATGTTCAGCGGCTTGAGCGCTAAATGAGAACGGCGGCGGCGGACTTTTCCGCTTGTCGGATGTTTTGGAGGTAGTGAACCCATATAAACTAGTTAATCGGTTAGTCAGTTAGTTGGTTAGTTAGTTTAAAACTCGGAAGCAATGCAAAAAAGGATACCAGGAAGATAAAAAAGATGCAAATTTGGAAATTTATTTTGTCGGGGCGGCGCGCTTCGCGCACCGCCCCGACGACTGCCCGCCTTGGGCGGGCTTACCCCCTGGAGAGCGGAGCTACTTCGGCCGGCTCGGCTCCTCCAGGATGATCGGGAGCCGAACCGCTTCTTCGGACAGAGCCCCGTCCGAGGAATACTCGTACCACTTCGGTCCGCCGCTCCTGATACGAATGCCGACGATGCCGCCGTCAGCCGCGATCTCCAGCGGAAACCTGCCGAAGCCCTCATCCTCGTAGACGACCGTCCTGTCTCCGCTTGGCAGCCAGAGACCCTTCTTCCAGCAGATGACCCATTCGTGGGTCCCGGGCACGGACCAGACATAGAAGGTCGTCGCGGCCTTGTTCGTCTTGGCCATCCGCCGGACCTCCGAGAGGAAGGTGCAGTGTCCAACGAACTCCGCCGGTAGCTCCTGGACGATCCGCCAGTCCGTCTTCTCCTGTGCCTGCAGCTCGTCGCGCCACTTGCCCGGCCACACGAAACCGAAGAAGGCCACGACCACTGCAACTCCGAGAATCCTTCCGAACAACGAACTAATGGACATCTTGAGACCTCCTGCCCCGCGAAACCCGCCATGGGCTCGCTTTGGGACAAACTCACCATGCAACTTTTTTAACTTTTTTGCAACCGAGTAGGAAAATACCTTGAAGCAGCCAACCGACTCATTCTCGCGAGAATGTGAGTCCAATTTCTCGCGAAATGAGTCGGTTGGCTGCTATACAAAAATTTGCTATACTCTGCATGTTAGTTTCTCGTTTTTTTCTGGATTGCCGCGCCCGTCCGCCAGAGGCGGACAAGCTCGCAATGACAGAAAAGAGGAAAAACTAAAATTAAATTATTCTCCTTATGTCCAAGTTCGTACATTTACATACCCCGAACCAGAGCCCGCTGGCACGGTACGGGGCTTCGCTCACTACCTCCTCCCGCTATGAGTAAGTTCGTTCATTTACATACTCATAGTCACTATTCGTTGCTGGACGGGATGAGTAAAATTCCAGACTTGATTGCTAAAGTCAAAGAGTTAGGAATGACTGCGGTTGCAGTTACTGACCACGGAAATCTTTACGGTGCCGTTGAATTTTACAAAGAAGCAACTAAAGCCGGCATCAAGCCGATTCTTGGTGTTGAGGCCTATATCGCGCCCGGCGATCACAAAGATAAAAATGCAGGGGTTGGCGAGGACAAGTATTATCACTTGATTCTTTTGGTTAAAAACGAAACGGGCTGGAAAAATCTACTACAACTGGTGACAGAGTCCTGGCTGCACGGCTTTTATTATCGCCCGCGCATGGACAAAGCGATGCTACGCGAACGGCACGAAGGACTTATCGCCACTTCAGCGTGTCTGGGCGGCGAACTCTCGCAGCTTATTTTAAAAAATCAATTAGACGCGGCAGAAAAACTGATTTACGAATATCAAGAAATTTTTGGTAAGGAAAATTTTTATATTGAAATTGGGCGGCATCCAAAAATTGCTGATATTGAAAAGGTAAATCCGCACCTGATCGCGCTATCAAAGAAAACAGGCGCTCCCCTTGTGGCAACGCAGGACAGCCATTACTTAAATGCCGATGACAAAGATGTCCATGATATTCTCCTCGCCATCCAAACCGGTAAGAAAGTCAGTGACCCAAAAAAGTTTACGCTGACTGATGACTTTTCGGTAAAAAGCGGCGAGGAGATGGAAAAAATATTTGCCGATCTACCAGAGGCCATAGAAAACACGACAAAAATCGCCGACCAGTGCACCTTTAAACTTGAGCTCGGCAAAATTTTGCTACCGAAGTTTGACACGCCCGACGGCAGCGAGTCAAAAGTCTATCTGCGGAAACTTATTGCAGAGCGGACGCAGGAGCGCTATTCGAATCCGGACGAGATAACCAAACAGCGCATTGAGTACGAACTTGGCATTGTTGAACGCACCGGTTTTGCCGACTACTTTTTAATCGTGCAGGACTTTATTAACTGGGCCAAGGATCGTGGCGTTGTGGTCGGCCCGGGCCGCGGATCTGCCGCCGGAAGTATCCTCTCCTATATACTCCGTATCACCGACCTTGACCCGATACACTACGAACTGCTTTTTGAACGCTTCTTAAACCCGGAACGAATTCAAATGCCGGATATTGACGTGGACATCACCGATGTTCGCCGCGACGAGGTCTTTGGATATCTGAAAGAGCGGTACGGCGAGGACCGAGTTGCCCACATTATTACCTTTGGAACCATGGCTGCGCGTGCCAGTATCCGCGATGTCGGCCGCGCCTTAGACATTGAACTCGCCTTCTGCGACCGGCTCGCCAAGCTCATCCCCTTTAATAAAGACCTTGATGAATCACTCGGCGAGGTTAGCGAGCTTGCACAACTGTATAAAACTGACGAACGGGCCAAAAAAATTATAGACGCCGCAAAAAAATTAGAGGGTGTTGCCCGCCACGCCTCGGTACACGCCTGCGGCACGGTTATTGCGGCTGAACCGCTGCCGCTGCGCGTTCCGCTTCAGCATGCGCCACAGGACGAGAATGTAACGCTTACGCAGTTTGAAATGCACTCCATTGAAGACCTAGGTATTTTGAAAATTGATATTCTGGGACTTAAAAACCTGACTATAATAGAAGATACGATTCGGCTGGTGCAGGAAAAAACTAGTGAGCTGCTTAATTTGAGCACTCTGCCGCTTGATGACAAACCAACTTTTGAACTGCTCCAGCGCGCCGACACGGTATCGGTTTTCCAGCTTGAGTCGGGCGGTATGCGGCGGTACTTAAAAGAATTAAAACCGACCGAGCTAGAAGATATCATCGCAATGGTATCTCTCTACCGACCCGGACCGATGGAACTTATTCCTTCATATATTGCTCGCAAATTTGGTAAAGAAGCCGTTACTTATCTGCACCCAAAGCTAGAGCCGATCATGAGTAAAACATTTGGCATCGGCATCTACCAGGAGCAGATGATGCGCATCGCCAGCGACCTGGCCGGCTACACACTTGCAGAGGCCGACACGCTGCGTAAAGCCATTGGTAAAAAAATCAAAAAACTTTTAGACGAGCAGGAGGTTAAACTTGTCCAGGGCATGATTAAAAATGGTATCCCCGAACGCACCGCGCGCGCTATCTGGGACCTATTTCCGCCATTTGCCCGTTATGGGTTTAACAGAAGTCATAGTGCATGTTACGCCATGATCGCCTACCGCACCGCCTACCTCAAGGCACACTACCCAACAGAATTTATGACTGCAGCACTTAACTCCGATAGCAGTGACATTGATCGCATCTCATTTTTAATCGGCGAGGCAAAAAAATCTGGCGTGCAAGTGCTCCCGCCGGATATCAACAAGAGCGCGCAAAAATTCGCACCCGAGGGCTCGCACATTCGATTTGGCTTAGATGCTGTTAAAAATGTTGGATCCAATATTGTTGCCGCAGTGATTGAGGAGCGAAGCCGTGGTGGTGAGTTTGCAACATTTAATGACCTGCTCACCCGCGTGAAACACAAAGATTTAAATAAAAAATCGCTTGAGTCTCTGATTAAATGCGGTGCGCTAGACTCATTTAATATTGAACGCAACACTTTACTCGGCAGCATTGATGAGATTACTAAGTTTGCCCAGACGGCGCGCAAAACAGCAGGCAACGAGACTGGTCAATCAGCCGGACTCTTTGGCGCAAGCTTTGTCTCAACCGCCGCGCCAAAAGCACTACAACTGAAAGATGCAGCACCGGCCACCAAAAAAGAAAAATTGGCGTGGGAAAAGGAATTGCTCGGCCTGTATGTTTCAGATCATCCCCTCTCTATGCACGCTGACATGATTGCGACGATGAAACCGTCAAAGATAAAAGATATTTTATTAGAACGATCAAATGTTAAAAATTATCGCGTCTGCGGCATGATTAATTCGGTCAAGTCCATCATCACCAAAACCGGTAAGCCGATGTGTTTTGCAAAAGTTGAGGATCATACCGGTTCAGTCGAAGTTGTGGTATTTTCGGATATATATGTTCAACATCAGCAATGTTTTAAAGAGGGCGCGGTTGTCGTCGTTGTCGGAAAATTAAATTTTAGAAATGGTGAGGTTTCGCTGGTCGCCGACCAGGTAAAGGAGATACAATAAATTTATGGGAATATTTGATCGACTGGTTAGTCTTGTGGCGAAGAAAAAAATAGAGGATCCGGCAGTTGAAACTCCTACCCAGGAGATGGCGGAAATGACTCCGCACGAAGAAATTCCGACTGCAAAAGAAATGCCAGAAGATTTAAGGACCGCCGAATATACACCCGCGGAGCGTTTTTATAGCGCGGTATATGAGATTGCCGCCACGCTCGGAGGCCGGGTCGTTGACAAAGCCGGACCCATACTTGTTGGAGTAGGATTCAAAAACCAGGAGGATGTTGAGGCATATTACGAATTCTTAAAACGAAACACTTTTTTGAGAGAAAAAGGAGTTAAAATAGATTTTGAAAATGACTTCCGTCAAATAGGTGTTCAGGATGACCTGGCGGTTGGCGAGGTCCGATGGATGCGGGGCGGCGGAGAATTTCCTTGGGTCGTGCGCTTTAAACCAAACTGGGATTAGAGTATAATACATAAACTTTCAACTGTATGGACTCACATCAAAATCTAGACGGAATCAGACATACCCTAGCCCATCTGCTCGCCGCTACCGTGCGGGATCTTTACCCCGGCGCGCAAAACGCCATCGGCCCGGCAATCGAAAACGGTTTTTACCAGGACTTTGAGCTGCCCGCGCCCATTTCTGACGCGGATCTGCAAAAAATCGAAAACAAAATGCGCGCCAAGCTCAAGCACTGGACCAGGTCCGAAAAGCGCGAAGTGAGTATCGAAGAGGCGCTCAAAGAGTTCTCGTGGAACAAATATAAAACCGAGCTGATTAATGATTTTGCTAAAGAAGGCAAAACCATCACCTTCTACACGCTCGGCGACTTTGTCGATCTCTGCAAAGGCGGCCACTCCTCTAACCCGGCAAAAGAAGTCGATCCGACCGCTTTCAAACTAACCAAACTTGCCGGCGCCTACTGGCGCGGCGACGAAAAAAAGGCGCAACTCACCCGTATCTACGGCGTAGCTTTTTCTAGCAAGACTGAACTCGACGGTTACCTCACCATGATGGCGGAAGCGGAAAAGCGCGACCACAAAAAACTCGGGCCGGCCCTAGACCTGTTTGTCTTTTCGGACTTAGTTGGTTCCGGGCTACCATTGTGGACGCCAAAGGGAACAATGCTGCGCAATACGCTTGATAATTTTGTTTGGGCACTACGACATGAAGCTGGATATGAAAAGGTAGAAGTTCCGCACATTACAAAGAAAGAGCTCTACATAACCAGCGGGCATTGGGATAAATACAAGGACGATTTATTTAAAATAAATACTCGCGAGGGACATGTGTTTGCGATGAAGCCAATGAACTGCCCGCACCACACGCAAATTTATAATCGTAAGCAGTGGAGCTACCGAGAGCTTCCCCAACGATATTGTAATACAACGACCTGTTACCGCGACGAACAAACCGGTGAGCTTTCAGGGCTTTCAAGAGTGCGTGCTTTTGCTCAAGACGATGCTCATGTTTTTTGCCGTATATCGCAAGCGAAAGAAGAACTGCAAAAAATTTGGAATATTGTACATGTCTTTTATGGCGCCTTCGGGATGCCGCTGAGACTTCGCCTCTCCCTGCGCGATCCGGCGCATCCGGAAAAATATCTCGGCAATCAGGAACACTGGGACAAGGCTGAAAAAATATTGCGAGAAATCGCGAAAGAAAATAAAACCGAATACTTTGAAGCTCCGGGCGAGGCAGCCTTTTATGCACCAAAATTAGACTTTTTGGCAAAAGATTCAATTGGGCGCGAGTGGCAGGTTGCCACAATCCAACTCGATGTTAATATGCCAGAACGCTTTGATCTTACATGCATTGCCGAAGACGGCTCCAAAGAACGAATTGTTATGCTTCATGCAGCAATCATGGGCTCTATCGAAAGATTTCTATCAGTGCTTATAGAACACACTGCTGGCCACTTCCCTCTCTGGCTTAGTCCGGTGCAGGCCCGCATTATCGCCGTGTCAGAAAAATTCCAAAACTATGGCGAGGAGATTTTAAAACAGCTCAAAGCCGCCGGAATACGCGCAGAGCTCGCCGACTCAAATGAAACTCTTGGCAAACGGATCCGTGCCGCGCAAGTGGAAAAAATTCCGTATGTCTTAGTTGTTGGCGAGAAAGAGGTTGAGGCAAAGACAGTTTCCGTCAGACATCATAAGAGGGGCGACGATGGCGCGCCAACCCTCTCCGAACTCATCCAAAAAATGCAAAAAGAAATTGTCGAAAAATCTCAATAAATGCCGAAGGGTCGTCCGTAGACGACCCTCGGTGCTCGCCGGATTTTGCCGACGACGCACGGACTAGCCGTACGATTTTCATGACGAATCCAACATCTCTACCTCCTTCTAGAAAAGAATCTCCTCGACTTGGAAGATCTGGAAGCGCCTTGTGGTGGCGTAGTCCCCCTCTAGCATCAGGAGGCCGTCACCAATCTGCGGATTAAAGTCTCCGCAGTGAAGAGGTTGCCCCTGCTCAAGGATTCCGAGAGAGGGCTTCAATCGCTGACACACATCGAAGGTATTGTCTTGCACTGCGTGAAGCTCGTGCTCGTGCAGACTACCTCGAATGTGCGCCCTCCCAATTGAACCAACCCTGAGGAGCAAATCCCCAAAGAGCGGGCGCAGCTTAGGAGTTACTGCTATGATCCAAAGTCTCATGGCACCTCCTGGTTTCGTGGAAGAACATCTCCTCGTGTCTGGTATCTAGTTCGACGACCACCAGAACACTGGAGCAAGTGGTTCGTTCCGCGCGTCTTCCTTCGCGCGATACCATGGGCAGCTTCTCTTTAGACTGCAGCCGAGCGATCACTCGCCAAGCCGCCGCATCTTGTCGTTCGTAGAGCACGACCGCCCTCGTCCCGACAAGCTGCTTGAGCTCGGCCACCGTGACTGCACCACAGAAACCGACGCCGCACGAGTGTCCTGGTGCAACTCGTCCGCTATCTCCTCGTTGAGTGACAAGCCAAAACAACGCCGCCTCTTCCATGAACTCCTCCCTCCTACTTTGTCTTCATGAGACTCTGTGCGAGAAGAGGGGGTGGCCCATCGCCGTACACCGCCCAGTCCAGCGGAAAGACCTTGCCTGCTCCCTCTGGACTCACCGTGAAGATGACGAGAAGACCGGGTTCTGCCTTGCCGACGATCTGCGCCGCAACTACCGCACTGGACCCGCGTGGAACATCCAGCGGATACCCCTTGAACTGCGATATCGAGCCCGTGACGAGCCCGCTATACGGCTGGCTGATCGTCACCTCGCCCTTCTTGGCCGGCTTTGGCTTCTGCTCATCCAACTGCTTGCGCAGACGAACATTCTCCTCATTGAGAAAGAGCGCTGCGAGAAACGCTCCGACAGCGAACACTCCGACGACCACCATTAGATCGCCTGTAATGTCTTTCACGATTGCCTCCTTACCGAAACGACAATGCGCCGTTTGGAAAATCAGAATATAATATTTTTTATATTTAGTCAATTTTCCCAGTTGCACTACGGCTAATTTTTTGCTAAAATATATCTATCGTTTTTAAATTTCTCTTACGCATTAACCGACTAACTGTCGACCGACTAACCGACTAACTATGCTGATTAACTGGTACGGCGAAGGATGTTTTAAAATTGTTGAAAATGGCGTGACGATAATGACCGACCCGGTTGAATCATACACCGGGCTTTCTGCGCCGCGTTTTAAGACTGACATCATTCTCAAGACAATTATGAACCCGCTTACACCGGAGGACGAAAAACCGGTTTCGGCCAATGCTGTATCTGGCGAGGAGGCAGCGATGATGATCGCCGGCCCCGGCGAATACGAAGCAAAAGGAATTCAAATCCTGGGCTGGCCGCTGACCAAAAGCGGCGATAAAGATGTACTGCGCAGCATTTTCAAAATCAAAACTGACGATCTCTCGGTAGGGCTCCTTGGCCACTTGGCCGATTTTAATGATCCGGAAATTTTAGAGGAGCTCGGCGAGGTTGATATTTTGATTGTACCGGCCGGCGGCGCACCTTATATAGCGCAAGATGCAGCGGCAAAACTAATCCGGCAAATTGCGCCAAAATTAGTTATCCCCTGTTTCTTTAAAGTCCCGGGGCTGAAACGCAAAAGCGATGATGCTACAGAATTTCTCAAACAACTTGGCATGAAAAGCGTCCCGACTGAAAAAATATCAATTAAAAAGAAAGAGTTGGGAGAAAAAATGCAGGTCGCGGTTCTGACTCTTTAAGCCGATGCGCAAATTCATCAAACATATTCAGGGACAGGAGTACGAGCAGAGAAAAAGATGGCTCATTCTACTTTGTACGATCGCCGGATTATTGGTTATCGGAATCTGGATCCTTTCAATGCGTGCGCTGAATTCAGATGTAGTCGGAAAATCTGAAACAGCAACAACAGAAAACGGCCAGGCCAGCACGCTAGAGTCGCTGGGCCAAAAAATAAAAGCCGGTTGGAACAAGGCCAAGGCAGATATCTCGAGCACAGTGATAGAATTTAAAAAAGCCGCCAGCAGCACTCAATTTGAAGCCGAAGCCCCTAATCCTTAATTCATAATTTCTACCCAGATGGACGAAGAACCAAAAGCAAAAAATAACGCGATCGAGCAGCGGGAAATCACCGATGAGCTAAAAGAAAGCTATCTGGACTATGCCATGAGCGTGATTGTCGCCCGTGCTCTGCCAGATGTGCGCGACGGCTTAAAGCCGGTGCAGCGCCGGATTCTCTGGGGCATGTGGGACTCGGGCGTAACCGCTGATGCCAAATTCCGAAAATCAGCCGACATCGTCGGCGAGGTCATGGGTAAATACCACCCGCACGGCGACTCTTCTATTTACCAAACCATTGTCCGGATGGTTCAGGATTTTAGTTTCCGTTATCCGCTCTGTATCGGCCAGGGTAATTGGGGTTCGGTAGATGGCGACGAGGCCGCGGCTTATCGTTACACTGAAACCAAACTTGCCCGCGTGGCCGAGGCGCTACTGGCTGATATTGATAAAGACACTGTGGACTGGACGCCAAACTATTCCGGCACCAAGCAGGAACCAAAATTTTTACCAACTAAAATCCCGAGTCTTTTGCTAAACGGTACAGCCGGTATCGCCGTCGGCATGGCCACCAACATTCCGCCACACAATCTGGGCGAGGTTGTTGATGCAACTTTACACCTGGCCGATAACCCGAAGGCAACGACCGAGGATCTGACTGAATTTATCAAAGGGCCGGACTTCCCGACCGGCGGCGTCATTTATAATAAAAAAGATATTTTAGAGTGTTACACCACCGGCCGCGGCCCAATCACCATGCGTGGCGTCGCGGAAATCCGCGAGCGAAAAGGCGCTAAGGGCTTTGATATCGAGGTTACAGAAATCCCCTACCAAGTTAATAAAAGCGAACTGCTGATGCGCATGGCCGAGCTCGTACAGGAGAAAAAAATCGAGGGCGTACGCGACATCCGCGACGAGAGCGATAAAAACGGCATGAGCATCGTCATCGAGCTTAAAAATGATGCCAATCCGCAAAAAATCCTGAATCAACTTTTTGAATATACTGATTTGCAGAAAAACTTTGCCGTGAACATGGTGGCGCTAACCGACGGCGGATTGCAACCGCAAACTATGTCGTTACGCGATATGCTGGCGGCATTTTTAGATCACCGCAAATTAGTGGTTAAGCGCCGCGGCGAACACGACCTGCGCAAAGCCAAAGAACGCGAACACATTTTGGAGGGACTGGAAAAAGCGCTTTCGGCAATCGACAAAATCATCGCCCTGATCCGCAAATCCGACAGCCGCGAAGAGGCGCACGGCAACTTAATGAAGCAGTTCAAATTCAGCGCTTTGCAGGCAAATGCAATTTTGGAAACCAAACTGGCGACTCTTGCGCACCTGGAAAGATATAAAATAGAAGAGGAATTGAAAGAAAAACGAAAACTGATTGCCGAACTAGAAGCGCTCTTAAAAAGCACGGCAAAAATTCTGGCCGTTATTAAAGAAGAACTAAAAGAAGTCCGGGAACGATTTGGCGACGAGCGACGTACGCGCGTTGTAGCCGGCGGCATAAAGGACTTCTCCGAAGAAGACCTGATTGCCAACGAGGAGACGATTATCACGCTTAGCCAGAGCGGCTACATCAAGCGCGTTGCGCCAAGCAGCTTTAAAGTGCAAAACCGCGGCGGCAAGGGGCTCATCGGCTCCGATGTTGCCGACGACGACTTTATTTCTCAAATCAACTTTGCCCACACGCACGACAACCTGCTCTTCTTTACCGACCGCGGTCGCGTCTTCCAAACCAAAGTCTGGGAATTGCCGGCGGCCAGCCGCCAGAGCAAGGGCAAGCCGGTGCACAACTTCCTGGAGATGCCGCTTGAAGAAAAAGTAAATGCGATTATTACATATCCGAGCGACTTAGGACAAAGGACTAAGGACAAAGGACAGGATGCAAAGTCCTCGGTTCTAAGTTCTATGTTCTTAGTTATGAGTACAGTCCGCGGCATGATTAAGAAAACGCCGCTGGCCGATTTTGGCAATGTTCGCCGCTCTGGCATTATCGCAATCGGGCTACACAAAGACGACACTCTGCAGTGGGTTAAACTATCAACTGGTACTGATGAAATAATCATTACGACTCACGACGGCCAGTCAATTCGCTTCCCGGAAAAACAGGCACGCTCGATGGGCCGCTCCGCCGCGGGCGTTACCGCGATCAAGCTCAAGGGCAAAGATTTTGTCAGTTCGATGAATGTCATCACAAAGGAGCAGGAAAAAGAATGTAAGTTGCTCGTGGTGATGAGCAACGGTTATGGCAAACAAACTCCGCTTGGCCAATACCGCCTGCAAAGCCGTGGCGGATCAGGCATCAAAACCGCCGAGGTTACAGCCAAAACCGGCGCCGTTATGGACGCGCGAATAGTTTCAAATGAAAAAGAACTGATCGCACTTTCAGCCAAGGGCCAGGTTATCCGAACTGATATTGGCTCAATCCGAACCGCCTCGCGTGCCACGCAGGGTGTCCGAATTATGAATGTGGAAAGTGGCGACCATGTAATTGGAATCATCTGCTTCTAGGGCACAAATATCGCAGATTTGCTTTTTAGAGGGACTCTCGGAGCGCGACGGCGCGAGAGCGAGGGCAATTTTTCAGCAGAAAAATATGCCTGTGCCCTCTAAAAAGCAAAGCTGCGATATTTGTGGTATCATAAATTCTATGAAACTATCCCGCACTCAAACCATCATCGTGGCCATTGTCGGAGTTATCATCCTGGCCGGTATTCTTATTTTCCTGGGCATTATTCCGGGTCTGCGCCAGGAGGTAGCAAATCAAAACGATAAATTGACCGGCGACTTAGTCGTCTGGGGAGTTTTTGATAGCGAAACTGCGGTTAGTAAAACTCTGATCGCCGACTTTAAAGCCCGACACCCGAATGTCAATATCAGCTACCGCTCGCTCGATGCCCGCACTTATGAAGATGACTTAATCAATGCCCTAGCCGCCGGCAGCGGCCCTGATGTTTTCATGGTCAAAAACACCTGGCTGCCCAAGCATTACAACAAACTTGATCCGCGCGACCCGAAAGAATTTACCGTGGTTAATTTCGCGGATTTATACCCGCAGGTTGCGACTAAAGACTTTGTACGCGAAGGCAAAGTGTACGCAATGCCACTATATATAGACACGCTCGCCACAATCTACAACAAAGCATTGTTCGACGCCGCCGGCATTGCGCAGCCGCCGCGCAGCTGGGAGGAGTTCGCGCAGATTATCCCGGAGCTTCGCAAGCTAGATGAAAGTGGCCGAATAACCCAGGCCGCCGCGGCAATCGGCGGTAGTAATAAAAATATTAATGAGGCAAATGATCTGCTTTTTCAGATGATGCTTCAGTACGGAGTAGAAATGACTAATGACGGTCTCTCCTCCGCTACATTCGCAAACGGTGGCCAGGGTCCTTTGGACTTCTACCTTTCCTTCGCTAATTCCAGAAGCACAAACTATACCTGGGATCGCGGCTTCCACTACTCTATTGATGGCTTTGCCGAAGAGTCGGTCGCAATGATTTTTAACTACGGCTATCAGCTCGAGCAACTCAAAGAAAAAAATCCGTTTTTACAAATCGGCGTCGCCCCGATGCTCCAGCCAAAAAATATTGACCGGCCGATAACCTACGCCAGCTACTTCGGACTGGGCGTCTCGGCCACCAGTCAAAACAAAACCGTCGGTTGGACATTTGTAGATGAATCAACCGCCGGCGATGGCGCGACGAATGCTAAATATCTAAACGAAGCACACCGCTCACCGGCCCTGCGCTCTTTGATCGCCGCCTCGACCAACGACTCTCAAGTCGGCGTCTTTGCCAAGCAGGCACTCATGGCCACCTCCTGGCCACAAGTTGATAGCACTGCTATTAATGTCGCCTTTGCCGGCATGCTGGAATCAATTGTTACCGGCCAACTGACCTCGCAGCGCGGGCTGCAACAAGCCGAAGATCAGGTTACCCAGATTATGCAAAGATCAGAAAATTAGATTTTTCTATATGAAAAAAAATCGCGCTATTCTACTGGCCTCGACCCTCTTAGCCCTAATATTAATCTCTGGTAGCCAAATAGCACTGGCAGTCGGAGACGCCAGTCAGAAACCACTGCCGGGCGCAGATGTTCAAGCCAGCGACCTCGGTAACGGCATTATTCCGGATTGCGAGCCGAGTAACACCAATATCGGCCCAGGCGAACCCGGTTGCGGCCTGGACGACGCAATTCAGGTAATTTATAACATCATTAGCTACATCAGCTACATTATTATCCCCATCGCCGTCTTGTTGCTCGGTTATGCCGGATTTACTATAATGACTTCAGCGGGTAACAGCGAAAAAGTTACTCAAGCATGGAAGATGATCCGGGTAACCGCGATTGGTCTGGCGATTATATTTCTTTCGACGCTGATTGTCAGATACATTTTTAAAGCCCTGGATGTAAATACCCAAAAATTTGGCCCGACCAATATAGAAATCAAATAGAAATACAATAACATGCGCCGATTTTCATTATTTTTTTTCACTCTGCTTCTGCCCGTCTTTGCATATGCTATTACCGACCCCAAAAAAGATGGCATTCCCCTGCCCGACCCGCTCAATGTAAATAGCTTGCCGGAATTATTTGACAAGATCTTCCGCTTTGCTGCTATTCAAGTTGGCCCTTTCATCGTAATTATCTTCGTGCTGGTCGGCGGCTATCAAATGATTTTCTCCGGCGGTGAGGCGGAAAAATTCTCAAAAGGAAAAAATACGATTGTTTACACAGTTATCGGCTACGCCCTGCTCTTAATGTCTTACGGCATTGTAGACATAATCAAATCAGCATTAACCGTAAAATAAATTGCTATGAGCAAAGCGTTTCGGTCTCTCGGCGTAAAAATTTTCTTCTGTAGCGTCATCCTTTCGCCCGTTTTCGCCCCAGTTTTTACCCTTGCCGAAGATGACCCGCTGAAGGGTCTGCCAAAAGATGCCGCAGGCGTTATGCAGGTTTTAGGAAATATCACCAATTGGCTATTCACTGGTATTCTGATAATTTCTGTGATAATGATTATAGTAGCCGCATATAAGTATCTGTTTAGCGGCGGCAGCGAAGAGGCAACCTCTGCGGCTCGCAAGACGATTGTCTACGCCGTGATTGCTCTGGCGGTCGCGATGCTGGCCAAAGGCGTGGCTCCACTTGTAAAAACACTATTATCAGTAAAATAACAGTATATGAAAAAAATCATATTTATTCTGCCGCTCGCTGTAATGTTTTTAGCATTAATCGTACCAATGACTCCTGCCCTTGCGATTGATTGTCCTGGCGGAGGCAGTACTGCCGGCGGTCAGCCCTGCCAATTACCAACCAACGCAAATCTTCAGCCAAATGTTTTGCTGGCAACGATAGAGGAAATTACTGACTGGATGTTTACCGGACTCTTGGTACTTGCGGTTGTTATGTTGATTATCGCCGCCTATCACTATCTTTTCTCCGGAGGCAGCGAGGAGGGAACGCAAAAAGGCAAGAACTATATCATCTACACAGTTATTGCAATTGCAGTTGCAATGTTAGCCAAAGGAATTACCTTCATCGTCTACCAGATTCTGAAATAGAAAAATTGACTTTAAAATCGAACGGGCCCGACTGGCAACATACTCCCTTGCGGGAGACGCCAATCGGGCCTCGTTTTGTGCTGCGCGTGGTAGTGGAGCTCTACCGCGCTACTTCTTCTTCTCGAGCGCCCTGGCCTCGAACTGCTGGTCAGGGAGTCCGGCTTCGACATAGAAGACCGGATAGCGAGCCGTCTCGAAGACGGAGTTCTCGCCCAGGATGGCTCCACCATCCTCGAGCATGATGCGGAACTTCCGCTTGCACACTCGTTTGCCGATCTCCTGCACATCCTCGATCGTGTACGAGAGACCGGCCGCTACCTCTACACGAGCCCACTGCCCGGGTTGCAGCGGGAAAGCCGCAACGGCTCCCGGGAACGCCAGCGTGTACTCCCCTCCGTCGAGATTCGGAGGTACGCTCTTCACAGCGCTGGGCCGCCAGGAGACCAGCACTGCAATTCCGGCTCCAAGAAGGAGTAGGGTGATCGCGGCGGCCAGCCCCATGAAAAGCTTCGTCCGCCCGAAACTGGCCACGCTCACGCAATCCTCCACATCATCGGGTGCATCTGCGGAGTTGGCAGGATTGCTACTCATGTTGTCGAACCTCCAGTCGGCACAGACAGACCGCCGGCCGTCAGACCGGCGGCAAGCCGCGCCGCCGCCGAGACCGATCCATCGTCAGCTACGACAACTTTCAGATCTGCCACCTTGATGCCTGCCTGCGCAAGCGCGCCGGCATAGGCAAGATTCGCCGTGACACCAAGCTTGACAGCACTCTCCGTCATCGCCGTGACACCAGGAGCCGTCTGCTCCGCAGCTTTGGCATCCTGTTGCGACTTCAACACCTTCTGCGCATACTCGATGCTCTTAGGGTCATACACCACCCCGATGAGCTCGCAGTTGTCGAAGGTGCATCCGATGTGCAGCTCGTGGTGTGACAGAGCGGTTTCAGAAATCCCGCCCTGATTGAACAGCACATTCATCTGATCCAGCGCTGCACGTACTGCAACTGCGTGCTTGCCGTACCAGACAAGCACATTGCCAGGCAGAATCTCAACGAGTGACTGTCCGGCGGCAACACCCTCAACTCTTCGCCGGAATGCCGCGTCCTTGTGCAACGGAATGTGCAGTGACAACTCCGACTCGACGAACAGCGCAAGCGCATGCCTGTTCTCGTCAAGATCCTTGCGGCTCATCTTCGCAAGCATCGACGTCAGGAGCCCCTTGATGGGACCCCTGATACCGACCTCCACGTGATGCGCGGCAAAGTTCCTCTGCCTCCTCTTCGCACCCTCGATCACCCAGTTGCCGTAGACGTTCAACCCATCCGAGTCAGCGATACGCGGGTCCGGGCAGACGGTCACCTGGAAGGTGACTTTGACAACTTCATGAGTCGTGAGCTGCTGTTCCACCTCGATCGTTATCGGCAACGGATTTGTCTCGATCTGAGCCATCCTGTTACCGATCCCGACCTTGTGCAGGCCAGGCCCGTGTGTCGCAGAGCGGATCTTGCCGCCACTGCTCTGAACCGCATACGATCGTCCACCGACTGAACGGACGAACATAGCGAGCCAGAACCAGAGAACGCCAAGATAGGCGGCACCCAGACCCACGATGACCATGCCGAAAATGGCGCAGCTCATCCAGATGAATCCGCACAAGATCGAGACCAGAGCAATCGCGTAGGCGATACCCAAGCCCTGGAAATGCGGAGTCAACTCTCTCTTGAGGAAAGGCTCAATCTCCTCCCCCTCAAGAACCGTGCAGGTCACGAAAGCGTGCCCCGCCGGTGCAACTGTTGTCCCGGGCGATACTACCGCCGGGGGCGCAACATGACTAGTCATCGCTACCTCCCAGCCCGTAGAACGGGCCGTCGTTAGAAACCAACGGCCCAAACCGGGCCAGCCACGCCGTACGCCAGCGTTGGCCCTATTCGACTGTCCCATGCAGGCCCCACACGAGGCCAACATTGCACGAACAGGATTTTTGCGGACCAGATAAAATGCCCCGCAAAAATCCTGTTCGTGCCCTTGAACGCTCTTTAGTTTTCAAAGTACATTCGGAAAATTCCTGTTTTAGACAGAACTCCCCACCAACAGCATATTTAGCATATTTTCATACCATTTGTCAATCTTTTCCATCGCCAGTTCAACAAACCGGGTTAGCATTTAACCAATGCGAAGTCCGTACCATAGGGAGCAGTAAAAGGTATCCCTGCTCATCTTGGCGGGAACTCTGGGTTTGCGGGTCTTTATATTTATCCAACAGCTCAACTATACACAGCCCCGCTATACCTGTGGTATACTAAATTAAAGACATTTATTAATGCTTTAATATTAAAATTATTCTATGAAGAAAGTTGTTACATTCATCTCATTATTAGTCGTTAGCTTTATGCCAATGGCGGCTCTAGCCATCGACATTCCGGCCACTACCCCTCCGCCGGGCATCCGCAGCTTTGAAGGAATCCTTGGTGTCATGAACACAATCATCGACTGGCTCTTTACCGCACTCATGGTGTTCGCCGTGATCATGATTATCTACGCCGCATTCAGCTATCTAACCGCCGGTGGTGATGAGGAGAAGATCAGCAAGGCCCACAAGACAATTGTTTACGCAGTTGTCGCGATTGCCGTCGCCTTCCTTTCCCGCGGCATCTCCTTCGTTGTTCAGCAGCTGCTCGGACAGGGATAGAAATTTGGAAAAAGTTTCTAGACAAAATCAAAACTGCTCTGAATATTTTTCCGGGCAGTTTTGATTTTATATCTAAAATACGAGATACTACATCAATGCTCTCGTGGCGGAACTGGCATACGCGCGTGGCTTAGGACCACGTCCCGCAAGGGTTAGAGGTTCAAATCCTCTCGAGAGCACCAGTCAGGAAATGTCAAATTACACTTCCAATTCCCAATACCATAAATCTACCATGGTAGATTTATGGTATTGGGAATTCTGTTATCTTGAGACCACATCCCTTCCGCTAAATCTTAACCTGGAGATTCTTGCCTGGAAATCGCAGTGTGCCAGATTTCGTTATTTCAAAAATATCAACATACTGAGTTAAATTGGCTTCGGCGAGATCATCAATAAAACTCTCCGGTATCTGTCGTTTACCGATAAAAAGACTTCGCTGCAAAAATCGAAAACCAAACTGACCAAGAGCACCCCTCAACCAATCGCGCTGTTGCCGCATCGTATGTGGAATATCATACGCAATAATAGTGACGCGATCGCTGGGCGTAGCAACATATTTTTTTGCGCGTACGATATCAGAAAGATCATTTTCATGCTCATGGACCCAAGTTTTCCCTGCCTGCGTCATACTATAATGAGCTTCACGACCAATTCTGGTACTCTTAATAAGTCCGTCTTGCTTTAATGCTTGAATCAACCGTTGCGCGCGTTTCCATTCAAGTCGTTTTTGATGCTCATCAAAATGCTTCTTGTCATACTGCTGGCGAACCTGTTGCGCCGCCGCAAAACCCGCCCGAATCCCCCTCTGACGACCAAAGCCGCCACCAATCAAAAAGGATGCTATCTCTGCACTGGTACGACCGACATCTGACAAAAAATATAAAATCTGTTTTCTCTTCATGCGTACATAATACCATATTTCTACCATGGTAGAAATATGGTACGATAAAAAATCGTATTATTCCAGATGAAAAAAACAAACCTTACCTCCTGCGACCATGAAACGCTTTGTGTACTTCGCCAAGCTGCTTGTTAGTCAGGTGCGTATAAATCTGCGTTGTGGCAATGTTGCTGTGGCCAAGCATTTCCTGAACCGAGCGTAAATCGGCCCCGTTAACCAACAGGTCTGTTGCGAAGAGATGGCGCAGTTTGTGCGGTGTTATGTGTTCTGCAATACCGGCTTTGCGCGCATAAAAATTGACCAGCTGTTGCACGGAGCGCGGAGAGATCACGCCAAGCACCCTCGGTGGTTTTTTCGATTTTAAAGATGGCTTACTCAACCCAACAAACAGCCACTCCTGCGCGTCGCCACGCTTGTCTAAATACCGCTTCAAAATCTCGCGACAGCTGTCTGATAAAAACACTACGCGTAACTTCTCTCCTTTCCCGCGCACGGTAAACTCACCGCGGCTAAAATCAATATACCGCTTTAATCCGCAAAGTTCGGAGACACGCAGCCCGGTTGAAAACAAGGTTTCTAAAATGGCGCGATCGCGGAGCGCGCGCAAGCCATCCCCCTCTGGTGCAGCAAGGAGCCGCTCGAAGTCGCGATACTCCGGTATCTGAATCTGGCGCTGGGCAATTTTTGGCAGCTCAATTTTATCGGCTGCAAGCACATCATAATCGTGTTTGGCCAGATACTTTAAAAAACTGCGAATCGCAATAACATAATAGTTCTGCGTGATTTTCTTCAGCATCGCGCCATCCCGTCCGGGCGTACGTGCAAGCGTGATGCGGAATTCACGAACCACCGACTCGGTAATCTGACTTGGCTTACTAATTTTTTGCTGGCGAAAAAACGAACTCAAATAATGTTCATAATTAACCCTCGTCTTCGGCGAGCGATTCTTTTCAATCTCTAAATAATCCAAATACTGCTTGAGAAGGTCATCAATTTGAGCCATCCTGTAAGTATAAACTAGATGTTTCGTAAAACATATTCGGGTCAGCGCTAGCGGCAATTCTCGGACCGCGACGGCGGGAGAGTATAGACCGATTTTTCACCAGAAAAATACGGACGGTGCCGTCTGCGCTGACCCGAATATGTTTTACCTTATTTCAATCACCGCCGGATCCGGATGAAATTCCAACTCCTCGTCTGAATACACAATCAGCGGGGCAAGCTCAACGCGCGCCGACTCTCCTGCCCCAATAATCCACATCTCATGAGCCATATTGTGCGAATCATTATGTGCCTGCATCCCCCGCTGTATTCTGTGTCTCTGATATTGCTTAAGCCGTAGCTCACACCAATTCCCAATTCGCCCGCCAAGAAACGCTTCAAAAAACTTTTTCATTTTCGAATCGCGCGACGGATCATAACGCAGATCAGATTCCAAAATCCTTTTACCGACCCAATCAGAGTTTGCATCATAAAACTCCTGAATATTTTCGCGCATTCCATACACCGGCACTAATCGCTTGTACAATAACTTCCAGTACGGATTAACCGGTAACCGCAGGCGGTATGACGCCTCGGTGACAAAGTGATTAAGGCAAACCTTGTTCGCCGCCGCCGCATTACCGTGCTCTTTCGCCCGTCGCCAGCCAAAAAGTCCCAGTGCGAGCGCCGCACAAAATCGGGCTGTAAAAATCCGGCCGGTGCGCACGCCAATCAACACATCAAAATCACTTTCTTCATCAACATTACCAACGGCCAGCGAGCCGCTGCCAAAGACAAATTCTATAAACGGAATATGCCGAAAAATCCAGGTGCGCTTAATAAACAGATGCCATTTTTTATCGTTTAGTAATTGCTGAACTCGGAACTCTCTGTTCTTTTCCTCTGTCATAAATCCGCAATCATTCATCTGAAGCTGGTTTCTCGAGCCGTTTGACATCAAGCTCCATACTTTCACCGGTGATGCGGGTAACATCTTTATCAACCTTGCCAAGCTCCTTATAGGCGGCGTTGAAATGGTTAACTGTCGTGCCGAGGGAGTTGTGAACCTTACTCATATACTCATCATAGGCCTTTAAGTGCTTGCCCAACTCATCAACCCGCTTGATTATATCCTTGGCGCCCTGCTCAATCTTAAACGCTTT
Source organism: Candidatus Harrisonbacteria bacterium (assembly GCA_023255625.1). Lineage (GTDB taxonomy): Bacteria > Patescibacteriota > Minisyncoccia > UBA6257 > 1-14-0-10-44-23 > JAHFLF01. The sequence goes on from JAHFLF010000001.1 coordinate 141,444, forward strand.
GAATCCATAAATTACTGAGGTCAGATATGCATAAAAAGTTGTCGGCGAAACAATAATGACATGCTTTTCGTGCATCGCGTAGTCAATCAAATTGCGAGTATTAACCTTGACTGAACCAACCTCATTGACTAACAGGTCATAATAAATACCTTCAGCCGGAATAAACATAAAGGCAAACGGCAAAGTCCCCTCCTCCGGCCGGATATATTTTGCTGTTTCGTCAATTCTTTTCTTCAAATCATTTTTAAATTCTTTTTCTAACTCCTCGCGCTGATTGTCATCAATGGCATTGGTAACGCGGTTATAGTTATCCAATGAAAATTTTGCATCAACGCAGATGATGCCCTCTTTGGTCGAGATGATAGCATCCACGGTTTCGCCATTTTTAAATGCATACTGAAGCGAGTACTGGCCAGGTGAGAGCATATTCGACAAAATCAGCTCCAAAGAAAGCTCGCCCAAATTTCCGCGCTGTTTCTGATGCTTTAAAGTTTTTTCCAGATTCGCCAGTTGTTCTGCGATAGTCACAAACTGCTTGGTCTGTTCATTCGTTTTCGTTTGCTCGCGTGTGACATCAACCAAAGACTTATTCATCTGTTCGCTAATCTCGCGCAAAAGCTGCTGACTTTGGCTAAACTGATGCCGGACACTCTCGGTCATCTCTTTACGGCTCTCGCCAAGTTTAGAGTCCACCGACTGGGTAAGTTGCTGAAGCTGCTGCTGAAGCAACACCATGCCCTGGCCATCTTCTTTGGGCATGGCCGCGCGACGCAAATACCACCAGATGAAGGTAAAACCCAAGAGCAAAACAATCAGCAAAATTACAAAGTAAAGAAGTGTCATATGGCCAGTATAACCAATATTCAATTAATGGGCGAGATAGACAATCGTCGCAATACTGGCCGTGTTGAAAAAAAATGAGACGAGCATAATGTAGCGGTTTGGCAGATGAGTTAAACCCATTATAGCAATACCCAGTTCATCGGGCAGAGGCGAGGCAACTATTATGCCGCCGAGTAGTATCGTAACAATGCGCACCAGCCGCCGATGCATAAACTTTGCAAATGCTCCATGAGTCTTTCTGGCAAAATAAGCGAGCGCTTCATCTATAATACCAATTCGTAGCGCGGCTAAAAGACCGGTATCACCAATCGCTGCCCCGACCCCGCCGAGCATTGCTACAAGAAATCCGGGCGCGCCGGCTCCGGCTAGCGAAATAAAAATCGCAACTGCAATTGGTGTCGTCGAAAATGTCGTATAAAGTAACCCGCCCAGAAACGCCAGCCCTAGCCACCATGAACCGCCGCGCAAAACCCAATTTTCGATAACGCCGGAGCCAACTATCAAATAAGCAATAAAAACCATGCCGGCGAAAATACCGACAAATCCCAGATGGCGAAGCGTAAAAATTCGAAACTTATAGTCGTGCGGCTTCATAACCTACTGCAAAAAAGGTAGCAAACTCTGTCCGGTCATCTCTGATGGTTTTAAAATTTTTAGAAGCTCCAGCACAGTCGGAGCAACATCCGATAGAATGCCGATTGCGCCCGGAGTCGAGCTGGCCGGCTTCGGCTCTGCCCGCTTAAATTCCGGACCAAGCACATAAACCGGTACCGGGCTTAAATCGTGTGTCGTCTCCACGCTGCCGGTCATCGCGTCAATCATCACCTCGGCATTACCGTGATCCGCAGTAACCACAAGGTAGCTGCCGGTTTCTTCGCAGCCCTTTACAATCCGACCAAGTTGCTCGTCGACGGTCTGAACTGCTATAACCGCTGCAGCAAAATTACCAGTATGTGCCACCATGTCTGCATTGGCAAAATTCAAAATAATTACATCAAATTCCCGCTTCTGCATGGCCTGAACAACTCGGTCGGCAATCGCAAAAGCCATCATTTGCGGCTCCTTATCATGACTCTCAACATTGCGGGATGGAATCAGCATTTTTGACTGGCCCGGAAACGGCTCATCGCGATAACCGTTGAAAAAATAAGTAACATGGGCATATTTTTCGGTCTCCGCGATTAAAAGCTGCGTCAATCCGCTTTCAGAAATCACCTTGCCAAGCGGTTTGGTTATCTCCTCCGGCGGAAAGGCAACCGGAACTTTAAAATGTTTAGTATACTCGGTCATCGTTGCAATATACAAATTCTGAAATTGCTTAACCGGAAATTTATCAAACTCTTTTTCGATAAAACTGCCGGCCAGCTGCCGGATGCTGTCCTCACGAAAATCAATAAAAATTAAAGCGTCGTTGTCTCGGACTGGCCGGCCGGCACCGGCCACGCTAATCGGCGGCAAATACTCATCACTCTGGTCTGGACTGGCATCATATAGATGGTTAACTAACTCCTCTACTGGGCGCGGTTCGGGTGCGAGCGTGCCGGTGATCGCATCATAGGCGCGCTGCGTCCGATCAAAGTGACTGTCGCGATCCAAAGCAAAATGCCGGCCGCAAAGACTGGCCAGCGCACCCACTCCGGCCTGTTCTGTAACCTGCCGTAATTTAGTTAGAAGCTGAAGAACGGAATGAGGACGGCTATCTTTGCCGTCCGCAAATAGATGCAAATTCACTTTTTTCACTCCGTTATCCGCCGCCGCCTGAATCAGCGCCGCCAGATGATCAAATGCTGCATGGATAGCCCCCTCGGTTAAAAGTCCGGCGATATTTAACGCTGAATCATTTGTTTTAACATGGGTAAATGCGTCTTGAAAAACCGGATTTTTTGCAAACTCTCCGCGTTCGATAGCCAAAGTGATACGCGGATAGTGCTGATATAAAACTTTGCCCGCACCGATAGTTAAGTGCCCCACCTCGCTGTTACCCACCTCGTTCCAAGGTAAACCAACTGCAATTCCCGAGGCCTGCAAGGCGCCACCCAGATAATGCTGCGCCAGATACGGAATGGTTTTCAAATCGGCCTTGGCGATTGGATTTGTAAAATCCGGCCGGCCTATCCCCCAACCGTCCAAAATTGCCAAAACAAGCATTGGTTTTTTGTCCATTTTAGAAGTATAACATGGGGATAGGGATTAGAGGTTGCTAGATGCTGCTAGAGGTTGATAGGTAAACTTAGAGGAAACTAGCTTGGCGCGGCCCGAGTACGGGCCGCGGCGGTTTCGTTCTAACCCGAACCCCTTGCTAGCATCCTCTAGCAGCATCTAGCACCCTCTAGCAGCCTCTAGCAGCCTCTAGCAGCCTCTAGCAGCCTCTAGCAGCCTCTAGCAGCCTCTAGCAGCATCTAGCAGCATCTAGCCCCGTTGACTTTATAGGCGAAAAAGAATAATTTAACGCTTGAGAGGCGTACTCTCAAGGGAATGGAAAGGAGCCACCAGTGCTGGGATTCATCTGGGTCGTACTCATCGTTATCTGTTTCGCGGCGGCCATTTATCTCGGCGAATGCACCAGGTATGACAGGAAACATGGCGTAGGTGACGGGATCATCAACGAGAGACTGTCCTTCTTCTTTGGGATCCTCTGTTTCCTGATGTGCTTCGCACCACTTCTGTTCGAGTTCGTGCCCTTCTCGGGAAAGGGCAGCTATGTCGTCGCGGTCAGAAACGACGGCAGCTACACCAAGTACCCGTACGGCTGCTGGGAGTGGACGGATGGAGAGCTCTACACAGTGTGGAGTCCTCTACCTGAATCCAGAGAGATCCTGCTAAATCCGGACGATCCGGGCACCAAGCTCCCATACTCCGTCACTCTGAAGATATCGGATCCGGGCATCTACTTCAACCAGAAGGAAATGGATTGGAAGAAGAAGCAAGCGCTTTTCCACTTCTTCCTGGTCCAGCTCGAGCAGCCGGGTTGGGAACATGACTTCCGGGAGTTCACCGATCCGGCCAACCAGGAGCAGCAGCGCCGCTTCGTGGAACTCGTCCTGCCCTGGCTCAACCAGCGTCTGGCCAAGTACGGCCTGGGCGCTACGGACGCCTCGTTCGCGGCTCGAACAACGCCGCCAAAGGACTAGCGATCTAGTCCTTGCTGCCGCGGGTTGGCGAAAGCCAACCCGCGGCACATCTTTTTTATACTAAAAATTAACCAGCCGTCACCGCTCAATACAGCTCTATTTAGCGGAACAGCCGGGATTTTTATTCCTGGGGACTCTCACAGGCCGACGGGCCGAGAGCGAGGGTGAATTTTCTCCAGAAAATTACACCTGTGCCCCAGGAATAAAAATCCCGGGCACTCCGTTAACCTATTGACCTATAACGGCTCTCTACCGTATACTTCTAGTGAGACTTTTCTCACTTTACTATCTAATGTATTTCTGTTCCCTAAAAATTTCATGATCGAGATCGTGGTTGTGAAGAACATACGGGACATCTACTCATATGGAATTTCTGACCAACCCCTTTGTCTGGGTATTTTTAGTCTTATTTTTAGTCTTCGGTATCGCGGCCGGTTACTACTTCCGCCACTCGCGCGGAGCTAAGAACGCCGGATCAGTCGAGCAGCAAACACAAGCCAAACTCGCCGAAGCGCAAAAGCAGGCCGAGCATTTTGTCGCTGACGCAAAATTAAAAGCCGCCGAGCAAATCAGCGAGGGGCAAAAACAAGAACGCGAACGGAAACAAAAATTAGACCAGCTTGAAGAGCGACTTTTAAAACGCGAAGAGTCTTTGCAGGCGCAACTGCTAAATCTGACTACCAGAGAGACGAAGTTCAACGAAGAAATTAAAAAGGTAGAACAGGTCAAAGAGCAGGCCGAGCTCGCCTACGCTAAGGCAACTGCTCACCTCGAGCAGATTACCGGCATGAAGCAGGAGGATGCCAAGGCCATGATCATTAAGGATGTTACCGAGAAGTACAAGGGCGATCTGGTTACCAGTATCCAAAAAGTTGAACACGAGCGACGCGACGAGATTGAAAAGAAGGCCTCGGAGATTATTACCACCGCGCTGATGCGTTATGCACGCAGCCAAGTCGCCGATGTTACTACCAGTGTCTTCCATCTGCCGAGCGAGGACATCAAGGGTAAAATTATCGGCCGTGAAGGGCGCAATATTAAAGCACTGGAGCGAGCAACCGGAGTGGAAATTGTCATTGACGAAGCGCCGGAATCAATCATCCTCTCTTCTTTTGATCCGCTGCGCCGTGAAATCGCCCGCATGACGCTCGAGCGGATGATTAAAGACGGCCGCATCCAGCCGGCGCGCATCGAAGAAACTGTCGAACAATGTAAAACTGAACTCATCCGCCGCATGCAGGAAATTGGTGAACAGGCCACGCTCGAGGTCGGCATCGCCGGCTTTCCGAAAGAAATTCTGCAGCTGCTCGGCCGGCTACACTTCCGCACTAGCTACGGACAAAATGTGCTGATGCACTCTTTGGAGATGGCGCACATCGCCGGTATGATTGCCCGCGAACTCGGCTGCAATGTTGATATTGCCAAAAAAGGTGCGCTCGTCCACGACATCGGCAAGGCCATCAGTCATGAAGTCGAGGGTACGCATGTGGAACTTGGCCGGAAAATTCTGGCGAAATACGGCGTGGAGCAAGCGGTAATCACCGCAATGGAAAGCCACCACGAGGACTACCCGTTTACCAGCCCGGAGGCCTACATTGTTACGGCGGCCGATATTCTTTCTGCAGCCCGCCCTGGCGCTCGCCGAGATACCGTCGAACAGTACATAAAACGGCTGAAAGACCTGGAGGAGATCACCAGCAAGTTTGCGGGCGTGAAACAGGCCTACGCTCTTTCTGCCGGCCGTGAGGTGCGCGTCTTTGTTGTACCGGAAAAAATTGACGACTTTGCCGCACTGCAAATGGCCCGCGATATTGCCAGCCGTATCCAAACCGAGATGAAGTATCCGGGTGAGATTAAAGTAAATGTTATCCGCGAGACCCGGGCGGTGGAATACGCGCGATAGGAATTTAGTTAGTTGGTTAATTAGTTAGCTGGTTAGTTGGTAGAAACGAAATTCCAGTCTCGCTAACTAACAAACTAACTAGCTAACCAACTAACCAATGGCCCCTGTGGATAACCCGCGCTATTGCTTGTCTAACGCAAGCTCGTGTATAATTGCGGCATTAATAAAGTAGTCGAAAAAAATTATATATAAATTATGAAAAAAGATGATCTGGTTGAGGCATTGTACAAAGGCGCGCAGCTCCCGACCAAGAAACAAGCCGGTGAGATTGTCGAATGGTTCTTTGACACCATTACCGACACCCTGAAAAAAGGCGAAGAGGTCGGCATTACCGGCTTTGGCACCTTTAAAGTCATGAAGCGAGCCGCTCGGGTCGGCCGAAACCCGAAGACTGGTGAGAAAATACAGATTAAGGCCTCTAACTCGCCTAAATTCAAAGCCGGCTCGCTCCTCCGGGCTGCGGTAAAATAGTTTTCTGTGGTATACTAAATATCAGTCAGGGGCCCGTTCTGTGAGGGAACGGGTTTTTGATTTCCAGACAGATTTGATATACAATTTCTATATGGCCATTACAACCGCAACTAAAAAGTTTTTCAAAGTTACTCTGATTGTGATCGTCGTGTTCGGCATGCTCGCAATCTACCTGGCCCCGCTTTTTAGCGGCGGCGTACAGCAGCGAGTACAGCAGCAGCCGGTCGACTTCACCGGCCCCACCGGTGCGCCCTTCGTAAATGGCCCGTCGGCTCCCCCGCCGGGAAAATAGTCAGTTAGTTAGTTGACGGTTAGTCGGTTAGTTAGTAAGCACCGGCAAACCTTGCAGTTGAGGATATATCTGGTAGAATAATCTGCATTGCGGAGTTCGTATAGTGGTAATACACCTCGTTGCCAACGAGGAGCGACGGGTTCGATTCCCGTACTTCGCTCACTTCTTCGCCCTTGGTAGGGCTACGAAGTGCAAGCACTTCAGAAAAATAGTGTTTGTACTTCAAATAATATAACTACAACAGCGAAGAGAAGTGTCCTTCGAAGCTTTATGCGAAGAAGGACGAATGGTAAACCCTCTTTTGCTTATTGGTTCTACTCCTGATATCAAAACAAGATTAGCGTCACACAACTCCGGAGCCAACAAGCATACGAGTAAATTCAGGCCGTGGAAAATTGTATGGGTATGCGGATTTTTGAGCAAAGAAAAAGCATTTTCATTTGAGATGTATCTAAAAACCGCATCGGGAATAGCATTCCGTAGAAAACGCCTTCTTTAAAAAACACAGTCCCCAACACGACCATGTCGCGTCAGGGACTAGGCTGGGGCGGCTGGGGCGCCCCGAGGATCGAGAGCTGCTAGCTGCTAGGGCAAAGTCATCAATGCTTTCCCCAGAATCGCGAGCTTCACGCACTCCGGCAGGACGAAGACATTGTGGTTCTGGCCGATCGCGTCGACAGTCCCCAGAGTGGCTCTGCGCCAACGCGGGTCCCACTCCTTCAGACCGCGCTTCTTCCGACACAGCTCGGCGGCCCTCCTGGTTCGGAAGAGCGCCACGATGTCGGTAGTGCGCCCCCGAAGCATGGAACTGTTCATCTGCCAGAACTGACGACCGTACTTCGTCTGCGGGTAGAAGAGAACCAGACCGCCGATCTGTCCACCTCCGCCGATCCCGACCATCGAACCACCCACAAATTGGTGGCCGACCTTCATACTGGCCTTGGCCCTTCCGGCAACCTTCTTCACGGTTGGGTCGCCAAATTCATTGATGGCGTCGGACATCAGGTAGACCGACCCGGAGCATGTCACTGCGAACAGACGCTTTAGCTGCTGCTTTGGGCTCTTCATGGAGCACCTCCTATAACTACTTATTTACATCAAAAAAATAATCTTGTCAATTTCTGACACTAACGACCAAAGCAAGAATTCTCTTTATATATATTTTTGCTATACTGAATGTATGCGCCACCTCCCTCGTCTACTCCCTAGAACCTACTCCCTACCCGGCCTCGACTCGACTCGGCGAGGCGGGAAACCTTCCCAAGAAGGTTTCACCCTAATCGAAATGATGGTCACAGTCGGCATTCTTGCGCTACTGGCCGGGATTGTTATTAACGGCGTTAACCCGACGCGCCAAATTGGTACCACCCGCAACGCACAGCGGCTAAGCGACATCTCCGCTATCTCCGGAGCGGCCAATCATTATGCAATCGAAAAATTTACCGATTACCCGGCCGGAATTGATACGACGCTAAGAATGCTAGGAACGGCTGCATCGGGATGTACCGTTAGCTGTGGCCCGGACACAATCCCTCCCCCGCCACAGAGCATTACCTCATTCGCAGACAACACCCAGCCGGAATTTGACGCCGGCACACATTCCAACACCCAGTGGAATATCAGCACATCTGCAATCGGTCTCACCGGCACAGGCCTGATCAATAAAACCGGCACTTACCTTTCCAAAATTTTTGACGGCGGCTCGTCAGTAACCTGGAACGCGCTTTCCTGGCTGCCACGCGCGCCCTACGGTAAAGAGCTCCCCTCGCCCTTTAGCGCGATTGAAACCGGCTACCCGACCGGTAGCGCCACAATGACCGGCAATGTTTTACTGATGCATACCAACGAAACGAGTGGCACGATCGCCGATGTCTCCGGCAACAGTAATAATGGCGCGAATATGGGTGGCATAACATATGGCGTCGCCGGCAAATTTAATAAGGCGCTTTCGTTTAACGGCACTAGCGGCTACGCGCAGGTCAACACCGCGGCTAACCTGAACTTGCCCAACACCAGCGGCACAGTCATGCTCTGGATAAATCCGACCATCACGGCCGGCAGTATTCCGCAAAATACCGGCATGGGCATCATCCGCAAACCGGATTTTAACGGCAACCTTTTCGCGATGGGCGGGTACAGCATGGAAGTGTATCGTAATCTCGTCACGGGCCCGGCAAATATAAGAATGTACCTGGGCTGGAACAACGGAGTTACGACCTCCAATCAGTCAATCACCGGCGCAACGAATATTTTAAATAATACCTGGTATCATGTAGCTATGACTTGGAACGCGGGGACAATGAATATTTATGTAAATGGGGTTTTAGACGGCACCGCGCCGCGCACCACCGGGCCGCTGAACTGGGCGGGTGGCACCGAAAAACTTTACATCGGCCACCGAGCCGCATCTCAATCCACTGGTTATGGCTGGTTTAATGGTTCGCTGGACGAGATAGCGCTGTTCAACCGGCAACTGACTGCGCCGGAAATCACCGCTGCTTATCAACGCGGCGCTTACGATCCAAAACTGCGCGTCCGCAGCTGCAACGATGCAGCATGTGTTGGCGAAACCTTTGTTGGGCCAGATGGGACTGCCGGCACTTACTTCAGCGAAGAGACAAACACCGCGCTAACGCCGGCGACGCTCACGCCAAATGTCCCAGCCAACCGTTATCTACAATATCAACTAATCTTAGACACTGATACCCAAAGTGGCGGGCCGGAAATCGCCAGTGTTGGTGGCGGCAACAACGGCACTGGCGGGGGCAGCGGTACAGGAACCGCGACGACTGAAAATACTCTCGACAGCTGTCTAAATCTGACATCAGTTCTGGCCCCAAACTATCTGACCTCTATCCCCTTCGACCCGGCGACCGGAAACGCAGCCAAGACAAATTATGCCGTCAAAAAAATCCCAGGCGGGCTGCTAGTCCGCAGCTGTACGCCAGCGCTTAATAAGTCAATACAATTAATTCAATAATAAATATATGGAGAACGCCCCAGTTTCCCAAACCGTAATTCCCCGCCCAAATCTGCCCGGCCCGATCGCTCTGCTTAAACAAGCATGGTCTGTGTTTGGCAAAAATTTCTGGCTATTTCTGACAATTATATCCGCGCCAACCATACTCGCCGCCGTTGTCGCCGTTATGCGCGCTAAAGCACTCCCGCAGCCACTCACCACAACGCCTGGCGGACTCATCCTGGAAATAGTTAATTTTCTAGTATCGATTTTAGCTGGCGGCGCAATCATTACCGCCGGACTAAAATTAGCAGCCGGAGAAACTACCTCCGCAGACCAGGCATATCGCCGTGTCTTTAATTTATTTTTCCCGTTCCTGTGGCTGAATATCCTGATGCTCCTTATCATCTGGGGCGGCACAACTCTGCTGATTATCCCGGGCATCATACTCTCGCTCTGTTTTTTCTTCACTGGCTTTATCTTTTTCAGCGGAACCGCTAAAGGAATAGACGCCCTGCTACTTAGCAAGGATTACGCCAAAGGTTATACAGCTACAATCTTCGGCCGTTTGTTAGTGGTCGGATTAATACTCATGATTCCGCTTCTCTTAGTAACTATCCCCTTCGGCGGAACGAACACGGTGGTCGGCACTTTAATCATCACCATAGTTAGCGGCGTAATGCTACAACCGCTGATAGTGCTTTATTCTCTGGAAATTTTCAAAAAAATCCAGCAGATAAAAGGAGTTCTGCAGCCGCAGTCATCTAAAAAAGCAAAGCGAACTATGTATGCGTTAGCGGTACTTGGCCTGCTAAGCGGTATTGGGCTGACCATCCTCTTTCTCAAGCTCCTTGCTGCCGTACCAGTTCAGATGCATTAAAATACATAGCCCCCTAACGGCTATTTGGCAGTAATGTCCATGCTCTAGGCATGCTATCATATCAATATACATATCTCATCGGGGATTTTTTAATATTTTTTCCGGTCTGGTTACTGCTGCTTGTCCATAGAAAGGATTTGTGGAAAATAATTTTCTTGGCTGGCCTTGTTTTCGGCCTCGTTTCTTTTCTCGCAGAACCTCTTTTTTTGAGAGATTACTGGCATCCCGGCTATCTCAAACCGCTTTTTGTTGGAGGATATCAAATCGGATCACTTGAAGATTTTTTGTATGGATTTTTAAAAGGCGGAATAGCGAGCGTCATCTACGAAGAGATCTTCGGTAAATTTCTCGCAAAACGAAAAAATAGAAAGCATCACTGGGTTTGGTTTTTGGCACCATTTTATATGGGAGGCGTGGCACTCTTTATCGTGCCCATCTACCTCTTGAACCTTAACTCGCTATACGCGGCGCTGCTCGCATCACTCTTTTGTTTTAGTTTTTATGTATGGCTCCGCAAAGACCTACTGTTTGATTCTCTCATGAGCGGGATTCTAGTCGGCGCCCTATCCATTGTAGGCCTCTGGATACTTACTCTCATATTTCCTGAAATGTTCCACTTGTACTGGAAATTACACAATTTAAGCGGCATATTCGTCGCCGGAGTACCCGTTGAGGAGCTATTGGAATCCTTCGCGGTTGGCATGATCGGCGGTCCATTCTATGAATTTTTCATGGGGAGACGATTCCTAAAAACACAAAAAAACGGCTAAGCCGTTTTTTTGTGTTTGTGCTCTCGCTAGGAATCGAACCTAGATTTGCCACTTCGCAGGCGGCTGTCCTATCCATTGAACGACAAGAGCATACTATTTAATTATCCACTCCGACGCTCGTTACTACGAGGTCGGAGAGCCGGCTTACTGCGTCGGCTTTGAACGACAAGAGCATTGCTTTCGGTGCATAGAGCATATCTAAAAATACCAGAAAAGACAACCTGCAAATAATGTATTACTGCCTAGACACCTTAACTCTCTAATTTAAACTCGGGAATTTCAGTTGGCCATTTATCACCGTAGGTATATCCTATCGTTTAACTTCCGTAAGCTCAAAGGTTTCATGATCTTTTTCAAATTTGATGCGAAAATTCTCAAAGAAAACTTCCTGGCCCAATAGAATATTCACATTTTCACTATCAACATACCATGCGGGAACCGTTATTGATTCCTTCAAATCTTTAATCTTGAAAGTGAATTGACCACAATAGACGGAGACCTTGCCGCTACCGATGCCCATGATTTCTTTTTTCTCTTCAAGTTTAATGCCAAGCGCCTTGGCGTATTCAATATTGAGTGTTGTTGTGTCAGCGCCAGAATCAATAATCGCAGGAACTTCTCCATAGGTTCCGTCCGCGAACTTAAGCTCCAAGCCGAGAATGGGCCGTTTGACAATCCTTTTTCTTGAATCAAAAACTCCGATGGCAGGCGAATAACGAAATTTCATTTAAAAAAATACATTTGGGGCGTAGCCGAGCTGCGGAAGCACCTTAATAACCACTTTGTTTTCCTTATCAGCCGTTTTCTTAAGCAACTCGGAAAGACTTTCGCCAATGGCAATAATTTTCTGATAATCTGAAGTAAGCGCAACCCATTTATTAATGTGCACTTTTGTGATAACGGCTGCTGACCATGCTTTTACAATCTTTTCATCCATTTTTATATTATACACTTGTTAAATCAACAGAGCAAGATTCCGGCCGATTATCTCTACTCCCTACTTCTACTGAATTCTTTTTTCAGAGCCCCATCCGACGCATGATTATCTCGCCTAATCCCTCGTTGTAATCAAAAGGTCTCAAGTAATGAGACAAGAAGGCGTCTGCTTTTGCGGCGAGCGGACGCGGCAACAACAGACGAACAAAGGTAGAAATTTTTTCCCGCGGCCGCAAAATCAACTCAACATACTCCGCATTAATTTCGATAATTGAATAAGCGTTCAAATTATTAAAAAAATACCGCGGCTGATCGTCTACCTTAACGCCCTCTTCGGTAAGTTCATAAGTATAACTAACCGGCTGCGCCCGCCCCATAAATAAAATCAGGAGCTCGCCGATAATCACAAACAGGGCGAATAAAATATTTTTTTGAAAAAGCGCAAAAATTACTAAAATGCCGGCAATCGCTATGCTCGCGAGATGCCAGCCGGCGCTGCGTTCACTATGCGCAAATTCAGGAGCGGTCCATTGCATCAGTACAGTATACAGCTAGCGGACAGCGCCGACCAGATGTATGATATCTCTATGAAATGCTACTACTGCGGCAACAATCCAGTCCCGCATCAATTCGTTAAAGCCAACGAGACAATGGCGCTGCTTCTTGAACCGTTGGATAGATTCAGCCAATGGATTGGACTGCATAAACTACTGGATCCGATTTTTTACAAAGCCACGCCTTTGGGCGTAAAAATTTTAGAAAACCTGGGCATTGTCCGGTTTACTCAAGATATCTCCCAGGTGCGCACTACCCGCTCTAAAGTCATCTGGACGGAGGCGGCGCGGCGCGGAATCACTATGGAGCAGATGCATATTCTTGGTCGGGCGACTGATTTTTTCCGTGCCATCATAAATGGCAAAATAATCTATTTTGAAAGTTTGCCAATCCCCCGTCATCTGAATCTCGAATCAGAACAATGGCTGGATAACAAAATGCAACTCAAAAAACGATTGCTCGAGGCCGGACTGCCCGCGCCGCGTGGTGGCGGCTTTAAAAAATGGCCAGAGATGAAGCGCGCTTTTTCAATGCTCAAAAGGCCGGTGATTATCAAGCCGGCGATTGGTTCGCGCGGCCGTCATACGACTACCAACATTCATACTGAAAAGCAATTGAAAGAGGCCTATCGAGCGGCTAAACAGATTGCAGAACGGCTGGTTATGGAGGAGCACCTGATTGGCAGCGTCTACCGAGCCACAATTGTTAATGACAAGCTCGTCGGCGTTTTACGCGGCGACCCGCCACGCGTCACCGGTGATGGCATAAGTACGATTACCGAACTTGTTCAGTTAAAAAATAAAAATAAGCACGCGGATGTGCACGAGGTTGAAATCACGCCTTATATTGAAAACTTTCTGTCTAGAAACAATTACACGACGGAGACAATTTTACCAAAAGGACAGACAATTGATCTGATGGAAAAAATCGGCGTTGGCTACGGCGGTTACAAGGCCGAGGAAATCGAGATAACCCATCCGGAAACAAAACGCATTTTAGAAGAGGTCGGCCGGCTCGTGAATTTCCCGGTCATGGGTTTTGATTTTATTGTTCAAGATATTACTAAAGATCCGCACACGCAAAACTGGGGAATCATCGAATGCAATTCCCTGCCCTTCATTGACCTACATCACTTCCCGCTGGAGGGCCAGCCCGTCAATGTCGCAGGATATGTTTGGGATTTGTGGAAGTAGACTCGCGTTATTCCGTCCTGCCCAGACGGGGCCGGCATATTTTTCTGCTGAAAAATTGCCTCTGGTCTCGCTCCGCCGAGCTGCGACACGCCCCGCTTAGGGCAGGACAGAATAACGCTCGCAAGAGAATCGTGACTCGTGCGTAGCACGAGTCACGAAGAAGTACGCTAAATAAAAATCCCGCGTTCAGCTGATAACGCAGGATTTTAAAGAGGATCGTCTCTCGGATACCGAGTTTAATGACCCTTCAAGTGGCCTGTTTTCATATACAGAAAGTATAACACAACCGCTGACGCCCTGTGGATAAAAAATTTAAAAATCAATTAGCTCTAGTTTCTTAAGTCGCGAACGAATCGAACCGCTATTCCGGCCAAACAACTCGCAAAGTTCTTGAATGGTTGCGCCGGATTTATATTGTAGTCGCAGAGAATCGTCATCTTCATTTTTCCACGGCTCGTAAGCATTTGGAGATTTCTCTCTCTTTTTGGCCAGCCACTCGCTTTTTTCGGTTTTGGATTTCCGGTTCGCCGTACTCGGCGAACCGGCGGGCTGCTTCTTAATTTTCCCGCCACAAGCAACAAGAAAATCCTCCTGTAGCTTGAGTCGCTCATCGCGCGAACTATATTCCAAACCGCTGGCCGCCGCCGCTGACCTTTGATGAAACTCTTCATCGCGCGAAAGCACCTCCGGATGCACTTGGAGCGCCCGCTCGTTAAATCCTAACAAATGCAGTCCGGACAGCCGCCGCACTCGCGAGAGCGCCACATATCCCTGGCCAAACTCAAAGCAACTGGACAGGTCAATCACAGCGGCGTCCATGCTCATCCCCTGGCTCTTATGAATTGTCATTGCCCAGGCGAGCCGCAGAGGAATTTGGCTAATGCTGGCGCGAACCTTACCCTCCTCTTCAATGTCCCACTCCATCGGCGCAACAATAATTTTTTGACCATTTATAGTCGTAATCATCGGCTGACCATTATCTGGAGAAAAACCACTGACCACGCCCAGAGTCCCATTCATAAAACCCAGTTCGCTATTATTTTTAGTGCACATCACCGAAGCGCCAATCTTTAAAATCAGCCGTTCCGGCGACAGACAGCCGCGCTTCAATGCTTCAACAAACTTATCCGGCCCGCTGCTTTGCATTAAAAATTCTCTTTCGCCGCCCGTCAGCTTACGTAACTCGCGCGTATTAATTGTATCTACATCAGCATTGTGCGGAAACAAACGCGGCAGCTCGGCGATAACCTGTTCGTGCCGACCAACGCGACCCTGCAAATACCGGCGGTGTTCTTCTGTATAATCACCTGATCGAACCGCAGAGAGCATTGATAAGAAATCCTGGTCGTCCTGCCGGTGCTGCTCGGTCAGATAACAAACTGTTGGTGCGAGCTCCTGCCAGACATCAGACTCAAAGCAAAATCGGGAGTCACTCTCTTCGCCCCGCGAGACAGGCGGCAGCTGAAAAAAATCACCGACTAAGACGACCTGCAATCCGCCAAATGGCCGCGCAATATTCCGCACCTTCCGGCATACCGAATCTACCAAATCTAAAGTCCGGGCTGAAAGCATCGAAACCTCGTCAATAATTAAAACGCTTGCTTTTAGAAGCCGCCGATTAATAAACCTGTTGTGCGCCATTTTCTCAAAATCATCTTTCGTCAAAACCTGCTTAATCCCAATTCCGCTCCAGGAATGAATCGTCATCCCGTGGATATGCGTCGCCGCAATACCGGTTGAGGCGGTAATCGCCGGCTCAATCTGATGATCGCGTAAATACTGCACATACAAATTGACTGTATGTGTTTTACCTGCGCCCGGTTCGCCGGTCAAAAAAACCGACTCCCCTGTTTTTAAAATATCTAGTGCCTGCTCCTGCGTCATGGCTTACAGTATATCCTACCCGATACCCGCTCTACAAAATCTGCCAGAAAATCAAAACACGCCGCAAGCTCGCGGCGTGTTTTGATTTGATACATTTCCGACTAAGCAGTTGCGGCTACGCGAGAAACATTGACAGCGGCCGGGCCTTTTTCGCCCTGAACCACTTCAAAAGTTACGGCATCGCCGGCCTTGAGCTCATCGAAAGTGACTCCGACCAAATCCTTCGAGTGGAAGAAAAGATCCTTTGGATCACCTTCGCGGGAAATAAAACCAAATCCCCGAGGAGTAATAGTCTTGATTGTTCCGTTCATATGATGTTGTGTGTGTTTTACAATGTGAGAAACTCGACGCCTGTTCCTGTGTCTATGTGACTTAAAAATTATAGAGTATCATAAAACATTTGTCAAATAACTACGCCGCCGGTTCAACAAGTAAGTGCAATATGTTGCCTCCGTGGGCGCTATTCGAACTAGTTCGGCCGCCCCGTTATCGTGTTTCCTTCTGCGTCGTTATCTGCTCAACGCGCGTGCGGGTCGCTGTATCGAAATATCCGCTCACCGGCCGGATACTCGCCGCGGCTTGAAAGCGAGTGAGGGCCTGCTTGGTTAGTGGGCCGAAGTAGCCGGTAAATAATCCTCGCGGATAGTAGCCTTGTGTACCCAGGAATATTTGCAATGAAAGAACATCGGCTCCTTCTGAACCAATATTTAAGTTTCGATAGAATGAGGATTTTTGAACAATCTGGCGTGTCTTTGAAATTGCCTGGAGTTTGGTCCTTGTAACCGCATCGGCACTGCCGGTTATCGGAAGGCCGTGCTTGACCTGAAAACGAGTGATTGCTTTTTGAGTGAGTCCTCCGAAATAGCCGGTTATGAGTTGCTCCGGATAGACTGCAGGATTTTGTGCGAGCAGGAGTTGGATATGGCGCACCTCGCGTCCGGTCGTCCCGACTGCACTATCGCTTGCTAACACATAGTGCGGAGCTCGTTGCAGGGCCTCCGGGGTCGCCTTTAAAAATGCCTGGTTTTTGCCAGCCTGCGGAGTAATTTCTATGAGCACCGGGGCAGAGACGCCGCGATAGCTGTCAACGCCGTAAATTGCATAGTGATAGGTGTGACCGTTTACTAATTTAGTGTCAGTAAAAGAGGTCAGCGGGCCCTGATAGATAGTAGTGCCGTCGTGTGAATTTTTTGGTGTCCAGTGGCCGTTGCGCACAATGCGAATGCGGGCGTCGTTATGAGCAGATGGCCTATCAACAATAAAAATCGCCTGACCATCGAGCGCCTCGGCGTGAACCAGCGCCAAATGCTTAAGCGGGGTCGGTGGCGGAGCGCCACCAGAACGGGTTGGCGAGGGCGGCGGTACCAGCGAAGCCGGAGTTGGCACAACAATGACAGAGGCAGCCAACTCCTCCTCTTCGGCAGCAGGTGTTATGGCTTCGATAATGTCTTCTTCAGTGCTGATATCTGGTAATTCAGGTACGGCGGGAGCAGTCACCTCCGGTGCCACGGTGGCAGTGGTTTTAAATACATAGTCTTCGGTTAACGCCGTATTGCCGGCCTCGTCAGCAGAAGTAATTTGAAAATGATACTGCGTGTTTGCCGCTAGTCCAGTAATCGTCTTGGAGTGACTGGTCGTGAGCGCCGCGCTCAGGGCGATGGATCCATACGCAGTTGAGGTGCCATACGCAACTGTGCTGTCAGAAAGAATATTCGTCTTCCAGGTTATTGTTGCCGATGACTCGCCGATGGCTGTTTCAATATCAGAGATAACGAGTTCCGGGGCTGATACTACGGCGGCTGCGAGCGCATTGAATTCAAGATCAGCAGCCGTTGCCGTTTCTCCGGTCGGGGTCGTGGCAACAATACGGTAGCTGTAATTAGTGCCGGGCTGTAGATTTTTAACAATAACCGAATGCGAAGTTGAACCGCTTGCAAGCGAGGCAGCCGCAGTGTCGCTAGTAGCGGCGCCATACCACAGGACGCCATCGCTAGCTTTGTTGGTCTGCCAGACGATTTTTACAGTTGAGGTGGTAATGTCGGAGACGAAAGGGTCGATGATAGCGAGCGGTTTAACAATCGGGACAACCTCTTCCTCAACAACCGGTAAGGGCGCTGTCAAAAATTCGTTGCCAAGCGAGGTGTTGATATTGCCAGCGACATCCTCTGCGATGACCCGGTAGTAGTATGTTGTATCCGCAGTCAGCCCGGTTAAGATAATGCTGTGGTTAACTGAAAACTCCTCGCCGCTCCCGGCCACCGACCCATACTGCTCTGTGGTGCCATATTCTATCCGCACGGTCGATGGCTCATCGGTAGGCACTGTGAAAGTGGCGGCTCCGGTGCTGACGCCGGAGACGGCTATTTCGGCAATGACCGGCGGCTCGCTATCAATTGGGGTCGGTGCCTGCGCGGTTGTTGCGGAATGATCTGCGGAATACGAAATATTGCCCGCGCTGTCGGTGGCAATAATACGATAGTGATAGGTTGTGCCGTCAGTGAGTCCGGTGAGCGTCTGCGCCTGCTCAAGTGAAGTAATGGCGGTCTGGGCGGTGACTAAGCCATACGCGCTGGTTAAGCCGTACTCAATTGTACCGTAGGCCAGCTCATCGGTTGTCCAGGCAACGAGGAAAGTTGTTGGCTGCGCAGAAAGCGCGGTAATGGAAATAAATTCTGGTTTGGTAGTATCCGCAGTCGGTTCGACGATAGCAGTCGCGCCTGGCTCTGGAGCAATAATTGTATCGGCCGTCGGTAAGGCTTGCGCAAAAGCAGGTGCGCCCTGAAGCAGTATCAGAACAAGTGCCACTAGAGAAAGTAACTGATCGCGTCGGCGCTTGTGTAATATATTCATGAAGCTTCCTCTATTTTTGCTGGCTCTGCATCTTAAGGATTTTTTTGGTGACAAAAAAGATGATAACGGCCAGGATCAGGAAATTGAGTAATTCAGCTATGAACGATCCGTAGGTGATGTGCACCGGCCCCATGGTCAAGGTCGCCTCTTTCCAGGATTCGGCAGACAATAATGGCTCAACAATAGGCATTAAAACATCTTTCACGAACGAATTAATAAGACTGGTGCTCGCCGCACCCATGATAAAACCGATCGCTAATCCGACGATCTTGTATTCTTTCAGGAAAGCCAAAAATTCTTTCAGCATTACGAATAAGTATATCATGCAAAAGCGATCCTTCGCTGCCTTTCGATTGCTGCGGTCTTCGAATCCTTCCGACTCAAACGCGAAGAACCGGCTGCTGCCGGTTCTTCGCGGTGTGTCCCGGTCTAGAACCAGGCACTTTCAATCAGTATAAGAGTTTGTTGGGGCTCGTACCAGTGCCAAAGTTGAGGTGTCTCGGTCGCTTAGTTGAATTACTATCAAGGGAGGTAGTTTACTTTTCCTTGAGTTCTGCTTTTTCCGATTTTGGCCCTGCGCCAAAGAGTACATAACGGGTCGTCCACCACTTACCACTCCGTACGCTTATTATGAAATACGAAATACCCGCGATGGTGACTACGATAAGGAATAGAATAGTAGACAACTCAAACATTTTCCACGCATCAGTTGAAACTCCGAAAGGTGGAGTTGTGCCGACGAGTGAAATTATAAAACCTGTAAAACCACCGAGAAGGAGTAAAATCAAAACAACTTTCATTCCTCTTGGGGGCTTTCCTTGATTAAGATTATTCATATCATAATAGACGCTGGGGCTATGCCTCGATTACATCGAAGTATCTCGGTCCTCGATAAAAAATGTTAACTGCGGAGGCGGAAGGATTCGCCCGCGACTCTTTCCCTCGTCAGTCACTCGGGAAAGGTCTGGGCACCGCCTCATTCATTTTCCGTGCTCTGAAAATGAACTCCGGCGATTCGAATCCTCCCGCAACACAAATCAAAAAGCCAGTCTCTGACTGGCTTTTTGACACTAGCGGAGGCGGAAGGATTCGAACCTTCGGAACGGTTTCCCGTTCGAATTCTTAGCAGGAATTCGCATTCGACCACTCTGCCACGCCTCCAAATACCAATGCATTGTAGATTATTTTGGATATCTTCTCAAGTGCTTGGGGTTATTTTCATTGCTATACTATATTTATGGAATTCACTGATATGTCTACTTCTTCTATCGGCATTCTCTGGGCGCTCGTCGCGATGGTCGGTTGGGGCCTTGGCGATTATTTTATTCAGAGGAATGTGCGTGTCATAGGCATCTGGCGGACGCTGATATTCATCAACATTATCGGCACGGTCATACTTTTCCCGCTTGTATATAAAGAACTGACGCAGATACAAAATTTTGGCGATGTTCTTTACCCTATAATCACCGGCTTCGTCATGCTGGTGGCGACCCTTTTTGACTTTGAAGCGCTCAAGCAAGGCAAGCTCGCGATTATGGAGCCGATCTTAAGCATTGAACTGCCGATCGCCGCCATCTTCGCCGTCTTGATCTGGTCTGAATCCATCTCATGGGCAGGGTGGCTACTCATCATCGCAATTTTTATCGGCATCACTCTCGCCGCAACCGAACATCACGCGCATCTTCAGTATCACAAACGCATCTTTGAAAAAGGAGTTGTCTACGCGCTCATTACCGCCGTTGGCATGGCGCTCGCCGATCTGTTAGCCGGAATCTCTAGTCAGAAGACCAGTCCTCTGCTGACGGTCTATGGTATATGGGTATTTATTCTAGTCATCACCGTGATCTACCTGGCCAAGCATGGTGAACTGAAAAAGATCGGCCCTGATTTTCGGGCTCACCCCTGGGCGCTCCTGGCTGTCGGTATTTTTGATACGCTCGGCTGGATTGGATTCTGCTATGGCGCAAAAAGCATCCCGATCGCCATCACTACCGCCATCGGCCAAAGCTATATCGTCATCACTATCCTCCTGGGAATTTTCGTAAACCGAGAACTCATCAAGCGCCATCAGATCATCGGCGTCGCCACAACCGTCATCAGCGTCATCGCGCTCGCTTGGATTACTGGTTAATCCTGAAGCTGCGCCGGACGATCTCTTTTGCTATACTTAAAGTAATACTATTTAACATTAAAAACTATGAACTATCTCCCCGTTCTTGTCGCTGGTATTGCCGCCTGGCTTCTCGGCTGGGCCTGGCACAGTCCCCTTTTATTCGGTAAGCAGTGGATGAAACTTTCCGGCATCACGATGCCCGAGATTGTCACGCCCGAAATGAAAAAGCAGATGCTCCGCCCGATGATTATCGGCCTCATCGCCAACCTCGTTGCCGCCGGCGTCCTCTCCTGCATTGCCACGCAAATTGGCAGGACCGACATCCTAAGCACACTGTCTATCGGCTTCTGGATCTGGCTCGGCTTTATCGCCACCGTGATTCTCAACGAAGTTCTCTGGGGCAAGCGCTCGGTGAAACTTTACCTCTTCAACATCATCTACCACCTCGCCTCCGTCGCCGTCATGGCGGTTGTGCTTGGGCTGATGGCGTAAAATGACCACTGTTATTCTTGCGTACCTCTTCTACTTTGTCGCATCAAGCGCCTCACCGCTGCAACTCCGCTGGCTGAAAACAAAGTATGCGGAGGGCGGAGAGATAGCGCTTGCATTCTGGGTAATGCTCATGCTGGGCATACTCGGCTTCTCTTTAGTTCTCGTCTCCCCTCTCACATTGGCAGGTAATCCGCTCGTTCTCACCGCGCTTACCATCGCCTGTGGTATTTTTGGCGCCGCATACTTCATCGGCTCATATGTTGCTCAAAAATATGTTGAAGCCGGCGTCTCAACGATTGCCCTGAACATCTATACGCCGATGACTATCGTGCTCTCAACGCTTTTTCTTGACGAGAGCTTAAAGCCGATACAAATTCTCGGCACCATCCTACTCCTCGTCGCGCTTTTCCTTATTTCTAAAAAACACCGCATCGGCAGATTCAAATTTGATAAATACTTTGTCATGATGCTAGCAAGCGGTATAGCGATGGGACTCCTCCTGGTCGCTGAACGGGCACTGCAAAAAACAACTGGTTTTAGCGGCGGCACGCTCCTTAGCTGGTGGGCGCAGTGCATTACTCTGGGTATCGCCATGCTCATATTCCGTAGTAAAAATACTTACGGAATCAAAGATACTTTTGTTACCGGAATAGTGCGTTTTCTCGGAGCATTCTCCTGGGTTTTCTTAGTCTACATTGTGGGCAACTTGAGTGTTGTTTCCTCAATCACAACTTTCAAAGTGGTTATTATTTTCATCGCCGCCGCCCTCTTCCTCAAAGAACGCGAAGACCTTCCGCGCAAAATTATTGGCAGCTTGATCGCAGTAGCTGGGTTATTGCTGATGCGGTAAAAATCCTTGACGCGGCCCGTAGGAGGCGTAAATTTTAAACATATGAATGAAGGTGAAATAGAGCGGCGTATTGTACGCCCAACTGATATCTCGCAAGATGCCTCGGGCAACCAGTTTGTCATCGAACGCATAGATGATATTGAAATCTGCAATGTTGCCGACTCAATGCGCTTTGTTAGGAGTGAGGATTTAGACGAAGAAGAAAAACGCCTGTTAGTAGACGTCATGCAAGATGCCCTACCACATGCCAAAAGTCCTGACGAGGATTTAAGCGAGGGTTCATATTTTTCTTCGTGTGTAGCTCCCGGCGTGGATAATACGCAGATTCCAGCTGAAATTTTTATTGGAAAAATTACAAAGGCAGAAAACGGTGAACTGCAAGTCACCGGTACCGCTCATGTCTCCTTCCATAGCACGGGTCTTATCTTAGAGCCAAAACTCATCGGTTTTGAAATTACCGCTAAACCGAGCAGCAAGCCCCTGCGCCAGGCAGCTACGCACATTTTTGGAACGAC
Organism: Candidatus Harrisonbacteria bacterium; assembly: GCA_023255625.1. Lineage (GTDB taxonomy): Bacteria > Patescibacteriota > Minisyncoccia > UBA6257 > 1-14-0-10-44-23 > JAHFLF01. The sequence goes on from JAHFLF010000001.1 coordinate 164,081, forward strand.
CCTGACGCCCGAACGCTACGAAGCTGTCATGGCCGCCCTGCAAAAAATTCCAAAAGAAGATACTATCCCCCACCCTGGAACTAAAGAATTTGAGCGGCGAGGAGAGACATTCAAAACCCTAAAAGACGCCCTAACGGCCGCCGGACTGACAGAAATTCCAGGGGCAATGTTCAAATTGGAAGTCGGACATGTAGAAGGCACCGAGCAAGCCCCCGGCCGGCCGCTTGCTGCAGTGCATCCATATTACTTGGAGTACCACGACAGTCTTGGCCAAAGAGATACTACAACTCCCGAAGAAAGAGATGATTTGATGCGAAAATACGACCAGCTGTTCAGTGCGCATGAAGGTCAATTAGTTATCGTAGAAGAAGGATCAAGAATTCTAGAAACGCTTGAGAGATTGCGGCGCAACGGCGTGAAGGGCGATGTATACTTTGTCGTCACTGAAGATAAAGACTCCTCCTCGTTCCCCTATACCACCAACGCGGAATTTATGGATCTGTTAAGAAAACTAGGCGTAGAAGAATTAAAATTTGTCGGCGGACATGACGCTGGCGATAAACCATATGGTTCGCACGATCCTTTAACCGGTGAAACATCCAGTTACTCCGGTTGTCTGCGCGGCCTCGCCAATCGCATCGAAAAACGCGGCTTCCCAAAAATCAAAACTCTGCCAGGATATACATATTCCTAATCAGGCAAAATCGTTGCTATTGATACTTTTTGTAAATCCGGTCGTGATGGTCAAAGTCAAGCAGACGAATTTCATTAGCGTACACTTCGTAAACCAACACAAACGAACCGATATGCACGCGCCGGTAATTGCGCATACTATGCCTTAAGGGCTTACCAAATATTGGCTCTCGGAAAACTTTTGAGATTGCGCGATCAAGCTCGGCTAGTAGACTTGGCTTCTTCCGTTTAAGCGATTTTAAAATCCGCTCAAACTGGGGCGAAAGTGCAAGGCGATACTTTTGACCATCCATATTACAACGCTGCTAAATACGAGCGAAACTGCTTGAGCGAAGCAAACCGCCTACCCTTGCCAGAGTCAAACGCCGCGGATTGACGCTCAATCTTCTTTACATATGCGGGTTGCAATTCGTCTTTCGCTAACCGTTCAACAATCTGACTCAAAAAAGCAACTTGATCAGCGATTTGCACCTGCTGCTTAACAAGCTGCTGATATTCTTTTTTAGGTATAGTGATCGTAGTCATGATTGGATATTATCACACAATATAACGAGTTTCCAGTATTCATATTACAGCACCAAGGCGGCTTCGTCAGGAATAGCGATATATGGTTTTGGTACCGTAAGTTCATAAAATTAACACAGTCCCAACCGACTGTGTCGATTGGGACTGAACTGGGGTGGTTGGGACACCCCGATGGACTAGAGCTTGCTCGAGCTACTTCTCGCCCGCGAGACCGAGCAGGCAGTTGACCATGGCGCGCTGCAGAGCGGACATCTTGACCACTTCGTCCTTGGTCATCTGCAGGGGCTCTCGGAGGTTGAAGTCAAGCGCCGTCTGACAGACTGCACTCCAAGCCCCAGGAGTGAGCTTGAAACGAGTACCCCAGCCGCGAAGAAGCTCTAGCACTGCATCTTCGTGGAGGTATTCGCCTCCATTCGAGAGCGGGCAAAAGCCCTCGCCGCACTGGATGTCGACCCTGTCCAGGCCTGCCAGCAGTTGCTTACGACGACTCGGAACGCCAGGGTTCCACCCCGCCATGAAGATGTGCGCATCGTTGCCATTCTGCACTCTTGCGACGAACCGGCAGATCGGGTACTCCTGGTAGGTCTTCAGTTCGTCGGGCCTGGCTCCTCGCCCGATGCAGTAGAGCTCCTTGTGCGCCGCACTCATCACTAGAAGACCCGTCATGTCAACGAATCCAGCGGCCAGGAGCGCCGCTTGCTGCTCACCAAACTTCAACATCGGACACCTCTTTCCGTTGCGACCCCGCAACGAGAGCGCCTTGACCCTGAATAGACTGCGACCCCGCAGCGCTAACGACTCAGGATACTGTTATTCTTATATACTTAAAAAGATTCTCCGTCAATCTCAAACGCAAAATTTGCTAAAACCGACAAAATCTAGGCAATTTCCATCTTAAAAACCAACGAGCCCCCGGATCCGGAGACCCGAGGGCGCGACGCGTGTGACATGCGGTACTTCAGGTCGGCCAACGAAAGAAGCCGGGCGGAGCGAGACGGATGAGGCAGTGCGTGTAGCCACCACCCCCTTCAACATCTTCTCCCGAATACCGACCGACCCAGAGACCGTCTTCGCGACGAGCGAAGCGATAGAAGATCGGGGCCGTAGTATCCACATAGCACTTCGTGAATTCCAACTTACCCTCCTCTTCATTGAGCACTACCTCATGGAGAGTAGAAGCGCCGAAGTCGTCGAGCAACGCACCCGACATCGTATCCAGGACACAAGTCGCATCTCTGCCGAGGAAGCCCGCGTACATGAATGGGAACCGCTCGTCGGGGGTTGCTGCGGCCGGATGTCCAGACGGAAAGTCCACATTGATCGCGCTCGGAATCTGGAAGAAGACTCCGTCGATGAGCCACATCTTCGGAGCACGGCTTGGATGAATCATGATCGCCTCCTTGTGCCTTACGATACTATTCGAATCTGATATTATAGTCAATAAATTTGCTAAAACCGGCAAAATCTGGTATTTTTAGTTAATCTTGGAATTGCGGAGTCCTGTTTTACTACTCACTACCAACTACAACCTACTCACTATGCTCTCCTCTCCCCTCAAACGCTCCCCCGTCGTCGTTGTCATGGGTCATGTTGACCACGGAAAGACAACGCTTCTTGACTACATCCGAAAATCAAATGTTGCGGCAAAAGAATCCGGCGGGATTACGCAGGGCGTAGGTGCATATGAAATTATGCACGCGAATAGCGCAGACGCGAATGCGCCCACGCGAATAACCTTCATTGATACCCCCGGCCATCAGGCCTTTACCAAGATGCGCAGCCGGGGCGCACAGATTGCCGACATCGCCATTTTGCTTGTTGCGGCTGACGATGGCGTGAGCGAGCAGACCAAGGACGCTATCCGCATTATTAAAGAAACAAAATTGCCATATATCGTCGCTATCAACAAAATTGATAAAGAGGGCGCAGATGTTTTGAAGGTAAAAAATGGACTTGCCCAGGAGGAAATCTTTGTTGAGGGCTTTGGCGGCGACATCAGCTGCCAAGAAATTTCAGCCAAAACCGGCCAGGGCGTAAGTGATCTTTTGGACTTAATTACGCTGACCGCCGAGGTTGAGGGGCTAACCTACGATCCGGACGCGCCGGCAACCGGCTTTGTACTTGAAACGCATATGAATCCGCAGACCGGGCTTACCACAATTGTGATTTTAAAAAATGGCACACTCAAGACTGGCGACGAGATTGGCACGGCCAGTGCCCGCGGCAAGATAAAAGGACTCCGATCGTTTGACGGAAAAAACACGAAAGAACTTACCCCAAGCGCTCCGGCCATTATCCTTGGCTTTGACTCACTCCCCCGCATTGGAGAAAACTTTGGCGTTGGCGGTGCTATGCCCGCACTTGTGAAGCAAGAAGAAAAAGCCATGCCAACCGAGGGCGAGTACTTGCAGAAGCGACTCTCGTTCGTTGTTAAAGCTGATGTTGCCGGCTCGCTTGAGGCGCTCATGGATCAAATCAAGCAGATCAAAACGCCAGACAACACAACGCGCGTAACAATCCTTGGCGAGGGCGTTGGCGAGGTCACCGACGGCGACGCAAAACTTGCCGGCTCAACCGGCTCATTTATCGTCGCCTTCCGCGTCAAACAAACCCCGGCGGCAAAGACGCTTATCAGCTCACAGAAAATAAAAGTCTTCAGCTCTGACATTATCTACGAGCTCATTAAAGATATTGAGGAGGAGTTTAGCGGCCGCAAAAAACAGATTGTCGCCGGCGACTTAGAAATCCTCAAAGTTTTCAAACAGGAAAACCCTGGCGCACAGATTATTGGCGGCAAGGTAACGGTTGGAGAAATCAAAAATCAAAGCACGGTTGAAATTCATCGTGGCGAAAAAGAAATCGGTGTTGGGCGCATCGCAAACTTACAACAGTCAAAGAAAGACGCGGATGTTGTGCCAGCTGGTTTAGAGTGTGGAATGTTGTTCAGTTCGCAGACGCTTATTCTGGCCGGTGACCACTTGATAATGAGGCCAGAATAAAAGTTGTCAGTTTTCAGGTTATAGTTGATAGTAAAAAGGGAATGGGCAATATCCAATCATATAGAGATCTCGTTGTCTGGCAGAAAGCAATGGACCTGATCATAAAGATCTACCGGGCAACAGAAGGGTTCCCGAAAACTGAACAATACGGTTTGACATCTCAAATGCGTAGAGCGGCAGTCTCAATAGCATCCAACATTTCAGAAGGAAGCTATCGTGGCAGTAGAAAAGACTTCAGGCATTTCATTATTATCGCCTATGGATCCGGCGGGGAGCTAGAAACCCAACTTGAAATTGTACATCGCCTCAAATTTATTCCAGAAAATGAACTAGATGAAATCTGCTCTCTACATAAAGAGGTCATGAAAATGCTCAATTCCCTTTCTCAAAAACTTAGTATCTAGAATCGCGCGTTTCACTATCAACTATAAACTGAGCCCTGAAAACTTCTTTCCCCCTATAAACTATCAACTGAACTCTGAAAACTCCCATGAATCCCCAAAAGCCATATAAGAGAAAAGTCCGTGTCGCAGAACTCATCCGCGAGGAGCTTGGCAAGCTTATGCATCGCACGGTTGAGCTGCCAGGCGGCATCATGACGATTACTGATGTGGATGTTACCGACAAACTTGATTACGCACGGATTAAAGTCAGCGTCCTGCCCTCCTCGCTGGAACGCAAAGCGCTCGGCTTACTGCAAGACGGTGCCGGCCGGCTCCAGCACGATTTATTACGAACCATCAACATCAAGCCAATGCCGTACTTGCAATTTGCGATTGATGAGGGGGCCGAAGCAGCAGCAAAAATGGAGAAACTGTTTCTTGAAGGAGAAAAAACCGGAGAACTGGAAAAATCCGACACTCAATAAATTTTTCCTTTACTTTCACAATACCCTACCCACCTGTAGTGTATATACACTACAGGTGGGCTAAGTAAGTTGAAAAGTAACCGCAGAACAGCTATCCTAATTCCATGGCCGTGTCGCCAAGTGGTAAGGCATCTCTCTGCAAAAGAGATATTCGCCGGTTCGATTCCGGCCACGGCCTCAATGGTTCGCTCTTTGGCGACCAGAAATATCCGCCCGGGTGGTGGAACTGGCAGACACTAGGGACTTAAGATCCCTCGGTAGCAATACCATGTGGGTTCGATTCCCACCCCGGGCACATGGACTTCAAATTTGTTTCAATCAATGGGCAGATCAGGCCAGCTGAAGAGGCGGTTGTGCCGCTTACCAACATCGAATACGGATACGGTTTTGGCGTTTACGAATCGCTGCGTGTCGTGAATGGCAAGGCCTACTTTTTAACTGACCACATCGAACGGCTGCTCGGCTCTGCTAAAATTATTGGTCTAACTCATGCCTACACCGCTAACCAGATAGCTGAATTTACAGAAACCCTGATTAAAAAGCTAAATACTCAAGAGTCCTACAACCTAAAAATCCTGTTAATCGGTGGCAAGGAGCCGCTCTTGTATATCTTACCTCTTGCTCCCCTATTTGTAGACAAAAAACTTTATCGCGACGGTGCCAGCGTAATTACAGCACGATACGAACGCCCATTCCCGCAGGCAAAAACACTTAGCATGCTCGGCAGTTATCTTGGCTTCAAAAAGGCCAAAGAAGCCGGCTGCTACGACGCACTGGCGGTTGACCGCGATGGCGTTTTGACCGAGGGCACGCGGACAAATTTATTTTTTATTAAAGACAAAACTATTTTTACTGCACCAAAAGAAAAAATCCTAGAAGGAGTAACGAAAAAAATTCTGCTCGGCTTGGCGCAGAAAAATGGCTTTACTGTTGTAGAAAAATCTGTCCGCCCGGCCGCTCTTGCACAATATGATGGCGCTTTTTTGACCGCAACCAGCGCCAAAGTTTTACCGATTAAAAAAATTGATGACTATGTATTCAAAAATATTCCTGAATCGATCATAATGTTAGAAAAGCTCTATGACGAGCACCTAGAGAAAATCGGCTGATATGAATCGTTATCTGGCAATCGCAAACACCTGGTGGCAACGCGCTTTTAACTACCGCGCAGTTGTCTTTGTGTACCGCATCAGCGATTTGATTGAAATGGGCATGCTGCTTATCCTCTGGACTGCGCTCTACCGCACTACGCCGGTTATTCAGGGAATGACCGAGCACGAGATGATCACCTATGTACTTGTGGGCGGTTTATTTTATGAAATCACGCGCAACTTTTCCGGTGACGAAGTAGATCGGGCAATCAGCAGTGGTTCGCTCTCCTCGTTCCTCGTAAAACCGATGAGTTACTTTCGCTATTACCTCTCAATGTCGTTTGGCCGCTCTATGCACACGGCGCTCGCTCTTATCACCCGGCTCATCATCCTCCTTATCCTCCACAGCTATCTCACAACTTCGGTTACCCTCTCGGGCGTTTGTATTATTATTGCGATGCTCTTCCTTGGTTATCTTACCGAACTGTTTATGAACTATCTGGTCGGCATGACGGCATTTTGGACTGAAGAAACGGCACCTTTTTACAACACATATCGCAACCTGCAAAAATTCTTTGCGGGCGGGTACTTCCCTCTTGTCCTGCTGCCAGCCGGTCTGATTACTGCAAGCTACTGGATGCCATTTGCCTATCGCTACTTTGTTCCTATGCAGGTCTTTCTTGGAAAAACTGATGTCTTTACCGGCATTCGTGGCATTGCGATCCAAATTGTCTGGCTCTTTATCCTCTACGGCATCATTCAAATAGTCTGGCGCCGCGGACTGAAAAAATTTGAAGCCGTCGGCCGCTAACATATGCCATTACTTAGACGCTACTATCATATTTTTTCGGCCTTCTGGCAGCGCGGACTCACCTACCGTAGCACCATCATTGGTTACCGCATCGGCGAGATAACCGAGCTTCTTGTCATTATTTTACTCTGGTCGCGCATCTTTGAAGGCCACACCGTTATCCTTGGTTACACCAAACCGGAGATGATTACCTACTTCCTGCTGGGCAACTTGTTCGGTGTCGCAGTACGCAGTTATGCACGCGAAAGCATCTCCCGCGATATAAGCGAGGGCGGTCTCTCGGCAATTATTACAAAACCGATGAGCTATCTAAGTTTTTTAGCTCCGCGAGAAATTGGCCGCATGTCTTTGCCGACAATTCTTTCAATTATTACCAACCTCCTGGTCATCCTGCCCTTCCACGCTTTATTAATTGACCTACCAAACCTCGGAATAATTTTGATCATCATCGCAATGCTCGCCCTCGCGCTTATTATTGAATTTCTTATCAACTATTTAATCGGCTTCATTACTTTCTGGACAGAAGAAACGGAGGCGATTTTTGATGTCATCGGCCGACTCAAACGCTTTTTTTCTGGCTACTACTTTCCACTCTCATTAATGCCGGTAGCGCTTATCACCCTCTCTGGCTGGATGCCGTTTAGCTACAGTTTCTTCACGCCGGCGCAACTTTACTTGGGCAAGATGAGCATTACGGACGGACTCCGCGGCCTGGGCATTGAAGCGGCCTGGATCGTTATCCTCTGGCTTGCGGTAAAACTCATGTACAAACGCGGGCGCAAACGCTACGAAGGTGTTAACATATAAAACTATGGAGCCGGTTATTATTGTAAAAAATCTCGTTAAGCAGTACGCGTTCTATCGCAAAGAGCCCGGCATCAAGGGCAGTATTAAGGCCCTCTTTTATCGCAAAAAAGAATTTCGCGACGCAGTCAAAGATATTAATTTTTCAATTGAGCGCGGCGAGCTGGTTGGCTTTCTCGGCCCAAACGGGGCGGGTAAAACTACAACGCTGAAAATTCTTTCCTGCATAGTTGAGCGCTCCGGCGGCAGCGCCAATGTGCTCGGCTACGACCCGGGCAGGCGGCAGCCGGAGTACAAATCCCGTTTTGCAATTGTGATGGGCCAGAAAGATCAGTTGATTGGCACACTGCCATGCTTTGAAAGTTTCAAAATGGTACAGGCACTTTATGGCATTAGCGACAAAGTTTTTACCGAAAATCTTGAAGAGCTGGTTACCCTGCTGGATGTGCGCGACCTCCTAGACATTCAAGTCCGAAAACTCTCGCTCGGCCAGCGCATGAAGTGCGAACTGATTGCCGCGCTGCTGCACAAACCCGAGGTACTATTTTTAGACGAGCCAACGATTGGCCTGGATGTTGTTGCTCAAAAAAGCATCCGTGAATTTATTAAGCACTACAATCAGAAAAATAAAACGACGATTATTCTCACGAGCCACTACATGGAGGATATTGAGGAGTTGTGTAAGCGCGTGATTATCATTGATAAGGGCTCAATCATTTACGACGGGCAACTTAGCGATCTCATCAAAAAACACGCGCCATATAAACTGCTCAAGGTTACTTTTACGCAGGACATTACGCGCGAGCAACTCGCCGGGCTCGGCGAAATTAGCGAGTTCCAACCATATGCCGCCACCCTCCGCGTCCGCCGCGAAGAGGCAACCAAAACCGCCGCTATGCTCCTGAACGCCGGCTTGCCGGTTGACGATCTTTTGATAGACGAGGTTGAGGTGGATGATGTTATCCGGACAATTTTTAATGAAAAAAGATAGTAATTTTGTCATCCCGAAGCCGAGGGATCTCATCTAAATTCGGTTTGCATCCCTGGCATCCTTTTGCTAGGGTCAGAGAGTCCGCAACCATAGGAGGTGCTCATCATGCCGCGGATCAACAGGAAGGGCCCGAAGCTCCGCGTTGGCTTGTTGGCCTCCGGAGGCGGGACGACCATCCTCGCTGTACTCAAGGAGTGCGCGCCCGGCGGCCGCCTCCACGATCTCGTGGAGGTCGCAGTCATCATCGGCTCCAAGGTAGGGATCAAGGCGCTGAACCGGCCGAAGGAGGTCCCCGGTATGGAGGACATCCCGACTCGCGTCGTGGAGCGCAAGAAGAGGACTGGCAAGACCGAGGATCAGTTCGCCGACGAACTGCTCGCGATCTTCCAAGAGTTCGGAGTGGAACTCTTCTGCCAGATGGGCTGGCTCCCCGAGACCCCCGAGAAGGTGTGGCGGATGTTCCCGGGCACGAATCAACACCCGGGTCCCACGCCGCTCTTCGGCGGCGATGGCATGTACGGCGTGCGAGTGCACGCTGCGCGGCTCCTCTACATGCGGAGTATCGCATGCCAACCCGATGGTGGTGGTATGGACCAGACCGTCGTCTGTCAGTGGGTCGGAGAGCTTGATCAAGGCGCTACGATCCACTACGAGATGGTGCCGGTGGATCTCGCCACTGACACACCCGAGTCGCTTCAGGCGAGAGCACTTCCTTTGGAATGGGAGTGTCAGATCCGCGGGCTGGAACTTCTGGCCAGCGGCCGGGAATTCGAGATGGTCTGCCCATTCGGGCAGCAGACAGTTCACACGGATACGAAGACCCTCGCCTGGGCAAAGAACCAGGCGATGGTGGACTACCCGAACGGGTAGACGCAACTCGTCTCCGCGCGGCCCGATCATCGCATCGGGCCGCGCGGGACAAAACCTATGTTTTAAACCCCAAAACCCGCCTTTCGGCGGGTTTTGGGTGTATTCTCCTTTATTCTTGACTCTTAATCCGTACTATACCGAACGCTCACCGTGGCAACCTTACGGCCAAAGTTCTTTGCCTCGGCGCGGCTCGTCATCCAAATATCAAGGTGCGGCATTGGTAGAGACAGATTAGTCGCATGATCAAACTTTTTAGCCATGCGATCACCACAAACACCGGTAAATATCTCGCCACTCTTGAACTTCATAGTAACGGTGGCGCCAAATGGAAGCTCGCGCGAGCAGGCAATCATACCTGCATGCACCTGATTACCGTTGGCGGCAGTAAACGGATCGCGATCAGTCTGATCAAATGTAGAACTATAGGCGCTAACAGAGGCCTCAAAAACCTCCTCGGCAATCTTGGGAACAAACTTTCCTGCAGACGCTGAAACAGACACCTTGAGGGTATCAGAGCCAAACATGCCTACAGACGGCTGGGCAACCACCGGAAGCGGCATAAAACCAAGAATGGCGACGATTATCAGGGCCTTCTTGAGAGTGTTTTTCATAGGATTGGATAGAAGCACTAGAGGATACTAGAAGTTGCTAGATGCTGCTAGATGCTGCTAGAAGTAACAAGGAAATCCCCCCTGCTAGCAGCTTCTAGCTACTTCTAGCAGCATCTAATTAACTCTGTTTCCTCAAAATAAAAACCCCCACTTCTTGAGGATTTATAGGTTCATTATAGCGCAGCCACGGATATTTGTCAATACCCGACAATATTTACAAAAATCTGTCAAATCTACCTCCTTGAATAAGCCAAAAAAGCCCATGAAATATAGCTTAACAAGCTAGCTTGTCAGCTTCTTAGCTAGTCAGCTTGTCAGATTTTTAAGCTAAGAAGCTAGCCAGCTGATAAGCTAAAAAGCTACCTAAACAAAGGCATCACAATCCGCAAAATGCCATTTTTGATAGTCGCCTGCGCAGTATCTGCATCTATCTCCTCTGGAAGCTCTACGCTCCGGCTAAAACCGCCCCAATGACACTCGTCAATTATATAATTCCGCTTATGAGTACGATGATCCCGATGCCTGCGCCCCTCTATAACAACAGAGTTGTTGGTTATCTCAATATCCAGCTCATCGCTCTTGACCCCGCCGATCGCCGCCTCAAGAATCAAAGAGTCATCCGCCTTATATAAATCAATGGCCAGCTGGCCTTTCTCCGGCAGGTCTTCCGGGGCACGATCATAGCCCGTCTTCGGCTCCTGTGCTAATTCATTTAAAAATTCTTTAACATCGTTCATAAATTAAAGTATATCATACTTTAATCCGCTCCTCTTCAGTCCGTAATTCTTCAAAATCAACAAGCACAAAGAAGGCGATGATTGCGACAAAGACCAGCGCCCAGCCGGCTGGCCCGAATCGAAGCACTAAAATATTGAAGCCGGTGTGCAGTAGGCAGGCAATGATAATGCCAATCAAAATATGTAGCCAGGTAAGTTTATGCCGAACCCAGCCGACCGCCCAGTGAAAACCGATGACTCCGGAGGCAACTGCGTGCAGCAAGGTCGCGCCTAAAAATCGTAAAGTAATGACTTCTATAGATTTTACGCTAGAAAAAGCAGTCGCAACTGCGCCGCTGTTTATGAGCGAGGCAATATTCTCAACGGCTGCAAAACCGAGGGCAACGCTGATCATGTAAATCATCGCATCGAGCGGCTCGTCAAATGACTTTCGACTCAAAACTAGCAAAAGGACGCCTAAAAATTTGATAACCTCTTCAATCGTAGCGAAAAGCGAAACGCCCATCACGCTATGAATATCAATCCCGCGCTCCCCAAGCTGACCAGCGGCATATATTTGAATCAAAAGCGCGACAAAGGTTGTCAGCGAGCCGGCGATAAAAGCAAAAGCAAGATCCGAAAACCTTTTCGGTTTCTCCCGCTCCTCGAGCTCAAAAAAAACCAGCCAGATAATACTCGGCGCAAGGCCGATGCCAAAGGCCATTAGGTATTGTAAAATCATAGCTTTTTAGCTTGTCAGCTAGTTAGCTTTTTAGCTTCAGGGTCACACCCTGACAAGCTGACTAGCTAAAAAACTGATAAGCTTATTCATTCTACCACTTTTCTACAATCAGCATCGTCCCTTCTTCGCCCGATGGGCTACGCAGGGCAAGCTTTCCCCAGATCTCTTCAGTCACGAATGGCATAAATGGATGGAGCATTTTAAGGCATTCACTGAAAACTTTCATAAGGGTTTTAATCGCAATTGCCGCGTCAGCTTTATCAACTGAATTGAGCCGCGGCTTATACTCCTCAATTAGCTTGTCAGCCACCGTGTGCCAGGTGTAGTGATAAATACTTTCGGCGGCCAGATGTAATTTGTATTCGTCCAAGTAACTCGTAACCTGTTTTTTAACGGCTTCAAGCTCATGCAAAACCTCCTCGTCGCGCGGAGTAACCCCATCATTAGTCTCAAAAACATCTGTGAACTGCAACACAAACTTCGCCATGTTCCATAGCTTGGTTGTAAAGTTACGGTAGCCACGGATTTTGTCCTCAGAGATAATTGGGTCGGTGCCGGCGGCGTTACCAGAGACAAGCGCCATGCGCACCGCGTCAGTGCCGTACTCCCCCGCCACGCCAAGCGGATCAACCATGTTGTCCTTGGACTTACTCATCTTCTGACGGTCTTTGTCGCGTACTAAACCATGCAGATAAACGGTTTTAAACGGCGCCTTGCCGGTGCGGTAGAGCCCGAACATAACCATGCGCGCCACCCAGAAGAACAAAATGTCCCAACCGGTCTCCATCACATCGGTCGGATAAAACTTTTCAAAGTCCCCCGGGCGATTTGTCATGAGCGTGGCAAACGGCCACTGACCTGAAGAGAACCAAGTGCTAAACACGTCGGCGTCCTGCGTCCACCCTTCGCCCGGCGAGGTCTCGCCGATTTTTATCTCGTCACCCTTGTACCACGCCGGAATCTGAATCCCCCACACGATCTGGTGGCTGATATTCCAATCGCGTAGGTTTTCCATCCAGCGTAAAAAGTCTAACCGAAAACGATCGGTCGTAAACGTTACTGCGCCGGAGTTTACCGCCTCAACCGCTAAATCACGGAGCGACTTACCACCCTTCTTCGGCTCCTTAGTCATCGCCAAAAACCACTGCGGGCGAATCTGCGGCTCAACTGCGGTGCCACACTTGTAGCAGGCGGGCACGGCGTGCGTGTACGGCTCGGTCTTCACGAGCAACCCCTTGCCTTTCATTTTTTCTACGATGAGCGCGCGCGCCTTACTGATGTGCTGACCGGCAAACTCGCCGGCAATCGGTAACAGCTTGCCCGTCCAGTCAATAATCTGCTCTTTTGGCAAATCGTATTTCTGGGCAAGGTCAAAGTCTTCGGCACTGTGCCACGGCGTAATCGTCATCGCACCGGTACCCAAAGTCATATCCATCATCGGGTCTTTGATAAGCGTCGCCTTGATGGGCCCGTTTATCCACTCAACGTCAAACTGTTCGCGGTCTTTGAATTGCGCGTAGCGCTGGTCGTCCGGGTGCACGATAACGTATTTGTCGCCAAACTTTGTCTCCGGGCGAGCGGTGGCAATGGTAAACGGACCGTATTTCAAATAATAAAATGTGTCAGCGACCTCGGGGTGTACAACCTCTAGATCTGCAAGCGAGGTCTGGTGCTTCGGGCACCAATTAATAATGCGCGCGCCACGATAAATCAGCCCGTCGTCGTGGAGCATCTTGAATGTGTCATAGACAACCGCCTTGATGTCCTCGTCGAGCGTAAACTTTTCGCGCGACCAGTCAGCCGAGGCGCCAAGCGCTTTTAGCTGACCCTCCATGAACGTTTTGTTGGCGAGGGTAAAATCTTTGATTTCGTTGTAGAGCTGCTCGCGCGGAATCTCCCAAAACCTTCTCCCCTCCTTTTCTATTTTTTTTGTGTACACCACCTGCGTTTCAAATCCAGCGTGATCGGCGCCGGGCAACCAAAGAGTTTTAAAACCAGCCATGCGCTTGTAGCGAATCATAATGTCCTGCGTGGTCACAAACAAGGCGTGACCGATGTGCAAAGAACCGTTCGCGTTTGGCGGCGGCATGATGATGGTAAAAGCTTTATCTTTGTTCGGATTTCCGCCGAAGGCGGATCGCCCGACAGGAAGGTTGTCGGGCGAAAAAAAACCAGACGCCTCCCAGCGCTTGTAAATCTCCGGCTCTAATGTTTTGTGGTCAAAATGCTTTGGAAGCTCTTCCATACAATACGATAATACTAATAGAAAATAGGCACAAAAGCCAATAAAAAGATTGTGCCGGCGCGACTCGAAGTCGCGCCGGCAAGACGAAGCTCTCAGTGACGGCTGGAGAGAAAGCCGTCAAAGTCGCTGATGATGAACTCGCGGAGATAGAACGACTCCTTCTCTTGCCGCCGATAGCAGAGCACCCTCAGGGTGAACAGGACGCGCTCGTCGACGCTCCTGGCATCGGTGTTGATGTAGCACTCGATCCGATAGGCCTGGGCGAGCATCCGCGCGAACTCCCGACCCTGACTGCTCGTCTGCGGATCCACCAGATGATTGATCTGACTCTCGGCAAGCCACAAAGGCGGCTCGTAACCAAGATCCGTCATGGCAAGCTTGAGGATCTCTCCGGCGAGCTCCATGACCCTCCTGGCGCCGGTGCTCCGACGATCTGTGGCGTTCTCGTAGAAACGCTCCCGCACCTTCGGATCAGGCTCTACCTTAAACTTCCTGAACATCGCGATTTCTCCTTTTGGATGTGGCTCGCTTAGGGCCAGTTAACGGTGTTCCGCACCGTCACGGTACCTAAAACCTACGCTTCAATGATTAGAGCGTCAAGGTTGAATCTGCGACGAACTTGTATGTCTTTCTACGGAGCTTAGCGAGGTAGGCCGCGGCAGCGATCATGGCCGCATTATCGGTATTATACTCATTGGCCGGGGCGGTAAAAGCGATCCCCCACTTTTTGCAGTCGGCAGCGAGCTGCTTGCGCAGTTCTTTGTTCGCGGCCACACCGCCACAGATAAATACCGTTTGCGCTTCAAACTCGCGGGCGGCGCGCATAGTTTTTTTGATGAGACAATCTAAGACGGCCTGTTGGAAACTTGCAGCGATGTCAGCTACTCCCTTTCCTAAAGGGAGTACTCCAGCAGGAGGGAGGGATTTTGAATCTAAATCCCTCACCGCAAGCGGTCCCCTCCCTTTAGGAAAGGGAGAATGGTCGCGCAGATAATACAAAACCGAGGTCTTGATACCAGAAAAACTGAACTCATAATTTTTATCTTTAAGCATTGGCCGCGGGAAATTTATGGCTTTTGGATCACCTTTGAGCGCGAGCTTGGAAATCTCTGGCCCGCCAGGATATGGCAACCCCAAAAGCCGCGCGACCTTATCAAACGCCTCGCCGGCGGCATCGTCGCGCGTCTCGCCAAGGTTGCGCCATTTCGTGTACGAATCCATCTTAACAAGTATCGTATGACCGCCCGAAACCACCAGGCCGATGGCCGGAAATTGAAAATTAGAAATTGAAAATTGAAAATTATGAGTATCTTTTGCTGCTCCGGGCAGCAAAATACTCAGCATGTGCCCCTCCATATGATTTGCACCCAATAGCGGCTTTTTCAAATCCTTCGCGAGCTGCTGCGCAAACACAATCCCCGCCCACAGAGCCGGCTCCAACCCCGGACCGACCGTCACAGCCACGGCATCAATATCATAGATGCTGCTATCGCTGGAACTATGATATTTTGAATCTTTTCTTAATTCATCATTCATAATTCCTAATTCCGCCGCCAATTTTGGTAAATTGGCGATATGCTCGCGCTTCGCAATATTCGGCACCACCCCGCCCCACTCGCGGTGCATCTCAATCTGTGAATGAACTAAATTTTTCAAAACTTTAAACTGCGGCTTTTTTACGCCGCCCGAGCACTCAACAATCGCGAGCGCTGTTTCGTCACAACTGGTTTCTACCGATAATATTTTCATGTAACTCTATTGCTTGAGTGATAAAAGATACCAATATACAAATGGTACTAATGATACAAATTAATACGAAAGAACTCAGTCCGGGCGGCGCGCACGCGCGCCGCCCGGACTGAAAAATGCTCGCCCCTGCTAGCTGCCCGAAGGTATCGGCGGATCCGAAGCCGCCTGCGCCGGCTTCCGGTACCCGAGGAACTTGACCACGTGCAGCACCTCGCTCCACGTCGGGAACGGACGGTTGTGCCGCTGCTTGTAGGCGTTGATCGCGCCAATGAACTCCAGCTCGTCGTCCTCGAGCGGGTACTCGTTGATGCACCGCACGTTGGCGCGGTACTGGTCGGCCACCGCCGGCCCCGCAACCACTGACTTCCTCGCTCCATTCCTTAACCCGGACTTCGACATCGTTTCTGTCCTCCTTCCCAGAACCCCCAATGGTCTAGGTATGAACACCCTACTGATTTAAAAGCTATTAGTCAACCGGGGCGGCGTACTCGCCGCCCCGCCCACTTATTAACTGACTAACTAATTAACCAATTAACAATCAAAAAGAAAATCGGCCAATGCGGCCGATTTTCTTTTTGATTATCTCTTTGCCCACCCCGACGCAGTAGGTCGGGGCAAGCTGCGGCGCTATCTCTTCGCCCACTGCTACGCTCTGAACCGCTGTGGACTTTAGGTTTTCCGGTTTACATCATTGTAGCACAAAAAGCGAAACCCCGACTCCAACAGCGTATGCCGTCGAAGTCGGGGCGAATTGTAGTGTTCACGCCGAAGCGTTACTAACTTCTTAGGTCACGGCCGACCCGAGCTTGCCCGCTCGCCATGCCTTGCTGCCGAGGATCTTCTCGAAGATCTCCACGGCGTCGTAGCAGTCGACGAAACGGGTGTACAAGGGCACCGGCGCGAGACGGATGATGTCGGGCTGACGGCGGTCACCGACCACGCCGCGCCGACGCAGGCAGTTGCTCACTCGGACAACGTCGTCCGAGGTGTAGCGGGGCACCGGAAGCGCCACCGCCACATGGCCACCCCGGGAGCCGTTCTCGCGAGGGGTCACGATCGTTGCGCCGAACTTGTCGAGGCGGGCGTCGATGAGCTCGATCAGGTACCCCGTGAGCGCCAGGCTCTTGGCCCGAAGCTCCATCATTCCCGCCCTCTCGAAGAGCGTGAGCGCACCCTCGAGCGAAGCGAGACTGAGGATGTGCGGAGTACCGATCTGGAAGCGACCTGCGCCAGATGCAGGGACGAGGTCGTGGGTCATGTCGAACTGGCTCTGCTTGGCCGACCCCCACCAACCGGCCATGCCAGGCATCTTGTCGTGATGGCGCTTGTTCACGAACAGGCCCGCGACGGCTCCGGGGCCGCCGTTCAGGTACTTGTAGTCGCACCAGAAGGCAAAGTCGCAACCCCATCGAATGAGGTGGTGAGGAACGGCTCCGACGGAGTGACACAAGTCCCAGCCGATCAAGATCTCGCGATCGCGAGCTTCGTCGGTGACCCGGTCCATCTCGAGGAGCTGGCCGGTATCGAAGACAACGCCCGGCATGATGACCAGCGCGATGTCGTCCGTCATGCGGGCGATGATCGCGTCCTCGTCGAGGAGTCTGGTCTTGGGGTCTCGCGACACCTCGACCAAATCCGTCTTGGGATCGAGTCCCTGACTGAGGAGGTACGACTGGATCGCGTAGCGGTCGGTCGGGAAGGCGCCCGCATCGATCAGGATCTTGCGCCTGCGGACTCGCTTGCCGCGCGGTCCCCGCAGAAGGGGCGCGTGCAGCGTCACGAGCATTTGGTGCAGGATCACCGTCGTCGAGTCCATGAGGATCACCGACTCCGGCTGCTGTTCGGCGCCGACAAGCACCGACATCCTCCCGGCCAACTTCTCAGCCAGGCCGTGCCAGACGTCCCACGCTTCGACGCCGCGTCCGGCCCAGAGCTTGAAGTGGCGCGCGAGGGAACGCTCCACGAGATGAGACGCCAGTCCGAGGCTGTTGCCATCGAGCTGGATCTTTGCACCTGCGGGCCAGAAGAACTGACCTCGCAGTCGACGCAGAGGGTCTTCCGCGTCACGTCTTTCGGCGGTTCGCCGAGAGGTCGTGTCCATGGCCTACCTTTCTTGCCATTGGTTTCTCTCCGCATCCGATACGCTCGGAGGCGGACAGTTTCCGTACTCCACAACTCCCCTTGGTCGTGGTTACCAATATCCTCCCTATTACTCGTAACCACGGCCAAAGATGAGTAAGGGCAGTCTAGCCCACAACGAAACTAAGGTCAAAGTAGGCATCAGATAATCCTTTTTCGACTATTTTCCTTATCAGACTGCACTTCGTCGAAGTATTCGTCTGCGGTCACTCGGCCATTGAGGACTTTATTAAGGACTTTTTGGTGAACCTCCTTAATACGCTCTTTATTAACGCCAGCGTAGTAGCGGAGAGTGGTGCGCGGGCTCTTATGCCGGCACAGATCTTGCACCGCGGTGATATCTGCTCCGTTTTCGATCAGGATAGTAGCGAAGGTCTTTCTAAGGATGTGATGCTTGATATGCTTCTTGATGCTGAGGTTCTGCAAATGCGCCCCAATATAGTTGCGCGAGGTTACGGAAAGTAGGCGGCCACGGCCGGACACAAATACGAACGGTAAATCGTCTTTTCGGAAGGCAAAATACTTTTTGAGCCACTGCAAGCTCCTATCCGTAAAGTAAACCTTTTCACGATCCTTAGTCTTTGCATTAGTGATTACGACCTCTTTCTGCTCCCAATCTATATCTTCCTTATTGAGCGATATGGCCTCAGTGATGCGCATACCGGTATCGAGTAAGACCTCAAAGAGCGCCCGGGTACGGAGCCCTGCGTGCGTGGTAATGTCGATGGCGTTCATAACCACGGCTAGCTCCTCTTTGGTTAGATATTGGTTCTCCTTTTTCGGAACCTGCGGGACTTCAATGTCGCGCCATTCCAGAGGAACATGATGCCCTGCGCCTTTGGCAAACTTCATGAGCTGCCGGAAGGTCACGACTGATCGCTGCGGTCCGTATTCGCCGTGAGCTTTGCCAGCGTTCATAACTGCCGCCCTATCATTAATGCGAACATCGCTAAGTTCCTTTTCAGAGATTGAATGCGACAAAGATCCGAGAAGGAACCGCTCATGCTCCCGCACAGTTTTTGGCTCCATCCCCTGATTCGCGAGATAGATCAGAAAATCTTTGAAAAGGTCTTTTACTTTCATATTTGGTTATAACAACAGTAAGGCGCGAAGTGCGAAAGATAGCAAGTTGGAAAATGGCTCAAATAACCTTTGTTTTATTGGCTTAGTTGCGCAGAGTGGATAACTTCCCTCCCAAACTGGCTCATGATGGCGGCGTGCACTGTCTTGGCATTCGTCGCGAGCTTGCTATCTAAAAGGCGGTATTCTGTGCCGACGCGCTGTCCTTTGGTGCCGTGCACGTACCGGCACTCAATCAAGCCGTCCTGTTTGAGCTTTTGCCGGGCCGCCTTGCAGACACGTGCGGATAGTCCGTAGCAGGCGAAGCCTGCTGATCGACCTTTGTCGGCGTCGCTGAATAACAGCCACCCATCGCTAGATTTTCTGGATTGCCACATCTCACGGAGCAGCACGTAAAAGTACTTTTCTCGTACTGAATATTCGCTGCCGAATAGCCGCTCGAAGTCCGATATCATACTGGTGGATTATTATTTGATCGGCCACCATCGTACTCTTTAAACTTGTTACCCAACTTCACCAATACAGCTTTTTCTTCAGAGTTAAAAAGCTTATCGAGTTCCACGGCGCTCCTGCAGACATTGATACTCTTCATAAGTTCAATCTGCCGATCTTCGGGGATCTGGCCGTAACCATAAGAACCAAAGGTTGTACCAATATCCTCATGCCCGAGGTTTTGGCTGAATGCCTTTTTCTGCTCCTCGCTCAAGGGTAGCTTCATCAACTCCTTTACCAGCGATTGACGAAAGGTGTGCGGGTGATAATACCTTACTCCGGCTGTGGCAAAACGCTTTTCAAAGATTTTACGGATCGTTGATGAACTCTTCCAGAAAATGGCTTCAACTAGCCCCGTGCTGGTGTAGCTAATGTTATTATCGAGTCCGCTTTGCACCTTTGTGGCTGGAAAGATTGGGTCATCCGGCATAAAGTTGCGCTTGCTCTGCAAATAGTCAAACCACTCGAGGAAATACTTGAGCGGCTCCTGATACGACAACGTGAACAATGCAGTCGGTATTCTTTTAGAAAACTTTGTTTCAACGCCAATTGCGGGGTCTTGGATCAGGATGAGCCTACCGCGATCAAAACTTTTCATGCGTAGCGTCATTACAGCTGATATTCTGGCGCCTGTCAGGAATATCAAAGACAGCAGCGCTTTATCACGCATGTCTACTTCCGTTGTCCCCTGAATGCTTTCAATAACTTTTTTTATTTCGTCAACCGAGGGATACGCTATACCCCGCGGCTGATTAGCTATTCGGGCTTCGGCATGCGAAGAGTTCAGATAGTCAACGGCTGCTTGATTGATGTGTTTGTACCCACGTTGCTTAGAGAGCCAGGCGAAAAATGATTTTAGGAAGCGGAGCACGTCATAACGATACGAAGCGCTGAGATTGTTTTGAGATCTGGCATTTTTCTTGCTTGTAAGCCACTCCTTGAAGTCGACGGCTGCAGTTTGATTAAAACCGGCGAAATCGGCGTTCCCTGAAAAGTCTTCCCAGCGCCAAATCGCCTTCTCGTAGCTTTCCACCGACTTAGCCGAAAAGCGTTCAGAGTTTTTGAGGTACTCGTAGAACCGCCTTTTAATGAGCTCGTTCTTTTGGGTTGTTTGAGGCATAGTTTAGTTTTAGCTTATTTAATGCTTACTATTGGTGCATCTGCTTATTGGTGTTCGGTACACAATAGTCTTGCTTGGCGCTGGATAAATATGTACGCATGGTCGTTCCGCATAGCTCGCACTCGGCTGTTCTTATTATCTGGTCCAGATTGTCTCTCCCGACCTTTTTGCCGGTCTTAACGATCTTTGTGGTTCCCTCCAGAGCTTTGACTACCCCACGGCACCGGATACACCAAAAATCACCTTCACCCAATTTCTTTTTCCCTTTCGTCTTTTTCTTTTTCAAGAAATCAATGAGGTCGCTGCCCATCGCCAACAATGGGTTAGCATCTTTCTCTACAACGGATAGTCCCTCTGCCAACCAGCGCTGCCATGTATCGCGGTTGATGCCAAAAAGAGCTCGCACGTCTTTCATTGTGTAGCTCCTTCGCGCGGTGATTAAACGAGTGTTGTAGTGAGACATGATGATATTTTGCTTGAAATCTACAAGTAGATTAGCAAGCCTAAAAAGCCCGTCATTTAAGCGGAAAGATAACGCGACATTTTATTTTTCTGCTTACTCTCTAAATCCTTGTATGATTTTTTCTACAAGCGTTTTATTCAATTTCGGATATTTCTTTTTCAACTTCTTCGCCGTAATAACTGCGATTGACTGCCCTCTTTCTCGTCTATCTCGACCCTTGAAAGGATTTGCCTTTTTCACCTCAAGCCAAACCTCGTAGACCTCCCGATCCCGCACGATCAAACTTTCGTCCTTAGCCTTATTTTTACCGCGATAGTCCGGCAGTAGTTTTTGAAAATCCTCTATCGCTTCAGAGACCACATCTGACGGTCTAGTGTAACCGAAATATCGGACCCACAACTCTGGCTCCGTGCCCTTTTCTTTGTCCGCTACGATAAACTTCACTAGGAACTTTGGTTTTTCATATCCCTGCCTGTTAAAAAATATATGCTCTTCCAGCCAGTCCCTGTCATCTTGATTTTTGGGGTCTAACCCGATGTCTGCAAGGATCGTATCAAAATATCGTTTGTAAGTAACGGTCGGCAACATCGTGTCTTCGAGGTCGTAAATCTGCCTCTGCTGCTCCGGTGTTATTCTATCGCTGCCACCCGTGATCTCTTTTACGGCATCTCTGAACTTTTTGCTTTTGTGCCATTTGAAATAAGTTTTCTGGAGTCCTTCGTTCCACGCATCATAAGCTTTGAGATCGCGAAATCCTCGCGTGGGTATCGGGCAGCCAAACTGCTCGAACCACCCCTTGAATGCTTTGATCCGTTCCTGAAACTTTTTATCCAGCAATATTTTTTGGACCTTGTAGTAGTTCGCGTCGTAAACAGGATCTACTTCCCCACGTGATGTCATGGCTGTATTCTAGGCCTCCAGGTGAAGACGCGCAAGTTGTAGGTAATCTTTTTTGAAGGTATCATATACGCAACAACTTAATAGCAGTGTGACCTAACCTCTCCGAGCAATCGGGCAGCATGGTCTTAAGCCCTCAACAGTAAAAAGCTCCTAGTCAGAGCGCTGTTGAGGCCATATCGGGAAACTGGTATGGGTGCCGCAAGGCATCGCTGGCTGGGGGCTTTTTGTTCGTCAGCCAGCATAACGATTAAAAATATCATTATGTTTGCACTCGTTCTGATTTTGCTTTTCGTGGTGATCTGTTTGTTGGCAGCGGGCATTATGCGTCCCACCTCGCTGAACTGGGCGTTTAGGGGCAACAGTAGCCGAAAGAAGGTGTTTTCTGTGTTCGGTCTGGGCGCAATAGTTCTGTTTATCATTTTGACCGTGATAACGCCGGGCAGTCAGGATAGCGCCGTCAGTGTCAGTTCGGCTCCGGTTGCTTCGACACCTAGCAGCCCGGTTAGTCAGCCGGTCGCGCAAACTGATCAGCAGAAGCTGGAGGCCGTCGCGCGAGCTGCGTTGAGTGATAACGGCGCCTTACAGGTTTCGTTCAAAGAGGCGGTTATTGAGAAGGACGACCCGATCCGGCCGAAGGGTTCAAGGTTTGTGACCGTTGATCTTAATACTGGTGATTTTTTTAACAAGGACGAGTTCGTGCAAGATAGCAGCAAAGTTTCCTCTGCTATTTTCCAGAATGCCTTTCCGGTCAACGGCAGCTTCTATGATGTGCTGGTCCGCTATTTTGGTGCCACTAAAGATGCTTACGGCAACACCAAAGATGATCTCATCATGTCTTACACCATCGACCGGCCGACGGCCGCAAAAATCAACTGGCAAGGGTTTGATCGAGAGAGCCTGTGCTCGTTCCTAAAACAGGAAAGCTCCGCGCAAGGCGGCAATGCTTATGTTGGCTGCAACATGCTGGTGAATATTCAGTAAGCAGCTTGCGGTCTTTATAAGCTGAGTGGTAGTCTAGGTGGCATGGATAACCCTATTAGGATAGAAACGCTTGAGAAGGTATTAGATCGTCAAATTGCGTGGATTGAGTCCGCAAATACCCGCACCGCTACTGCGATCACTCTTGCAACTGCGATGCTTGGCGTTCTTGCAGCTCTTAGTCCGGCAAAGGGGCTACCATGGACGTGGCTACAGTGTCTTTTTGTAGGTCTTTCAGTTTTGAGCCTACTCCTCTGCTTGCTGATGTGCGTACTCGCCGTGTTCCCGCGCACCAAGGGGCCGGAAGACTCAATGATTTTTTTCGGACCGATTGCTAGGCGTGATCGCAAAGACTTTATTGCGGCAGCTAAAACGCTTACTGCTGAGGAGTATTCGCTCGATCTTGCAGCACAGGTCCACATAAATGCTCAGATCGCAAAAACAAAGTTTCGTTGGGTGCATTGGGCGATGCGAGCCTTCTTTGTCAGTATTTTGCCGTGGGTAGTGGCGGTTTACTTCTTTTATCAGGGTTGATTTTTATGAGCTTAGCTGATGACCTACGCAAAGAAGTCAGGGATATCTTTCAGGCTCGGTGGTATGAACGAGAGGGCAGAGATGTTCCAGATACGGAAAATATCACCCTCAGCAATGAGGCCGTAACTTTAGACGGCACCGTCCTATACGCCGATCTTGTTGCGTCAACTACGCTCGTCAATTCACGAAGTTCTAAGTTTGCGGCGGAGATTTACAAAGCTTTTTTATATTGCGCAGCGAAAGTCATCCGAGAGAGCGATGGTGAGATTACGGCCTACGATGGAGACCGTATTATGGCCGTGTTTATGGGCGGCTATAAAAATACCAATGCGGCAAAGGCAGCTCTCCGGATTAACTGGTGCATGGATGAACTAGTTAACCCTTTGATGAGAGACCAGTATCCCGATAAGGCTACGGACTCGTATCGAGCAGTTGTCGGTATCGATACTGGCAAGCTGTTTGTCGCGAAGACAGGCATCCGCGGTTCGAATGACTTGGTTTGGGTCGGTCGCGCGGCAAACTATGCGGCAAAACTTTGCGATCGTCGTCTTGCCAATTACAACACATGGATTACCGCTGACGTCTATAACAAATTGGACGGAGTCGCTAAGATGACTTCTGGCGAACACATGTGGCATACAGCTACATGGGAGGTAAGCGGGCAAACTATTTATGGCTCTACTTGGCGGTGGGCCGCATAATGCGGGTTCATTTCTTAGCCTCGCTGATGGCTTTCGTAGCTTTTTCTTTCGCCGTCTTCTGTGCCTCACTATCAATTTTTCTGTATTCGGGCAGTATCCAAACGAAGAGCGGTATCAAGCATTCGGCTACACCTAAGCTTAGTACGAAATATCCCAGGTTAGGATTGTCGGCCATGATTGTTTTGATGCCGAAATATGTAAGCGCAGCTCCGATGATCAAAACAGCTAGACCTTTTGCAAATAACCACCATCGCCTTCTACGCTTCTCTTCGCAATAAATCTGATCGATTAACACCGTCATCACAGCTGCACTATAGCCAGCCTCTTTTTTAAGATCGCCGCCCATCTCCTCAACTCGTCCCTCAAGCCTCTTCATTTCATCGTCAGCAGTCATTTTTTTGCGCTGGAAAGTCCGCCGGATCTCCAGCTGAAGCTCACTGTCATTCTTTGATTTCCCTGCCATTCTCAGGCGACGCATTTTTGCTGCGAATTGTTGGATATCTTCGGTACTCAGTTCTTTCGCCCTTTCGTCTAGATCTAAAAGTGCATCTAAGTCCTCGAGTGTATATACGCGATCGCTCGCGTGAAGGTCCTCTCTGATGATGGTGCCAAACAATGGAATAAAGTTTTCGGGCTTGTGACCTGGTCCACCAGATGAAATCGCCAGTATTTGAACAAGGGTATCGATGCCAATCCAGGCCGGAGGTTTCGCTCCAGCCCATCGGGCCGCGAGAGTTTGCATGGGCCCGTCGGAACTTATGATCCAAGACTTTGTCCCTCTTCCGCGCAGACACTCCAACACACTATCTAAGGCGGCGTCGTGGATGGTCGAATGCTTTGATTTTTCGTAATGTCTTTGAGCTTTCCATTCAGCTGCAATTTCAGTCTGCTTTTTTGTGTTCTTTCGTCCAGCTTCAGCAGCAATAGCGACTTCTGGATCTTCCAGCCTTACTATTTTTTCATCTCCGATTTTATCTGGAGCATATTGTATGGAGTCAAAAAACCTCGTGAAACTTTCTTTATCTACACAACCACGTGCGAGTGCCGTTTTCAGAAATGGATCTCTCGCGTCTTCAATGACATCTAGTGAATAGTTGCCAATAGCTCTTAGTGCTTCGCCCCTCTTCCTTGCCACGACTGACTCATATTCATCTTCGGTTTCTCTTGTAACGTAAAAAGCTGCCTCGATGTGTTTGATAGAAGCTGCAAGAGCAGAAAATGCAGATGCGAGCCGGCTCTTCTCTAGTGCTGCGACGAAAAGAACATTCGTATCAAGTAAAAGGCTGGAGCTTTTGAACTCGCTTATTGAAAGAGGGTCTGGTCCCGTTGCTGCTGTAACGAGCCGAGCGGATAGCATCGCTTGAGCAAATGACCATATCTGTTGCTCGACAGCGATATCTTCATGGTCGCGCAAAAAACTGTTGAAGCCATCGATAAGGTGTGTCTGGTCTTTTTCTAAATGATACTCGCCGATGGACGTTGTAATGATATTTTTTATCTGCTCTGCGTCCGGTAGTTTCGCGGCCTCGCGCTTTAGACGCTTGGCCCAAACCTCACCGAACTTGCCAAAAAATGCAGTTGCAGCATTTTTAAACCACGCTCTCAATGTCGCCCGATCTATCTTCGTACCAAAATGCTTATCGAGGACGTGATCAATCCGTCGTTCAGCATTACTCAGATCTATTTTTATTCGCTCCGACTCCTCGCTCTTTAGAAACCAGAACTTCCCTTGCTTGATGACGACGCCTTTGTCTTTCAAAAACTCTAGCCCACCTTGCACGTCTTGGGGTATGAGATTTCTAACACCAACGATACGCGCGGCTTCCGCGCTGATTTCTGTAAGCCGAGCCTTCTTCTCTGGCTGAAGGAACAAGATCTTCGTAATGATCTCAGCAAACGCACGCGTTTTTAGTGACCGCGTACCGGCATCGTAGTACAAATGTGTGGGTACTAATAACTCACGTAGCGACTCAATTTCCAATGATTTTTGCGCGTCATTCATAACTGTTTCAATAAACTAGCACTTTCCCCTAGTTTTGCATAGGATCTTTGATCGTCCGACAATATAGCGAGCGACACTGGAGTGAAGATAGGCTCGGCTTGGTACCAAAACGCTACTTGAGCGCCGCCGCCTATTTACCCTAAAACAAAACTGGACGCCCGCTTTGGACGTCCAGTTCGTGATTTCCCTTATGAGTACTGCATTTCTGCCGTTCAACCGGCTGGGACTGAAGCGCTCGTTTAGCGCTTCGCCCACTGCGGAGCACGGCGGGCTTTCTTGAGTCCGTATTTCTTGCGTTCAACATGGCGCGGATCGCGGGTCATGTGGCCGTCGCGGCGCTGGGCTTTGCGAAGTTCCGGATCATGCGCAACCAGCGCGCGGGCAATACCATTTCTGACTGCATCTGCCTGGCCCATCATGCCACCGCCATACACATGCGCTGAAACTCCAACCGCATCCTGCATCTGTGCTGTGATGAGCGGCGCCATAACCGTTGCCTGCTGGCGAAGAGTTGGGA
Source organism: Candidatus Harrisonbacteria bacterium (assembly GCA_023255625.1). GTDB lineage: Bacteria > Patescibacteriota > Minisyncoccia > UBA6257 > 1-14-0-10-44-23 > JAHFLF01. The sequence goes on from JAHFLF010000001.1 coordinate 190,722, forward strand.
AATACTTTTTAAAATCCTTGCCGTTGACCGTGATACCTGAATGCTTTGGAAAAATACGCACCTGGGCTGAAGCCGTTTTACGGCCGCCGATGCCCTGCTTATAGCGACCAGTAAATCCGCCGTGCTTAGCCGGTGCTGCGTGCTCTGCCTTTACTTCTGATTTTGTTTGTTTTGTAACCATGGTATTCGTTAATTTTCAATTTCTAATTTTCAATTTTCAAACAATGATTTAATTTCTAAATTGATACATTGGAAATTGTTTAGAAATTAGAAATTGAGAATTGAAAATTACCTCTCTATCTTAAGTCTATTCATCCTCACCTGCCGCAGTTTATTCTTCGGCAGCATGTTAAACACGGCATACTCAACAATGCGCTCCGGGGTGCGCTTACGCATCTCCTCTACCGGCTTTTCGCGCAAGTGGCCCTGGTAACTGGTGTGATGATAATACATCTTATCTGTCTCTTTTTTACCGGAAAACTTTACCTTTGCCGCATTCTTCACAATCACGCGATTGCCGCCAGCAAGGCGCGGCTCATACGCGGCCGAGGTCTTGCCCTGCAGAATGGCAGAAATCTTCGTGGCTAAGCGGCCAACGATTTGGCCCTCTGCATCAATCACAAATTCTTTTATCTTTTCTTTTGTTTCCATATTTCTATTCGCGATATTACTCTTCAATTCGCGTTATTAGCGATTACTCTATACGAATTCAATCGTCGCCATCTTAGTTCCATCGCGCATCCGCTGAACAGCATGCTTACTAATCCGCAGATAACCGCCGGTGCGATCCTTATACTTCGGTGCAATCTCATAAAAAAGTTTTTCAGCCGCCCCCTTCGGCAGATTTGCCAGAAGCATACGCAGCTTGGCAACCTGGCCCGTTTTTGCATAACTAATATAGCGTTCAACCAAAGGCCGAATGTCTTTTGCCCGCGCCTCGGTTGTAACCATCTGCCCGTACATAATCAAACTGGTCGCAAGTTGTTTGCGAAAAGCTCGACGGCGTCCGGTGGTTCTGGCAAATTTTCTTTGGGAAACCATAAATTCAGTTAGTCAGTTAGTTGGTTAGTCAGTTAGTTGGCGGGATGATTTTCGGTTTTAGCTGACTAACTTTTTTACTCTTTCTTTTTGCTTTTCTTCTTCGGCTTTTTCTCAACCTCCGCTTCACTCTCACCTACGGCTGGAGCGGACTCGATTGCGGCTGCGCCACCAAGCTGATCAAAGGCCTTTGTAAAGTGTTCGGCAAGAATTGCCAGCGCCTGACGCAAAGCCATAGACGGAGACATGCCGCCGTCGGTCTCAATCACCAAACGGGCGCGGTTAAAGTCTGTCTGATCACCCACGCGCATATTCTCGGTGGTCATCGTAACCTTAGTCACCGGAGAAAATAAAGCATCAATCTGTATAACGCCGACGGCCACTGATCCGCCCTGCTTGACCGTTTCAACCGGAACATAACCAAAACCCTTTTCGATGGTCAGCTCGATTTCAAGCTCAACGCCTTTTTTGGTAATCGTCGCAATTTTTTGTTCTTTATTCACAACAGAAACCCGGCCGCTCTCACTGATATCAGCCGCCGTAACCTCTCCCTCACCCTTTGCTTTAAGAGTTAGCGTTTCTGGCTCAGTGAAACCGGAATCACCCGGAAACTGGAAGCGCACATTCTTTAGATTCAACATAATCTCGACTACATCCTCCATAACTCCTTCGATAGTCGAAAACTCGTGCAAAACTCCCTTGATCTTCATCTGTGTTATAGCGGCTCCGGGCAAGGAAGAAAGCAGCACGCGACGCAGCGCATTGCCTATGGTCAAACCATAACCGCGATATAAACCGTCAATATCAAAAACCCCAACTTTCTCGTTTTCCGAAACCGTCACCACCTTCAAATTTTCTGCTAATGAAATTTTATCCATGAGTATATAATTACTATTTGACAATCTTTGAATAATAATCTACTACCAAGGAAATGTCAAAACCGGCATCAAGATCCTTCGGTAACATTTTCACTGTACCCTGCAAAGTTTGCGGATTAATCGTCAGCCAATTCGGCTGCTGAAGTTTAGCAAACCGCTCGGCAACATCCTTGAAAATCTGGAGATCTTTTGACTGCGGCCGGATCGTAACCGTGTCCCCTACTTTTATGAGCATGGAGGGGGCAGATCCGCGGCGGCCATTCACGAAGATATGACCATGGCCAACTGCTTGGCGGGCGACGGAACGAGAAGGAGCAAAACCCATCCGGAAAACAACATTGTCCAGACGCCGCTCGAGCAAAGAAAGCATTTCCTGACCAGTCGGCAGCTTACTCTTATTGGCCTTGGCAAAGGTATTGCGCAGCTGTTTCTCGCGCAGACCATAGGTATATTTTATCTTCTGCTTCTCGGTCAGCTGCTTGCCAAATTCTGAACCGGCGCGGCGGCGTGAAGCCCCGTGCTGACCTGGTCGATTTGGCCGGCGGGTAATTGCAGATTTACCGGTCGCGCTACGGAACGGCTTTAAAAACAGGGGCATTCCGAGACGGCGTTCTTTTCTGGCTCTGGTATCAAACATGGAATTAGTTACAAGTTTTAAAGTTTATCAAGTTGTAAAGTTGGGGAATGCGTCATCTTGTTTTCCTTGATGAACTTGAAAAACTTGATGAACTTTATGAACTCTTAAATTCTCCGGACTTTCCTCGGTTTAGGACCGTTATGCGGAATCGGAGTTACATCGTGGATAGATAATACATCAAACCCCTGATTCACAAAGGAGCGGACGCTGGAATCCCGACCGCCGCCGATGCCATTTAAGAAGATGCTAACTTTTTGCAGTCCGGCCTTGCGCAGCTTTTCAGTCAAAGCCGAGACAACCTTACTGGCAGCGAACGGAGTTGCTTTTTTTGGCCCGCGAAAACCCAGACTGCCGGCGGTGCTCCAGGCCACCAAATTTCCCTTCTCATCAGTAACTGAAATAATTGTGTTGTTGTAGCTGGCCTTAACATAGACATTACCCCGATCAAATTTCTTGGTAACGGATTTTGCCGAGGTTGCCGCAACAGCACCCTCGATGGCGCTGGCCTGCCCTATTGCCTCTGCGTCAGTTTGTGTGCCGACTTTTTTCTTACCCATGGGTTTAGTTACAAGTTCTTCAAGTTTATCAAGTTATAAAGTTGGAACGATTTCATCCGGTTTTTCATTTGCTTGATGAACTTGAAAAACTTGATGAACTTTTTACTACTTCAGGTCTACCTTTCGTTTACCGCTACCAGCCGTTTTACGAGTATTGCCCCGCACCGTACGCGAGTTGGTTTTGGTGCGCTGACCGTGAACCGGCAAACGGCGAGCGTGACGGCTGCCTCGGTACGAGCCCATTTCTTTGAGCATAGCTATATTTTGTCGAACCACACTGCGCAGCTCTCCTTCAATCTTGAATTTCTTTTCAATATAATCCTTGATTTGGTTAACTTCAGATGCATCTAAATCTTTGGCCTTCTTGCCAACCGGGATGCCAACCTGCTTGATAATCTCAATTGCCCGAGCCGGCCCAACGCCGTAAATATAGCGAAGAGCAACTTCGATTCGTTTATTGTCTGGAATTGTGATACCGGCGATACGCATGATCAGTTGGTTAGTTACTTAGTTAGTTGGTTAGTTAGCAGATTCGGGGTTCTTGGTTTTTACAAACTAACTAGCTAACCAAGTAACCAATTAACTTACCCGCCCTATCCTTGTCGTTGCTTATGCTTAGGAATACTGCAAATAACAAAAATTCGTCCCTGCCGGCGGACGGTCTTACACTTCTGACAAACTTTTTTTACGGATGAACGAACCTTCATGATGATTTAACTGGTTACTTAGTTAGCTGGTTAGTTTGTTAGTTAGCGGGTTCAGGTTTTTGGTTTTTACTAACTAACCAACTCACTAACTAACCAAGTAACTCCTAGAGCCGTCTCGTAATCCTGCCGCGCTCTTTATCGTATGGCGTAAATTCAATGAGCACCCGGTCCCCAAGGGTGATTTTGATGTGGTACATCTTCATCTTCCCCGAGAGATGGCCTAAGGCCAATGTGTTATCCGGTAATTTGACGCGAAACATGGCGCTCGGAAGGGCCTCTTGAACGATTCCCTCAACCGCGCGGACTGCTTTAGTATCTACCATTGATTGGGAAAGTATACTCGATGAGGAAAAATATGTCAACCAATCAGTAATCGCTAACACGCGAATACAGACAAATACACGAATAGAATCTTGGGTTCATTTGCGTATTAGTCTTGATTGGCATGTTCGCGATTACTGTTGATTACTGAATTATCACGGCAATCTTATCTAAATCAGACGGCACGGTATGCACATAAAATGGCTTGAGCGTAACTTTGCCGCCGCTAATTCCTTCAATCGCAAACACGAGCGCATTGAGTTGTGTATCCGGTTGACCGGCCAGTTTCTGGGCGATGTCGACAGCAGAAACAATCCGCGACAGCGAGACATCGTACTTAATAGGAACTGACATTCGGCCGGAGCCAAGAGCAATCGTCTTTGGATTTAGGGTACCGTAAACTAGAGTATCGCTGTCTACCTTAAAATCTTTACCAATCGCGTTTTTTAAGCGCTGCGTCAGTAGTAGTCGTAAATCACTTTCTCGGAAAGCCAGAATGCTTAACTGTGCTTCAGTAACCACGCCGACAGTTCCGTCGCTAGCCGAGACCGATTCAACGACCTGCTTGAGTACCGTTACCTTGGTCGCGCCCGGCAAAACCTTAAACTCCGCAGGCACGCTACCGGCTATTTTCTGCTGCAACTGCTCGGTAACAGTTTTTATCCCCTGTTCTTTCGCGGCAACAACATCTTTTTCAGTCGGCACACTCGTCTCGCCAACAAACCCGCCGCTGGCGCCTTCTTTGAGCTCGCCGTAAAAACCATCATATTTGGGCGTTTTCAAAAATCCAGGAATCGTCAATTTGGCCGTCTGGCCCAAATTAGCTTCGGCGCCGGGTTTATCTGCAACTACGGGGACCGAAATTGTCGATGGTATAATCTTGCCATTTTCAATTTTTGCACCAGGAATAATTAACGGACTGGCAGTTCTAAAGATAATTCCCGCTGGAGTTACAAAACGAGTATTAGCAACAATGCTTTGCGGCTGCGAACTGTAACCGTTGTAAACGGTTAAATTAGCCGTCGCCTTGATACTGACATATTTTTTACCGGTAGCCGGTACGCGTTTTGTAAAGCTATCTCGCACAACAAAAATCTGTCCCGGCGCACGGCTGCCAGATTCATCAATGCTCGTCAGGGCCTTATCAATGCCGATTGAACCATCGAAGCTCCAATTTTTTTTCTCGGTTACCACCGTTATCTCTGCGTGCGGTAAAACAGCGGCGGCCACATACGAGACGATTGCCAGTCCGACAATTATCGCGCCGGAAATTAAAAATAAAATTTTACGGCGGGAGCGCCGGTTTGGGCGGATTGGTTCACCTTGTGTCCGGCGCATAACATCGCTTTTAGTAGCTCTGGCCGGCGCGGCTTGAATGAAACTCACATCCGGCTCTGCACTATCCCCATCAGGAGTCAGCTCGTTCTCCGGTTCTGAATCACGCGAAACTCTCCGAGAAGCAGCCGGCTCTGCCCGACTCCGAGTCGCGCGACGCGGCCGCTCTTCATTTTCTGGAACAACTTGGACGCGTACTGAACGACTCCGGCCGGCCCTCGGCTTCGCTGATTTTGTGCCAGTTGCCCCATCATCCCCAACCACCGCCTGCTCTATGATACCCAGGCCGGATCTGGCGGCGCGCTCGCGAATGCCAAGATCGGTAGTTTCAATAATGACCTCGCGTTTGAGAAGAGAGGCCTCGCGTTTAAGTAATTTAAAATTATTCAGCAGCTGGCCAAAAATTGCGCCGGGAGCAATCTCAAAAATAACCTGCTCGGACTCGGCGTCAATTAATTGCTCAACAACGAAGGCGACATCGTCGCTGCGTTTTACAGAAATATGAATTGGTTCAGCCATGTTAAAATTTTCGGCCCGGTCTTAGGAATGGACTACATCGTGCTGTGCGGCAATCCAGCGAGCCCTTTGTCTGGCAGTTTTGCCAACCAATGACTCGTGTGAACCGGCGCAAACACGACGAACTAGAGCCAGCGCCGTATCGTATGACGGAATCAAACCGCCGCGCGGCACGCTCCGATTATATTGTACCACAAGCCCGCGGGAGCCAGCCGGATTTTCGTCTGTCAGAATCGTATAATTTCCGGAAACGCCCAGCCGCTTCAATAATCGATCGTGATTAAGCAGCGCCGGCAGGGCGGTTACGCTATGCACGAAGACCGGCAAACCGCGCCGATTGCGATGCGCCTCTATTGTATGCATAAGCACAGAAAATTCTGCTTCAAGCGCCCGCTCTATCTGATTCGCAACTGCATCTGAACATTGCCCGGCGGCATACCGATCAATCAGCGCCGATGCGACAGTAACCGGTAAACCAAAAGGTGCGACGACCCCGGCGAACATCCCACCGCTCCCCCACTGCACAGTATCGCGATAAGTGACGGCTCCGCCTACGAGAGAATAGACTATAGTTTGCCGCTCACCGATCTCTAGAAACAACGCCTCGTCTTTGACTAAAGCCGCGGCGTATCCGGCCCAAAAACCGGTTCGCTCCGTCACAGACATTATTTTATCTGCAGAAAGCAGATTTAAAATTTCCTGCCACGGCTCGCTGCGAATAAAGGTTGCCCGCAAAAGACAATCAACAACATGGGAACGAAAACCAACCGGACTAATAACTCGGTGTCCATCTAGTTTAAGCTGCGCGACATCTATATCTGCTAGCCGGAGCTGCAATTCATTTACGCCGAGTAATTTTGCGGCTAAACTGCGATCGCGCTGAAAAAGTTTCCAAACTCCGTGCCGCACTATATTTTCCAGTTCAGAAACTGTAATTTCCGCATTCCAGTCCGGCCTTGTCAGCGCAACACTCTGCTGGATAAGCACCGCATCCTTTGTATCAAATACAAGAATATATTGAGCATCTTCCAGAATGGTCTTGGCGGATAAAAATTGCTCAAGATCTCTGGCAAACCCACCGCCGGTTTCTGCGCTGCGTGTCATTTGGTTTTGTTTATCAACGGAGATAATTCCGTCAGCGCGGACGCTGATAATCACATAGCGCATGAAATTTGCATAAAACTCAAATACGACGAATCGCTGGCTCGAACCGGCGCTTGGCGCTTGTTTTTCGCAGGTTTCTTTCATATGATTAGTGTACATCAGTTCTTAATTAACAACGCCAAAATTCTCATGCTTGTAAAAATATCCAGAATTTTCATCTATGCCGCGCTCGTCACGCCTATCTTTTTAAATCGCTCCCTTTTTTTCCCGTTCATTTCCGGAAAACAAATATTTTTCCGAGTTTGCGTTGAAGCGGCGCTTGGTTTTTTTCTTTTACATCTGGCTGTCATACTTTTTAACCGCAACTCAACCCGCATCAAAACAACGCTGGCCGGACTCAAGCATCATCTGAGCCACCCGATTATAATTTGTCTGGCCATCTTTGCGTTCGGTTTTGTTATCTCTACCCTCTTCAGTCAAAGTCCGACTGCAGCGTTTTGGTCAAACTACGAACGCGGAGACGGCGCCTTCCAAATTCTCCATTATGTCCTCTTCGCCATCTTAATAAAAATCCTTTTCACCGAGGAGCGGTTGCTGGCACGGTTAATAATCACAAATATCGTAGTGAGTATTCCGGTTTGTTTTTATGCGCTAGCTCAAATGCTGGCTGATCCAAGTAACACCACTATCCTTTCCGCAGGCAGCCGAGTTTCCGGAACGCTTGGCAACCCCTCTTATTTGGCTGGCTATTTAATTTTTAACATATGTTTCATGGTCTACTTTCTGCTTCGCAGCAAAGATACTTTGGTACAAATAGGCCTTGGCTTATTAACCGCGTTGCAAATCTTTCTGATTATTAAAGCGCAGACGATTGGAGCGGCGCTGGGTATTTTTATCGGACTCGTAGTTTTTGCTATCCATCTAGCATTAACCACCAAAGATAAACGGATTAAGAAAATCGGCCTGTATGTTGGCGGCGCAGCCGTGGCCTTTACTCTAATTTTCTTTGCGACCAGGAGCGCTCCTTTCTGGCAGAAAGTCCCACTATTTGAACGCATTACAAATATCAGCCAGGCCTATGAGAATTTAAAACCGCGGCTCTGGGCCTGGAATAGTGCGGTATCCGGTTTTAAAGAAAAACCAATTATAGGATGGGGTCTGGAAAACTTCCCTTATGCTTTTGATAAATATTACGATGCCCGTCATTTCGGCCGTGAATCATTCTTTGATCGCACGCACAATTTATTCCTGGAGTATCTGATTGGCGGCGGACTGCTCTCCTTTATACCTTGGCTGTTAGTCTTTTTCTTCTATTACCGAGGGTTGCGTAAACGGCCGACTTCAATTTGGAAAAGTATTCTCGTTGCCATGCCGGCTATTTATCTAGTGCAGGGATTCGTTTTATTTGATGTCTTGAGTATCTATCTTCCGCTTTTCCTGCTGCTCATTTTTGTCGTGAGCACAAATGATCCGCAAAAACACGAACCCCAAATTACCGGCAGAGAAAACCTAAAATTTTCGGGCTTGAATTATCTATCGACAGGACTTATCTCCATAGCAATTCTGACACTGATATATACCACAAGCTATCTGCCGCTACGCCGCAACCAGCTAATTATAACGGCGCTCGGCGGGGCGGCAGGTTTAATGAACGAGGTCTCGAACCGAAATGACGGCAAGCTCACCAAAACCCCAGCAGAGGTTATCGAACTTTTCCATAACGCGATTGACTACCGTTCTCCGGTCGGCAGGAGTGAGGCGATTGAAATGTATCAAAAATTCGTCCTGGATCTGCTTACTGCCGTAAGCCAAATTCCGGATATAACCAAAAATGAAAACGCGAAGCGCGACACGGAAATGATTTTGGCCGATGTTAACGATTATGTTGATCAAAATGAAAATCTAACTCCCGGCGTTAAAACCCTTTTCATTAATGCCGGCTTGAATATCAAAATGGGCGTGCTCTTCAAAATGCCGAAAAACATAGAACGCGGCCGAAAAATTAGCGAGGAAAAATTAGCGATAGCACCGAATCGAATAGAGCTAATTAATCTGCTTATACAGCTCGCCCAAGATACAAATGATAAAGTACTGCTGTCGAAATGGGCGCCGATTGCCGTATCGCTACGACCGGATTTGTACAAGATTACACCGGCAACTACGACCAGTATTCGCTAGAGAATCCATCTGGTTAGTGAGCCGAGTAGGACGACAGATATAACCAAAATAAAAAATGAGTAACGCAGGAAACGGCTGCGCAATGTCCCAAACAAGTATTGTTCGGTGATAGCCGTCGAAATAACCGTCAGTAAGGCAAGCGCTGCCGCCGTATAACCGATTGAAATTGGCAAAAGTCGCAGCACCCAGGCGATCTCGACAAACTGAATAGCAGTAATCCCGGCGGCAAATCTGATCAAGCGCAGGTCTTTTTGTCCGTGCGTAGTAAAATACTCATGCGTAAGACCGTATAAAAAAAATGCGCCGATAATCGTCGCTCGGATCGGGTGCAAACCCGATTGTCCGGTGATAAATAATAAACTTGTTCCCCAAACTAGTCCGGCGTGCAAAACCTGATACAACCGAAAATTACTTTTGAAAATCTTAGCCGCAACGCAGATATATAAATAGCAGAGAACGGTAAAAATAATCGCAAATAAATGCTCCGGCAAAACATGGTAAGGCGCCCATTGCGGAGTTATTAGTGTAAACCGCGAGGGCATAAGCAGCGCCAAACCGCAAAGCGTCACCCAGCCAATCAGCCCGGTAAATTTTCGCTGCACCGGTGTCACATAAATTATAAATGCCCAAACCAAAAAAATCAGTATTGAAAAACTTGAATACTCTGCTCGTTGCACATTCAGAATCAATAAACCAAAAACAACCGCCTTCAGCCCGGCGCGTACAGAGGGTTGGTTCAAAAAATTTCGTAATGTTTCCAAATATGACTTGGTTAGCATAAGAATTTAGAGCTTGTTAGCAAACAAGCTCTATTCTGCCACAGCATTCGAATGCTGCCAATGCGAAACGAGAAAAAGGTGGCTGTGTAATTTTTCGGCAAACGGGGTTCTATTGCCGAAAAATTACACAGCCACCTTTTATTCTTCTAAAAAATAGTTCGCGATACTACGCGACTGAAATCACCGGGCGCTCATTAGTAAACCCAATTTTCACTTTATCTCCATCTTTAATCTGGCCGCGGATTATTTTGTCTGCCATTGCGTCTAAAATCGTCTTTTGAATCAGCCGGGCAATCGGCCGTGCGCCAAAATCCGGATCAAATCCGTGCTCAACGATGTACGCCCGGGCGCTGGCATCAATCGTTACAATGATATTGCGCTTGGCGAGCTTCTCCCGAATCTCGCCGAGCTGAATATCCACAATCCGCTCAATATCCTCACGGCGCAAACCGTTAAAGATGATAATCTCATCAATTCGATTTAGAAACTCCGGCTTAAAGTTTCCTTTGAGGGATTCCTTCACGCGATCCTTAAAACTATCCTCCTGCCGGTCTATCTCTTTCTTTGTGTTATTGCCGAAACCAAGAGTAGCCATCTCTTTGAAATAATGGCTCCCGACATTGCTGGTCAGAATGATAATCGTGTTTTTGAAATTAACGGTTTTGCCGTGCGCGTCGGTCAGCCGCCCGTTATCCAAAATTTGCAGCAAAATATTAAACACCTCTGGGTGCGCTTTTTCAATCTCGTCAAAAAGAATCAAGCTGTACGGCCGATGCCGAATAGTTTCGGTCAGTTGCCCGCCCTCCTCAAACCCAACATAGCCGGGCGGAGAGCCGATCAGACGGCTGACGGCATGCTTTTCCATGTACTCGCTCATGTCCACGCGGACAATCGCCTTCTCGTCATTAAACATCAGCTGGGCTAGCGATCGAGCCAGTTCGGTCTTGCCAACTCCAGTTGGCCCTAGAAACATAAATGAACCGAGCGGCCGATCCTCGTGAGAAAGTCCGGCACGAGCCCGGCGCAGAGCACCGGCGACAGAGCCAACCGCCTGATCCTGGCCAATCACGCGCTGGTGCAGCACCTCCTCGAGCTTGAGCATTTTGTCGGTCTCGGTTTCCAGCATTTTGGTAATGGGAATGCCGGTCCAACGAGCCACAACTGCGGCAATATCCTCTTCATCAACAACCTCTTTGACAAAGGTCTCGCCGCTGGCTCGTTTCTTTTTCTTGGCCTCGCCGTCCTCGCTAAAATGCTTGCCTTCAAATGCTTTATACTCTTTCTCGGCCTGCGGCAATTCGCCATATAAAATCTGCGCGACTCTTTCCAGGTTGCCCTCGCGCTCTACCTTTTCAGCTTCTTTTTTCAGTTGATCAATCCGTTTTCGCAGATTGTGAAAATTTTCCAAAGTCATCGTCTCGCCATGCCAGGCGGCAGAGAGCTCATCATTTTTCTTTTTAAGTTCTGTTAGCTTATCTTCAATTTCTTTGAGTCGTTTTTCGCTATCGGAAATCACGCTCGCTGTCTTACTACGCCGACTGGTGGATGCGGCAGTTTTTTTAACCGGCACAACTTCGTTTTGCAATGCCTTTTTTTCAATTTCCAAACGAGTAATTTCGCGGCGGATCTTTTCGATCGCCGCCGGGGTGCTTTCAGTCTCCATTTTCAGCGCCGCCGCCGCCTCATCAATCAAATCCACCGCCTTATCCGGCAAAAAACGATCAGTGATATAACGCGTGGAAAGATTAACCGCGGCGACAATCGCCCGGTCGCTAATCCGCAGCCCGTGATGAATCTCGTATTTTTCTTTGAGCCCACGCAAAATTGAAATCGAATCTTCAATCGATGGCTCCTCCACCATAATCGGGGCAAAGCGCCTCTCTAGCGCCGGATCTTTTTCAATATGCCGCTGATACTCACGGGTGGTCGTGGCTCCGATCGCGTGCAGCTCGCCGCGAGCCAGAGCCGGCTTAAGCAAATTCGAGGCATCGATAGCACCTTCCGCCGCGCCGGCCCCGACGATCATGTGAATCTCATCGATAAATAAAATAATCCGACCAGAGGAATTTTGCAGCTCTTTTATAAAGGCCTTGAGCCGATCTTCAAATTCGCCGCGGAATTTAGTCCCGGCAATCAAACTACCCAAGTCCAGCGCCACCACCTCTTTCCCTTTGAGTGTCTCGGGAACTTCTCCGGAAATTATTTTTTGTGCGAGTCCCTCAACAATCGCCGTTTTCCCAACGCCCGGCTCACCGATTAAAACCGGATTATTTTTTGTCCGGCGAGAAAGCACCTGGATCACGCGGCGCAGCTCCTCTTCGCGACCGATAACCGGATCAAGCTTGCCCTCGCGCGCCTTATTAGTCAGATTCACCGCATATTTTTCCAAAACCTGAAATTTGCTCTCTGGAGTTTCATCAGTAACTCTGGTGCTGCCTCGCAGCTGCGCTAAAATTTTTACCAGCGCTTCGCGGCGGGCTCCAGCCCGCTCTAAAATTGCCCTAGCCGTCGAATCAACCTCGAGCATGGCCAGTAAAAGGTGCTCGCAGGAAATAAAATCATCCTTTTGTCCGGCGGCAATCTTAGCCGCTCTTTCTAATAGAGCCATCAGTTCCTGGGAAAGATATAACTGGCCGACACCGCCGCCAAAAATTTTCGGCATCTCCTGAAGCATCTTGCGCGCCTCTTCATCAATAGGAGCCACCTGAACGCCGCTCTTCTCTAACATCGGCACAACTAAAGATTGCTGGTCATTAATTAAAGATGAAAGCAAATGCACGGCCTTAAACTCGCCATGGTTATAGCTCGCGGCTAACTCCTGCGCGTTCTGAAGCGCCTCCTGGGCCTTGACTGTGAAACGGTTGAAATTTTTGTTGTTCATAGAGTAATCGCTAATATTCTAATAGCTAATAACGCTAATAAAAACTAAAGCGAATTCGCATTATTCGATATTCGCATATTAGCGAACACTCGGATTATAGCAGATAAAATTGCTAATTCAAGCTACAAAAATTTGACTACTTCCTCTCCGTAAGCGTTACGGGAATTTCCATCTCCTTCTCACCCCGTAAAATCTTTAAAGTGACAGTATCGCCAACACTGGCGCGTTGGATCAACGAGATAAGCGAATGGTCTTTATCAATCTCCACGCCATTGATAGCGGTAATTACATCTTCTGCTTGTATGCCGGCATTCGCCGCCGCTGAACCTGCGGCCACGGCTGGCCCATCCTCACCGCCGCGCACAAGCGCTCCCTCATTAACCTTGATACCGTCGCGCTTGGCAATCTCCTCGTTCAATAAAATGTAACGAACGCCTAAAAATGGTGCTGCGATCTTGCCGGTTTTCTTTACAGAATTAATATCGCGCTTAGCATTATTGATCGGTAGAGCAAATCCAATACTATTTGCGCCGGAAACAACCGCCGTATTGATACCAATCACCTCGCCCTTCAAATTAATCAACGGGCCACCAGAGTTGCCCGGATTAATTGCCGCATCGGTTTGAATAACCCCTTCCAGCGTCTCCGTGTCAGAGCCGCGCGTCGAGGCAGTTATCGTCCTGGCCAGCCCCGAAACGATGCCGACTGAAACTGTATTGCGGAATTCGCCGAGCGAATTACCGATGGCAATCGCCGTCTGGCCTAGCCGGATCCCGTCTGAATCAGCCAGCGCCAACACCGGAAAATTTTTCCCTTCAATTTTTATTACTGCCAAATCCTGTACCGGATCACGCGCCAAAACCTTGGCGGTATATTTCTTGCCGTCATTAGTAAAAACTGTATAACTGGCCTCAATATCGGCGACGACATGTTTATTTGTAAGAATCAGTCCGTCTGCAGAAACTATGAAACCACTGCCGCCGCCAATATCCTGCATCCGCGTCCCTTTTTGGCAGGGCTGGCTGAATTGCATTCCGCCACCAAAAAAATCCTGGAATTCCGGCGGTAAATTACCGAACGGATTTGTCGGGCAATTTTCCAGAATCGGCACATTTTTACTCACAGTAATCGAAACAATGGCCGGTGAAACCCGATCAACCGCATCGATAATCGCAGTTTCGTATCCTACGGCTGACTGATACTTAGCCGGCCCACTTTGAATTGTGGCTGGAGTGGAGGTGGCGTTGTTACTCAAATTTCCTGGCAGAAAAGCGGCGATAGCAAATATAATAATGATCACAGCCCCGCCACTAATATATAGAAGATATTTTTTAGGTATATTCATAATGAAAAATCTCGGCGGCGGGCATTTTGGTTTTTGCAGCCATCCCGTAGGGTGGGCCCGGCTGCAAAAACCAAAATGCCCGCCGCATCGTACTATTGTTTTATAGATGATAACACGGTTAAGACCCGATCAATCTCTGCATCCGTTGTTAGCCGCCCCAAACTAAAACGAATACTATTTTTAGCCCGGGTGCGGTCAAAGCCCATCGCAAGTAAAACATGCGAGGGGTCAATGGACCGGGCGGAACAGGCCGAGCCGGAAGAAACGGCTATACCTGCCAGGTCGAGCGCTACAAGCAGCTGCTCCCCTGACCGCCGAGGAATAAAAATATTAAGATTATTTGGAAGTCGACCTTGTGCGCCTCCGTTAAGTACTACACCGGGGAAAATAATTTTATTTCCTTTAAAAAGCTTGTCGCGTAATTTGGCGATTCTTTGAAATTCTTTTGAGCGCAGTGCCGATGCAATTTCCACGGCCTTAGCAAATCCGACAATCGCCGAGACATTCTCTGTACCGCTGCGAAGGCCGAATTCCTGACCACCGCCAGTCAGGATAGTGAGTAGTGAGTAGTGAGTAGTGAGTAGCTTTGAGGCAGGGACGCGACGGGCATACAAACATCCAATACCTTTTGGGCCATAAATTTTATGCGCAGAAAGCGTCATCAAATCAACTCCGAGCGCATCAACATTGCAGTCTAAATACTGAAAGGCCTGAACCGCATCAACATGAAGGAGAGGATAGTTACTTGGTTGCTTAGTTAGTTGGTTGGTTGGTTGAGAGGCGCGAAAATCGTTAACGATTTTCGCGATTTCTGCGATTGGCTGGACCGTCCCAACTTCATTGTTAGCGTACATAACTGAAACTAGTACAGTCCGCTCGTTCAGCGCAGCTTTGAGTTTTTTTAGATCAACAATGCCTTCCCTTGAAACTGGAATAAGCACTACATCCACTCCGTCTTTTTCTAAATCACGCGCCGTCTCTAGCACCGACTCATGTTCAATCGCGGAAATAATTAGGCGAGGTATGAATTTTCCATTCTTCATTCTTAATTGGTCATTCATCATTTGCTTTACGCTCCCGCGTAAAGCAAGATTATTCGCCTCTGTCGCACTCCCCGTAAAAATAATCTCGCTGTAGTGCGCACCGATAGCGCCGGCAATCGTCTGCCTTGGCTTAAATACCGCCGCACTCGCTGCTTGCCCAAATGAATGCAAAGACCCCGGATTTCCAAAGCTGGTTGCTTGGTTAGTTGGTTGCTTGGTTAGTTGGTTGGGAAACGATGCGCCAAACCACGGCAGCATGGCTTCAAGCACGCGCGGGTCAAGCGGAGTGGTGGACGCGTAATCAAGATAAATTCTTTTTTGCTTCATAAAGCTCATAGTACGGCTAAAATCCTATTTGCAAAATACACTAAGTTGCATCATACTGCAACTATTAAGTTTTTAAAGTTCATCAAGCAGAAAGTTATCAAGCAAGAAATTTCCGCCCCTTCATTCCCACTTGAAAAACTTGATGAACTTTAAAACTTGATGAACTCCCCATGAACCTAGCCACCACCATCCACATGCTCCAGGGCCGCGGATTCCGGATGACTACTGTCCGCCGATTTTTGCTGCAAACATTTAAAGATACAAAAGCTCCCCTTTCGGCTAACGACCTCATAGGAATTCTCAAAAAAGCTCATCTGGAGTGTAACCGCACAACGGTCTACCGTGAGCTTACTTTTTTAGTTGAGCAGACACTCCTACGCGCGGTTGACTTTGGCGACGGCGCAAAACGCTACGAGCTCGCCGGTGGCGAGCATCACCATCACTTTATTTGCAGTAACTGCAAAGCCGTCTCTGATGTCAACTTGAAAAATGATCTTGAGCAACAGGAGCGAATTTTAGAAAAAATTCTGGGCGCAACGATTGAAAGCCACTCTCTGGAATTTTTCGGGATTTGCAAAAACTGTGGGACGAAATAAAGCCATGAAGATACTCATTGTTGGCGGCGGGATTGGCGGGCTTGCACTTGCTGCATTTTTAGAAACATACAAGATTGAGTACGACCTCATTGAAAAAGCGCCGAACTGGCAGCAGCAGGGATTTTCAATTGGCCTGTGGAACAACGGCCGCATTATGCTAAAAAAATTGGGTCTTGCGCAGGAGTTTGACCGCCAGGCGACGCGTATAAAGCACTACATTATCGCAAACGGCGCAGGAAAATTACTCCGCCAGTATGATCTAGACTCTTTCTACAATCGCTACGGTACCAGCTACTCTCACATTGATCGGCAAAGTCTGCACGAATTACTACTAGGTAAGATTGATGCTGCGCGTCTTGGCTTGAGCACAACAATTAAAGAGCTTACGCAAACACCTGATCGGGTGAGCGTAACTCTAAGCAATGGGAAAACCAAAGTATATGACCTTGTTGTTGGTTGCGATGGAGCAAAATCAGTGCTGCGCAGCTTTATCTCTCCCGGCACGAAAACACTCTGCTACGAGGAGTGGCGGGCTTGGTACGGTTGGATAAGCAACACTCTGAAAACAAAGGCGACAGTATCAGAGTATATTGAACCTAGCCAATTTGCGGCGGTCTTTGATGACGGCGCTAAAACATTGCTGGTACTTATGGCGCCGGCCAGTCACGGAGTATGGGACGATACGGCTGGCCGGATTGCCCGACTCAAAACCATTTTCAAAAATGAAGCCGCCATCATCCCGCAGGCATTTGAGAATCTCCACGATGAACAGATTATGCCGTTTGACCTATGCAGCGTAGAAACAAAACGCTGGTTTGCCGGGCGCATAGCACTACTTGGCGATGCCGCACACGCCCTACCACCTCATGCTGGCCTCGGTGGAGGAATGGCGATGGAGGATGCGTATGTGCTTGCCGGAGAGCTGTCGCGGATAGATAAAGATTACTCGCTCCAGGCGGCGCTCGCCCGTTATGAATCTGTGCGCAAACCGCGAGTTGCTCTTGCCCGTACGCTTACAAACCGCATGCGTGGCTGGGCGATGATAAAATCCCCGCTTCTACGGAAAATTCTTAATAGCTGCATAGCGGTTGTACCGGAACGCTTTTTTATACAACCGTACCAGAAATTACTAGACCAGGAAATTTAGAGCTTACCGGCAAACCCGCTCCGGCCGCGATCAAGGTTAATTTTTGAAAGGTCGCGAAGACTCGCCGCATGGAGTAGCTTCAGCTACTTTGAGGACGAGTCGACAATGACCTTTCAAAAATTAACCAGATCCCAAAGGGTTGCGGTTAGTTTCGCCGTCTGCGTTGTTGCGAGCAGTATGCCGAAGCTCAAGCTTCTGTCATACCGCTCGCGCCTAGCAGCCAGACGAAACTAGCAAGCAACGCGGCTCGGATGGGGTTTGCCGGTAAGCTCAGGAAAGGTGGGCATACTTGGCTGCTTTTCGTGGCAGCCAGTGTTTGCGATGCAGCACAACAATGAGCACCGCGATAAGCGCGGCAAATACGGTAATGGCCATAACAGGAATCGTCAGGAAACCGAAAAGGTTAATATACTTCGTGGCGCAGGAAACCAGAGAGATAAGAGTTGTGCACGGAATAAGATCCGGCGCACTCCCGTTCTCAAGCAAAATCTGATACCCGCTGACTAAAAATCCGGCAACTGACATTGCGAGTGCTGTATATAAAAGACTCTTGTGCGGTTTATACAGATACCAGCCAAAAAGAATAATCTCCGGGTACATAAGAGCGCGCTCAATCCAACATAGAAAACAAGCTGGAAACTGCGCAACCTCTGAAAAAAATAAACTGCCGACGATTGAGCCACCCACAATGGTAAGAGCTACCAGCACGCCGTGCCGGCCCAACCGTTCATGGAGCCACTCGCGTAAATCAGCACTGGAAATCGTTGCGATAATAAAAAACACCAGCAGAAGCTGCATGAGAGCGGTCATCGCACCAACAAAATATATAACGCCAATAACAAAAGAACTCATGCAGGTATTGTACCGCGAGCCAGTTAATCTGCAAACTCTTGTTTGCATGATCTTTTACGCCGCGCCTGAAATTGCATTTTACAGCCATTCGCTTGCGATGAGCCCGGCTGTAAAATGCAATTTCGGGCGCGGCCTCCCTCTTGCCTCTTGCGAACGAGGCGAGTAATCTTGGGGCATGGCACCGAAAAAAATCACACAATCTACTCTTCCCCAACCATTTCTCTTTAAAAACGGCCGCGGCGAACAACTGCACACCGATCAGGTAGTCCGCGAAATTGCCCGCTTTATGCTCCTACAACCACAGCGAGCATATAAGATCACTATTGGTTCAGACTCTGAACAGCTCGCCGACAAGCGTGCGGACTTTGTGACGGCCATCGTCGTGCACCGCGTTGGTAACGGCGGTATGTATTTTTGGCGACGTATTGTAGACAGCACAAAATTCCATACGCTGCGCGACAGAATTCTCCAAGAGGTGTTGCTTTCGCTGGAAATTTCGCAACTCTTCATTGAAGAGGCAAAAATTGGCGGGCTTCCCCACTTTGATTTTGAAATCCACATTGATATTGGCGAACATGGCGCCACAAAAGTGATGATTCAGGAGCTCGTCGGCATGATCCGTGCAAATAATTTCACCGCAAAAACCAAACCCGACAGCTACGCCGCCAGTAAGGTGGCGGATAGGCATGGACTGAAGAATGATTGAGTACAGTCAAATTTTCAATTTCTAATTTTCAAACAATGATTTAATTTCAGAATTTCTAAATTGGAAATTGTTTAGAAATTGAAAATTGAAAATTAATGAACCAATGGACACTATTGTCCTCGACATCGAAACCAAAGACATGTACGGTGGGGCATCGGGAAAAATAATTTCCGACCTCTCGCCGTCTTTTGTTGGAATTTATTCATATTCTGGAAATAAATATTCTGGCTATTTTGAAAGTGATTTCCCTGACCTAAAAAAACTGTTGAGCGAACCGGCACTCTTAGTCGGCTTTTCTTCAAATCGGTTTGACCTGCCGATTTTAAGCCGCGTACTGAATCTTGTTTTTGATAAGCATCCGAAAGTAGACCTTTGCGAAGAACTGGAAATACGCACCGGCCGGCGGGTTGGTCTGAATACGCTCGCCCTCATCAATCTGGGCAAAGGCAAAACCGGCGCCGGGCTGGATGCTCCACAACTTTTCGCCGAAGGAAAACTTGAAGAGCTCAAAAGCTACTGTCTGAATGATGTGCAACTCACAAAAGAACTATATGACTTAATTCGTACAAAAAAAGAATTAAAAATCCCAAAGCAAGAAAGTGTCTTTTCAAATCAGCTCGGACTTTTTGAAAAAGATAAGCTAGAAAAAGTAAAAATAGATTTGGGGCCATTACTAACTTTCATATAATGAACCCTGCGCGGTGGCAATATGTTTTTGCCAGCCATTCGCTTGCGATGGGCCCGGCTGGAAAAAACATATTGCCACCGCGCCCCCATTCGTACTCCTGCCTACCGGCAGGCAGGTTCGTAAAAAATTCGTAATTCACGAGCCATCAGTTTGCATTTTGAAGCCATCCCGAAGGGTGAGCCCGGCTTCAAAATGCAAACTGATGGCTCGTGATTAAATCCGGGTATAAAAAAGCGGGGCCTCGACATGCGTCTTGGCCCCCATTCCCGGATTGTGCGCCGGGGCGCTGCGAGGAGCTAGTCCTCGCTCTCCCACCGCAGATGCGCGATTGCACTGCGCGGAGACCAGACGAGCAGGACCAGCCAGCCAAGGAACCCCATGAGCCAGTTATCGCCAGGCGTCATGTTGTATCCGCCCGCTTGCTTCGCCGATCCCTCTGTCTCCACTCTCTTCTTGAACCACAACATGGTCTCCTCCACCCACCGCCACAAAACGGGCGGCAGAATTGACCGTTCCCTCCCAGCGCACGCCGGGAAGACCAAAAATAGTATGTTCCTTTTTATTCGCTTGTCAAGCATCTAAAAAAATGGTCTTGGCTCTTTACTGCACAATCCAAAAAAGTAGTATACTGATTTTGTCATGGGCTTAGACCTTTGTCCGAAGAACGGGAGGTGCGGGAATGTTGAGGATGCAGAATGAATACTGCAGGAATTGTCTTTCAACCCAGCGGTTCCTGGACCTCGGCGCGAGTCTCGTGTGCGAGCGCTGCACGGCGCGCCTGTACAGAGTCGCGGATCGCCCAGCGCCGCATCCAGAAGGCCAGATCGCCGCCGTGAGGGCGGTGCCGGAGAGCTTGCTTCGCGAACGCGAAGCTGGCTGACGAGCAGCGAGTCCGGCCTCCCGTGGGAAGCCGGACTCGCACTATTTTTATCTTTTTATACTTTTGCTAAAAGTTTTTTTATAACTTGTTTCGCCTCTTTCGGCCCGGGGACTTGAATGTAATCCACGCCGGTTTTGACAACGGCGTAATCATTACCGCCCGGCACAATCTGATCACCAATAAAAATCATATCTTTGATTGGGATATGTAAATGTTTTTGAATCTGTAAAATTCCGTACCCTTTATCAATCCCCTTCCGGACAACATCCACCGTACTGTACCCGCCGGCTTTTGCCTCAAGCTCCGGCAATTTCTTTTGCATCGCCGCGGCAATTTTTTCCCGCCAACCGGTTTTGCGAAATGCGAGCTTGATAGCGACTCCCCTCTTCGCGCCAAGTTGCTCCACGATATCCTGACCGACCGCCGTAAAAGCTATCTGCGTGCCGCGATCCTGGATCAATTCGCCATACACTTTTTTCGGATGCTGGTACCCTAACTCCTTAAAAACATCGTTAAATGTTTTAATAATTTTCCGGCGAGTTTTAAGCGGCAACATATGCGCATATACACGCCGCCAGCCGCCCTGGCTGGCCGAGCCGGGCCCCTTACGATACTCATACATGCTGGTCGCGGTTGTTGGGAACAGCCATAGATTACGCATCAATGCAGGCGATAGATGTAAATGTTCTAAAAACTGATCCTGAAACTGCTCGTACCGGCCGCCGCTGATCACAGCGATTTTTTTCTGGCCGAGGAGTTGCGTAAAAAGCCGCGCCATCTCTTTATCCGGCGATGCCTTGCTTTCCGTGAGCGTCCCGTCTAAATCAAACACAATCAGTTTTTTGTTAAAAGTCAGTTTGTTCTCTGCCATAGTGAAATGATATACTAAATCACACTAGTTAAACAACTACGCCCAGTATGGCCAAATCTAAAAAAGACAAAAAGTCCAAGGGAAAGGATTTTGAAATTCCGAATCCGCTGGCCAGCGTCAGCGAGGCAACCAAAAAAAGCGTTGCTGGCATTCTGCTTGTCGGTGTCTCCATTATTCTTTTTCTGGCCGCCTTTAATTCGGCCGGCCCGGCCGGCACAGCGACCTTTAACCTACTCCACCGCTTTGTGGGTGTCGGCTACTACCTTATCCCCATCATCGCCCTAACCGTCGGAATCCTCTTCTTAGTCAGCCATGAGAAAAAGTTTTTTGGTATTGTCTTTGCCGGCATGGCCGGATTTGTCCTTTCCTGCCTCGGGCTGATCGATGTACTCTTCCCGGCCGAAAAAGGATTGCCCGACTCGGCGGGCTGGCTTGGCCATCTTGTTGGGCTTCTGGAAATCCCCTTTGGCTACGCCGCCTCAATCATTTTACTCATCACGCTGGTAGTTGTTTGCCTGATGATCACCCTGAATGCTTCAGTTAATTTGAAAAAATTGAAAAAACCGTGGAAGACAGAGATCGAAGAAGAGGAAAAAATTGAAGAGGAGGAGCTAATTATTACCGGTGCAGATGAGCAGCCAAAAAAACGCAAGCTCTTCGGCGGGCAAGACGATGAAGACGAGGAGAAAGATTTAAAAAAACCGATTAAGCCAGTTGCCGTACCTGCGGATGTTGAAGTGAAAGTTGCGGAGCAGCCGCTAATTAGTCTTGGCCGCGGCAAACTAAAAGAACACGCTAACTATATCGCTCCCCCGCTGGCCCTCCTTGCGGCAACGGTTGATAAACCAATGCCTGGCGACTTAAAAGCCAACGCGAATATTATTAAACGCACACTGGAAAGTTTCGGCGTACCGGTGGAAATGGGCGAGGTCAACATCGGCCCAAAATTTACTCGCTACACTTTGAAGCCGGCCGAGGGTGTTAAGCTCACCCGTATCACGGCGCTTCAACAAGATCTCGCGCTTGCTCTGGCCGCACCGAGCTTACGGCTTGAGGCACCAATTCCCGGCAAGTCCTTAGTTGGCATTGAAATCCCAAACCGCACGGTCGCCACGGTTCATCTTGGCTCAATGCTGACCTATCCGGATTTTACGAGTGGCGGCCCACTTGTTTTTCCGATCGGCCGCGATGTTACCGGCGACGCGCTCTTTGGCAACATTGAAAAACTGCCGCACATCCTTATTGCCGGAACAACCGGCAGCGGTAAATCAATTTTCATCCACTCGGTTATCATTCCGCTGCTCTATAAAAATTCGCCGGAGCAACTTAAATTAATTTTGATTGACCCGAAACGGGTCGAGCTTTCAATTTATGAGGGCATCCCGCACCTCATCGCACCGGTCATTGTCGAGGCCAAAAAATCAATCGCCGTCTTCCGCTGGGCTGTTTCAGAAATGGACAGGCGTTATGAAATTTTTATGAAAGCCGGCGTGCGCGACATCCGCAGTTACAACAAATCCAATAAAAATGACGCGCTACCATTTGTTGTTATCGTGATTGACGAAATGGCCGACTTGATGAGCACCTTTGGCAAAGAAATTGAGGCCTACATTGTGCGCATTGCGCAGATGGCGCGCGCCACAGGTATTCATCTTGTTCTGGCCACCCAGCGGCCTTCAGTCAATGTTGTGACCGGACTGATTAAGGCGAACATCCAGGCCCGCGTCGCACTACAAGTCGCCAGCCAGATTGACTCGCGTACGATTATTGACACCGCCGGCGCCGAACGCCTGCTCGGTAAGGGCGATTTACTTTTTGTCTCAAATGATTTCAGCAAACCAAAAAGAATTCAAGCCCCATTTGTCAGCGAAGAGGAGATCCGCGAGGTAGTGGCCTTCATTAAAGAACACAACGAAGTACTCACGCCCAGTGAGCCGACCGAAGAAAGCAAGGCGATCCAAAATTCTATGACTGAAACAAGCGGTCCCTCCTTCGCTAAAGCTTCGGAGGGCAAGGATATTTTTGATGACTATGGCGGCACAAACAGCGACAATGCAGAAGATGAACTGCTGACGCAGGCAATTCAAACGGTTAAAGAGGCGAAAAAGGCCTCGGCCTCCCTGCTCCAACGCCGACTTGGTGTTGGCTACGCTCGTGCCGCACGGCTCTTAGACATCATGGAATCAAAAGGACTTATCGGCCCGGGCGATGGCGCCAAACCCCGCGAGGTATTTATTGTTGACGAGGCAACTGACGGCGGCGTGCCACCGGAATTGCCAGTTGGATAAAAAACACTCAAAGTTGTATAGTAGAAATGTAGGTCCCCTGCACGGAAAAATACCGAGGATCCGTAAAGGGCATGGCAACTCAAACCGGTGAAAGGAGTCGACCGACCAAAGAGCCGTGAGTTCGTTCTGACCTTGTTCTGACCAGTCCACACACGGAGGTTCGATGCCCATCGACGACGATCGTGATCGCGCTACCTGCCTAGTGCTCCTTGCCTATCGCGTGCTGCTTGCGTGTAGGAAAAAGGGGTACAGAGGTCCGCTACTCATGACGGAATCGATGGACCGCGCCTGGTACTACCACCTGGGAGCGAAGCGGGCTCTCTTCGGAGAGTTCGAGTCAGCGGTGATGGAGGAAGTCTTCCAAGCACTGCATCTTCGCTACAAGTAGTATATCCGGGCGCACCGGCCCTGTGCGATATCGTGGAGCGCCACAACCGCCGATGGCAATCAGGCGCCAACCGCATAGCTGGTACTGGTCCACATTCCAGCCGGCGAACCCCTTGCGGGATTCGCCGGCACCAAACTCTACTTTAAATGACAAAACGCAATTGGAATAACGATAAGACAAATGAACTGGTCGGCGCGCTTCTCTCGTTAAAAAACGCGACCGACATGAAAAGTTTTTTACGCGATCTACTCACCGAGGATGAAATTATTGAATTTGGAAAACGCTGGGAGGCGGCCCGCATGCTGGCTGCCGGCGTTCCCTACTCTGAAATAAGCAAAGCCGTTGGCCTCTCGTCCCGCACCGTGGCACGGGTGGCGCAGTGGTTTCACGCCGGCAAAGGCGGCTACAAACTCGCCATCGGCTCACTCAAAAGAAAATAATCTCCTGCTTTACAATTCAGTTAAATTGTTAAGTACCCTTGACGCTAGCACTTTACTATAGTAAAGTGCTATTTATGACTGTTTTCACAACACAACTGCATCATCTGCATACCGATACCCTCCCCGGGAGTGGTTTGTGTTGATTGAGTAGTTACGCTTACAAATAGCGCACACGAATAGAATCAACCCAATCCCCTCCTGAAAACTCCGGCGCGTCGCCGGAAAACTGGGAGGGGTTTTGATTTGGGAAAGGCAAGGCAATGACTAAGGAACTTGTCCGAGTGAAGCTGCTCATCTTCGCCATCGCACCGAACGAAAAGGAGCGACGGACCGCTGCCGCAAGTCACACGGCCGAAGGGTATATGCGTGATGGCCCACAGATGCTCGGGATCTGTCTGGCAACCTTCGACCAACTGCCTCAGCTGCTCGCGGCCGTCCGGAAGACTGAAGAGTTCAGGCGCGATGCCGCGGGTCGGGCGGAAAGCGAGGCTGGCAGGATGTTCGCTGCTGCACTGCGCAACGAATCGGATCGGGAAGAGTTCTATGCTCACACCGTCGCCATCGGCATCATGATGAGTATCGCCGCAGCTTGTCAGGATGCGGGCATGCTCTTCACGCCGGAATTCCCGCGCTACAACCTCCGCGCTGCCTCAGATACCTACATTAAGACATCCATGAAGGTGGTCCCAGGGATCACGATCTGCATCGGCCCGCATTTCCAGAAGGAGCATCCCTACCTGGTCATGATCTACGACAAGCCGGGGCTGCTCTGGTGCGGCGAGGCGGCCAAGCTCCCGGAGATCAACTTCGAGACCAGCGCGTGCACACCCGACCCAACGGATGTCGCGTGGACGGAGTCCTACTACACCATGTTCTGCTACCACACCGGCATGAAGACCAAATGGCGTAAGAAGGACTCGCCATTCACCAGTGTCGGTGGTCACGGCGGATCCTACGGCGGGCACTAGGCAACATCAACCCATAACTGAACGAAGGAGAATCAGATGAACAAGGCGCTTCTCGTCGTCTACCCGGGCGGGCTCGCTGGCGGCGGTACGCTCCAGCAGATCCGCGCCAGCTACACCGACCTCGCCGCTCTGGCGGCGAGTCTCGGCATGAGGTTCGAGACGGCCTGGGATCCGCGCTCGAATCTGCCTGCGCCTACATTTCCGCTGGTCCTGGGCAGTGCCGGCTACTACGCCCGGCATCAGGAGCTCAAGCAGTGGGCAGGCGAGGTGCGCACACGGCTGCACGAACAAGGCGTGAGCGAGCTGACGGTGTATGGCTTCGGGTACACCAGCTTCATCCCCTACGCCTTCGAAGGATACGACGATGTTCGGGTGATCTGGGGAGACTGCTCCCCGCCTGACACCGATGTTCTCGGCGGCGATCTCTCGTCGCGCTTCTACGGCAAGGCCTACGAACGGACGCGCGGCCTCTGCTACGGCTGGCATGAGGGAGGGCCACTCACGCGCCGGCCACTGATGTATTCGTACTCCATGACCGCGCAACCGTTTGGCAAGGAGTATGTCGGGTCTCTGCTGGCGCAGCGTCTCACAACTCCCGAACCGCTCGGTGGCGAGGGGGCGATCAGGATTGTGCTCTCGGCTTCAGACATCTGGTCGCCGAATGCAATCGGTGTCTGGATGACCGAGCAGCAGCACCGTGACACCGTTCTCCGGACGGCGCTTCTCATGGACGCCATTCGAACCTGCGCGCAGCAACTCGGGCGCAAGGTTGTCCTCTACGCGCACCCGACTCTTCGCAAGGTCAATGTTCCGACGCGCAGCTTCTATCCCAACCAGAGCGGACTGGAGGGATTTGCGGAGGCCGGAGGCATCACCCTGGTGGACACGCACACGAGCGCGTGGACACCGGAGCAGTATCGGGCGCTCTTGCGAAGCGCCAACCTGGTCGTAACTCGCGCGTCGCATTCGGTAACCTCTGCCGAATGTGCAGCGATGGGAATCCCCCAGGCACTCTGCCCCATGCCGTCAATGGGGTACATGAACGAAGGAGAGTTCACCTCTGACATTCGGGACCGCGGGCTGGCCATGGTCCTCGATCCTCTGTCGCGGGGGCTGTGGCGACAGATCGCCACGGCGCTGACCGACGACAATCTGCGGCGCGACACCACCCGCCGCGCCTGCGAAGAGTTCGACAGGATCAATGACCGCCAGAACTTCTTCAAGAATCTAGCAACCCTCATCGAAGTTTCCTGGAGAAATTCAGATGACTACGAAGTAGCATAGCAACCTGACCCGGGCGGCGCTTGCAAGCGCCGCCCGGACAGACACCATACTTATATACTATGCAGAAAAAATTATTCGGAATCGTTGAAGGATTCTTTTCAAGCCCGCTGCCGCTCTGGTCAAATTCAGAGCGTATTTCGATTATTCAACTTCTCGCAGAACAACCTTCTTTGATTAACGCATATCTTTATTGCCCTAAAAATGATGTCTACGTAACTTCGGAATGGGCAACTCTATATACTCAAAAAAATATTAAGCCCATTATAAAAGCAGCACGATTATGCTCACGCACTAATATCAATTTCTACTACGGCCTCAACCCAACTCTTACAGATTTCTCAGAAAGATCATCAAAAAATACGGCACGAAAGATTATTAAAAAATTAGAACAACTTAGAACATTAGGCATAGACTCGTTTTGTCTCCTATTTGATGACATACCCTTTGCCTATAATATTCTTGCTGACGAAAAATCAATACGGGACGCACAAGCAGGCGCGGCACAAGCCATCATTGCCAATGTAGTGTACGATTGGCTCGGTAATAAACCGGGGGCACTACTGGTCTGCTCATCAGAATATTTTTTTACACGCAAAACAAAATTTCTTGAGGCATTTGACAGCACTCTTAAAAAAGATATTCCTGTGCTCTGGACGGGGTCAGGCGTGTATGAAAAAAATCTCGGAAGCAGTACTGTTGTCGCGGCTCAAAATTCTATTGCCGCAGAGAGGCCCCTCATATGGTGGAACAATTATCCGGTTAATGATTGCGAACACATTCCTGGAACATTCCACTTCGGTGCTTTTAACGGCCCACCCATAAAAGCCTTCCAAAAACTAGATGGCATTTTTGTTAATCCCATGCGAGAAGCCATGCTGAATATAGGAGTGCTCGCGACATTCAAACAATACCTGGAAAATCCTAGACAATATAATCGCGATAGAGCACTTAGGGTGGTATGTACAGAAAAATTTGGTAAAGCGGGCAGGGCTCTCTACCGGCTTGGATCTTCATTCGCAGATAAAAATACGGTTGATGCTGAACCAAGAGAATATGCTAAAAAAATCCTCGCTGTAAAAACTAATGAGCAGCTACGGATTGTATATGCATCTATCAACGCGGACCAAAAACTTATTGAGGCATATAAAAAGAACGACGCTGACTCTGCGTGGGGATCATTTTGCTTGTACATAGCAATGCTTTTAAAGCCGCGCATCAAAGCAGCTATGCAAGTAGCTCAAACTAACAAGGCGGGCTTTGAGAAAATAACAGAGCCGTTACTTAGATTTCCTGTTGTAACCGAAAAACGCTACCTTACTAAAATCTATAAAACAATCATGGATAGGCAGAGGATGATCTCTGCCTGGCAAAACTTCGGGAATGTAGCATTATTAAATGCCATTTCAAACCTCGGTATCCTCTATGGGAAATATAACGGGAAAAATCGTCTCTCTATCAGCAGTTCCGATGAAGCAATGTTGCGAAAAAATATCAAAATTACTATCAGGAAACAAAAGGAACTTCTAGTTAAGTATTGTTTAGTCGCCGATAAAATTAAAAAAATAAAAACACTAATAAGATGGTGGAATATGAATGGTTATTGAAATTTAATCTTTCTTCTCTCCCTCCCTATTTTTCGCAATCTTATTCAGCAACTTATCCAAATCCCCATCCAGCACCGTCTCAATTTCATGCACTTTTGCATTAAATCGGTGGTCGGTAATCCGGTCATCTGGAAAATTGTAGGTACGGATTTTTTCTGACCGGTCGCCGGTGCCTACTACATCACTGCGACTGCCCGAAAACTGGCTAAGCTCTTTTTCGCGCTGCATAGCAAACAACTTAGCGCGCAGTACCGACATCGCCGTCTCGCGATTAGCGTGCTGGCTACGCTCGGCGCGGCTGCTTACCACAATGCCGGTTGGCTTGTGTGTTACGCGCACGGCCGTTTCAACTTTGTTCACATTCTGGCCGCCCGGCCCGCCGGCCCGGCTAAAAGTTACTAAAATATCACTGTCATTGATGACAACCTCTTTTGGCTCAACCTCCGGAAGTATGGCAACGGTTGCAGTTGAGGTGTGTACTCTCCCCTGTCTCTCGGTAGCCGGAACACGCTGCACGCGGTGCGTACCGCTTTCTAACTTAAGCGCATCATACGCGCCTGTTCCGGTAATCCGCGCGGCAAAAAACTTATACCCGCCATTACCCATGTCGTTTGAATCAAGCAATTGAAAAGCCCAGCCCTTATTCTGACTGTAGCGCTGATACATGCGCGCTAAATTACCGGCAAACAGCCCGGCCTCGTCGCCGCCGACACCTGCTCGAATTTCTAAAATAACTTTGTTGGTCATACCCTTTTAAAGTGGAGGCACTGGGTTTGACCCTAGACGGCCCTCTCGCAGGCCGAGGAGGCCGAGAGGAGTCGCTGCGCGAGCCGCGCGCAGATAGACGGGGCCGGTCTGGGGCAAAACCAGTGCCGAAACATTGTGCTATAATACAATAAAGCATGCTGTTAGGCAACAAACATGAAAAATTTACTGCCACTTATATTGGTCGCTGACGAGGAAAAAGAATTCCGCGATCTGATCGTCGATGTACTACACACCAAAGGATTTCAAACTGCAACCGCAAGCAACGGCGAAGATGCCGTCGCCGCGGCCCGCAAATATCATCCGGCGCTTATTCTAATGGATGTGGATATGCCGAAAAAAAACGGGATTGAGGCCACGCTAGAACTACAGCAGGATCCGCACACTAAGAATATCAAAATCATGTATCTTTCTAATCTCGGCGACGCTTCCTGGGCGGCGGCGACCGAAACAAATCGAAAATTGGCAAAACAAATAGGGGCCGTTGATTATTTTAAAAAAGGCGGCAATTTAGATACGCTGATTGATCGCATCAGATTCCACTTGGCCTCCTGATATAAGATACCAATATACAAATGGTACTAATGCAACGAATGAATACTAATCAGACAACTCAAAAATCTGAACTTCTGTATCCTCAACTTTCATTTACTATTGTCGGTGTACTTTTTGACGCCCATAATGAGCTCGGGCCCTATGCCAGAGAAAAACAATACGGCGATAGCATCGAGGCAAAATTTAAGTTTGCAAAAATACCCTATCGACGAGAATGCGCTATTGGAACATCCACAAATATAGCTGATTTTATTATCAATGATTTAATATTGATTGAACTAAAAAGTAAGCGACTCCTGTTGCGAGAAGATTATGAACAAACACAGCGCTACTTGCAGGCAGGAAATTTACGCCTTGGCTTACTGGTGAATTTCCGGAATAAGTATTTGAAACCTGTTCGCGTTGTTAAAATAGATAGCCCTCATCGTAACTATTAGTAATTATTGGTATCATTCGTTTAATTAGTAAATTAGTATCTTCCATCATGCGTCAACAACCCCTCGTACTCCTAGCCGACGATAATGCTGATTTTAAAGAGATTATCTCTGCTAAACTTGTGCAGCAGGGTTTTGAAATTGCCGAGGCAAATGACGGAGAGGAGGCAATCGCGAAAGCAAAAGCTCTGAAACCGGATCTGATCGTCATGGACATTGATATGCCCCATGTAAACGGCACCGAGGCCGTGCTGGAAATTAAGGGCAATGCAGATACTAAAGATATTCCGATTATTTTTTTCTCAAGTTTGGAACACCCCTGGCCCGGCAATGTTTCGGCCGACAAAACAGAGTTTGCCAAAGACCTTGGCGCGGTAACCTTCCTGAAAAAAAGTGAAGACTTGAATGTGATCGTGGAGACGATCAAGAAGTTGGCTAAACCCATTGGCTAAACAACCGGGCCGAAGAAGTGTACGCCGGCTCCAAAAAGCAGGATGGCCAAAAGCCCGAGCATAATCGCGGAGAAATACTCTTCGTTTTCGTTCATGGCGGCAAAACCAACCCCGCCAATGATGAGTGACGCGGCAATACAAATGATGCCAAATATTTTGGAGACTACTCCAAGGATAACCATTTAGGTGCTATATCTAACTAATTTTAGTATAGCATTTTCCGGGCAGGATTAGCATTATCGCGACTTTGGCCATGGATTTTCGGGAAGAGCGAAAACGAATTCGCTTATCTCAAAAGCTGCAAGCTCATCTCCGACTTTAGTATTCCACTCTTTCCTAATCATATTAATAATTTCCTCGGGAGTTCCCGCGACATCTTTCATGATTGACTCTCCAATCTTAACTGTTCCTTTTTCATGCCAGCGCCCGACTCTCAACTTACTACTCTTGAGCAGAGGGAGAAGATATTCAAGAACCTTCTCGGGAGCTAGGGAATTTTTTGCTCTCATCTCCTCTATATTTTTATAATCAGTACTTTGGTCTATAAATTCTCCCAAAAAATCGTTCAATGTTAACCACTCCTTGGCTTCATGCAATTTATAGTGCGCATGTTTCTGAAATTTTGGAGTTAGCTCTTCAAACATATTTACTGTAATTTGCCGAACTTAATTTCCATCCCATCAAATAGCTTATTAGCTCCACTCTTGGCGACAACATCAATCGTCGCCTCAATAGATTTGAACGGCGCTTGGGCTACGGAAGAAGAAAAGCTACGCAAATTTATATTAGTAAGACCATCGAGAGATTGTCGGACAATTAATCCTTCTTTCGAAGTCGGTAATTCTCTCCATCCGTTAGTCATCTTATTAAACCATGAAAGCCCTGTAGTGTAGTCACCCTCGATGACCTTGACCAAGTCTTTGCTGGCCAGTGGATTTGCAAGCGATTTTGCCGCTTTTACCGCAGATGTAACATCGGTAATTTTTGCAACGGTCTTGGCAATTTCTGCGGCCTTTGCGGCAGCCGCCGCTGCCTGCTTTTCAATCGCTTTAAAATCCACCACAATTTTAGCGAACTGCTCATCTGCAGTCTTAATTACGGAATTGGCAGCATCCTTAACAATTGTTGAAGAAATAACTGCGGTATCCCAAGCCATCCAGGCGTTTATAGCCGTTGTGACAGATGCCAAAGCCCACCGAAAATTATCAGCTCTTTCACCATTATTATCTTGGCCAATGAGCGTAATACTCAATTCATTTACAACGCCCACCGGAATGTCTACTAGGAAGCCAATAATCGGAGTTCCCGGAGAAATAGAATTAGGGCTAATCGCCAATTGCTGCTGACTTATTTTCTTCTGAATATCAGCGATTTGCTGAATAGCTGCTGCCTGCTCTTGACTTCCGCCGACAAGGCCTGCGTTGATCATTTGGACCGCAGCATCAGCCGTGCTCGCCCTACCAGATTTACTGATGAGTACAAAAACATCAATAATTTTTTTCTCAAGAGTGGCTATCTGGCGTAGGTAAAGAAAAGTTTTCTCGAGAGATGATGGTGAGTTAATTTCCGAGAACAAAAGTTTAAGGTTGAATAGAGTGCCAGAGGCATCTTCTAAGAATTTTACGGTATCTTGGTTACTAACCAATTGGAGAATTGCTGTTTGCTGAAGCAACGCAGTGGCTATTGCTTGAGAATCGCGACCGATAGATTGCTTAAAGGTAGATTCCAGATCCACAAGCACCGGAAGGAGATATTTAGAATACTTGCTTCGTGCCTGCAACCCCTCAACGCGAAGGGCAATGGCGGCCTGATTGATTAAAGCGATCTGCTCTGCAGTAATGGCGCGTTGTCCGTCTCGAACCATCATTAACAGATTGTCAGTTTGAACTTTCATCCGATCGATATCGCGAGGTAAGTTGGAAATCAAACTAGCCCTGATTCTATCCTGTGACCAACCAACTACTCCCGTTGACATTGATTTCAAAACAGGCGTAGCGGCAAGAATGAGTCGAACAAGGTATCTGTCGACCGCTTCTGAGACGAATGAGGTAGACGGAGTGCTCGTGCCAACAGCGCCGATAGGGCCGGCAATTGTAGAGTGCGAATTATCTGTCGGCTCAAGCGGCGGTAGGAATAATAACGGAGAGGTGGTGGTTGAAGAAGCCGTCGGTGTTACCGGAGCAGTAACCGGTTTTGTGCTGGTTGCGACAACCGGAGCCGGTGCTGCAGTTGGCTGTGTAGTTGTCGGTGCAGCCGTAGTCGGGGTAGTAGATGTGGCAGCTGGTGCTGGGTCTGGGTTCGGAGCTGGCGCAACCGGATAACGAACATACTGGCTGTCATCGTAAAGTCCGGGCGTAGTCGCCCCCGATGGGGCATAACCAAGCGCCCTCTCAAGATCAGTAAATGAAACTACCGAGAAAAGTTCGCTCGCCGCGAAAACAATCGTTTGCGGAGCACCTGCTACTCCGCCCTGCGAAGCGGAAATAATACCGCCAACATAGCTCGGCGCCAGGAAATGATACTGGATTTGCGAAGACCGGCGATACTCCTCAGGAGTAGCGTCGCGAAAGCCGTGAGCTAGAGCTTCGTCGGTTGACCACGCGAGCCGAAGAATTCCATGGCCCGAATTCCAGGGAGAATTCATGTTGCCATTCACCGGCCCCCGCACCATCCCGTTGCAGGCAAGTTCCGCGAGCGGCGTAAACCGCTCGTCCCAACCCTGCGGATACACACCAGTGGCCCCGCCGTTCATCATCGGCTTGACTGCGCCACTTTTAAGCGATTGATAGATCGAGTCAAGTTTTCCGAATGTTAAACCATACTTGAAAGTCTGCTCCGGCGCAGGCGGTGAAATCGGAGTAATTGCTGCTTGGTCAAGCATCTGCCGTACTTGTTCGTATGTTATAGATTCACCAAGATTATTTCCCAGGAGAGAAAGACATTCTGGTGCGAGTCCCGCAGTAGGAATACCTGGCCCGGACTGAATAAAATTAAAGCTTTGCCCAGCCACAGTCGCGCCCGCACTACGACTTTCCAACGCAGTATGTTGAGGGAACACATAGGTCACTGTGCCACTGCCGCGCAGCCCATTCAGATACGGAGTACCAGTCCAGCTCGAATTAATGTTATGTGGCCACGGGCCAGGTTGGGCCGTACCAAACGTATTCCAAAAATTAGTAGCGGACCACTCGCACCCCGGTGACGTTGTCACGGTGATTTTTCTGCTGCCGCCGGACGGCCCAACCTGCAAGTCATCAGCCGACACATCATATGTACAAGGCATAACATTGACGGTGATCGACTTGGTCACCTTGTCGCCCACTGCGCTGGTAGCCGTAATCGTATAGGTTGTTGTACCGCTTGGTTTTGCATCATACCCGCCGCTCTCACCCACATTGCCAATCCCTTGATTAAGCGAGGTCACTTGCGCATTTGTCGTGGTCCACGAAAGCGTTGCGACTTCGCCTGGCCTGACCGTAGTTGGACTTACGGAAAGATCTGCACGAAGCACGCCGTCTGACTGAATCACCTTGATCTCTCGGTTGGCAATCGTCAGAATTGCAGTTCGTGAATACGAATTATAATTTGCCTGTATATCAAAGCCGATCGTAGCACTACCCTTTCGCCCAAAGCCAATATTAAGCCACTGGGTGTTATACAACACCGTACCTTGAGTATCAATCGACCAGTAGCAGTCTGGCTGCGTTGATACCGTAATCCAGTATGTCCCCATCTTCGGACCAACATTGATCGTGCTGGGACCGGAGACATCGTAACTGCACGAAACAGCTGATGCCACCGGAATATTTAGCGCCAAGGGAGAAAACAAAAAGTTCAGAACAAAGAGGATGAAAAAGATATTTTTTAGATTTCGACTTTGGAGTGTATATTTCATAGTATTGATTAATATTTGTTTACGAGCTACGGGTACAAATCTATCGATCGTTGTCTATGGGGGTGGCGACTCGCCGAACACCTTAATGATTTCGACCTCATGATTGTTGCCCGCTGCGTGATAAGAAACATGCTCCCCTTCCCCCCGACCAGAAAGCGCCTGGCCTAAGGGCGAGCCGAATGAAATAACACCGCGCTCGGGCGCGGTGTTATGTAAACTGATCAAAAACGTTTTAGTGGATCCATCTTGGAACCGAACAGTGGCAATCGAATTAAGTCCGATTTTTTCAGAGCTAACCATATGCCATCAATCGTAATCTATACCCTGGATGTTGTCAATAATTGACAACAATATCCTGTGGATAACCCTTTTGTTTTCGCTTGACAACCTTATATTTGTCAATTATTATCAACAATATGGAAAGACTAAAAAACCTGCTGAAAAAATCCGGCTTCTCGGAAAAAGAGATTGAGGTCTATCTTGCTTTAATCGAAAAAGGAACCTCGGTGGCCAGCGATATTGCCCAGCAGGCCGATATTAATCGCAGCACGACTTATGTTATCCTCGATTCCCTGCTAAAGCGGGGCCTAGTTACTGAAACCGAGCGCCGAGGGGTCAAACTTTTTAGCAGCAACGAGCCGGAAAAGCTGATGAAGTATTTTGAACAGGCCTCGCGCCGGTATGCTGAATTTGCTGAAGAAGCACGAACTCTAATCCCGGCAATCACCGCAAAAATGCAATCGCGGGCTCAACAGGAGAATATTGCAACTCACCCGGAAAATGTCTACGAACATGCGCTTGACTCGCTCGAAACTATTCGCGCACAGGTCCAGCAAACTGGCACTACGGACAAAATAAAAAATCCAAACCATAACCGGAATAAATTACACCCAGAGGTGGCTAAAGGATCAATTTAAAATGACGCTTACGATTACTGCGCTAAGTTTTCTCCTACTCTCTTCAGGACTGGCCTGCTGCGGCTGGCGATTTCTCGCTGCGCTTCGGCAAGCCAAAAACTCAACCGGACTGCACACTATCGGCCGGCTATTATCTGCATTATTCTTCCTATCGGCAACCTACAATGGCATCATCGGTCTTGGTTCTCTCTTCTTTTCAAAAAGCCCTAACGGGCTTTTTATTATTGCCATACTCGCACACCTTTTACTGACCGCTCTCGCTCTAGTTAGTGTCTTTACGGTTTATTACATCTTCTGGCCGAAAGATTCAGCGCGACTACTGCTCGGCACACTTGGAATGACTGGCAGCGCCGGTACATTATTTTATCTGACCGCGAAGCTCCGACCGTTTGTAACAACTGAACATAGCATAAACTGGAATCTGTCTCCGGGTCTTGCTCTTCTCACCTTCTGCCTGCTGACAATCAGTCTCTTGGCAACTTTATACATTTTTGCGCAGCTTTTCCGGAAAACAAATTCGCGCAGTTTAAAAACACTTTCTCTAATCTTTTCTGCACTCTCCTGCGCCAGCGTGTTATATGCAATTATCAAGCTGGCGACCTCTTTAGAAAATAATTTATTCTTCGGCCCGCTGATTGATTGGGCTCCCTGGCTGCTTGGGGCAAGTTTCCTAGTCTTAGTTGTGAGACGCCCCGCCATGCGCGCCACCATGATCATTTTCTTAGTCTTCCTTGGCTGGTGGGCAAGTTTCTATTTTGGATCAAATGATCCGACCGTGAATAATGCAAACATTTACATATCAGCATGGTTCAATGTTTATACTCTGCTCGCACTCTGGGGCGTCTGGTGCGGATTTAAAATTGCAAAAAAACAAGGAGGATTTAGAAATGACTTTGGCAAAAGCATTGGGCTCTTTACGCTGGGGTTACTCTGCCAAGTTTTTGGACAAGTCACTTTCGGGCTTTACAACAATGTCCTGAATGTCGCCCTCCCTTATCCATCACTGGCCGATCTTGCTTACATAGCCAGTCCAATCATCTATCTTTTGGCGCTCGTCCAATTCGGCCGCGCAGCGGGAATAAATTGGAATCTAAAATTAATGCGCGGCAAAATCTCGGCGACCGGCTTCTTTATCGGCCTGCTTAGCGTGTATTGGGCAGTACTGTTATGGCAGGGCTATGCTTTTGACTTACAGCAACCGATTAAAATTATTCTGGACTTAGCGTATCCGCTGCTCGAAACACTTTTCCTGGCGGTGGGAATACTTGTGTATAGATCATACAGAAAAACTAAAATTAGCAGCCCGCTAACCAAAATTCGTTTTGTTCTAATCCTGGCGGCGCTGGGCATGCAATACTTGGCCGACGCATTCTTCAGTTTTCTGGTGCAATCAAATAAATGGTCGGGAAACTCTTTCGGTGATCTGCCTTATTTTCTGGCGTATTTCCTGATGACGGTGGCCATTATTCACCTTGGCGACAACAAAAAACCTGTGCCGGCACAAGTTTCTCAAACAGAGGAGTTATCTCCTGGTTTCTATGTAAATCCAGGGAGAGCAACCGGATTTAATCCGTTTTCCAATATCCTAGATTTTTTAAAATCTGTCCGAATAACTGAAAAAGCATGATCCTCACCACTACCTCCACCGCCTTTCTGACACTCTCGGCTGGTTTGGCTTTTTGCGGCTGGCGTTTTCTGCGATGCTACCGGCAAACCGTAAAAAGCGCTAAAGGTAAAAAAATCGGCTCGCTGCTCGGCTACCTGTTTATCGGTGCTGCTTTGCAAAATGCAATCATGGGCTTTGGCCTGCTTATTTTTGCGGAAAACTCGGCAGCGATGGCTCTGGTTCTGTTGCTTTGCAACATTGAGCTAACCCTCGTCGCCTTACTTGGCGTCTATGCCGCATATTATATATTTTCTCCGAAGGCATCTCCGTATCCGCTCATGACCGTCTCTGGGATAGTCGGCATAATTGCATTTGTCGCGGCGATGGTTAATCCCCCAAACCCGTTTCTGACCCCTGCAAACGGCATTGATCTGAACATGAGCTTCCCTCTGGCGCTAGCAACTTTTTATCTATTACTAATCAGCATCGGCGCAAACGGCTATATTTTTTCGCGACTTTATCTGACTGTAGCTGAACGAAAAACAAAACGGCTGGCCGGAATACTGGCGATTTTAGCGATAGCCGGAATCATCAATGTATTTATTCGGCTTGTGCTACTATCTGACTATTCGGCGGTCGGCCGAACGCAATCGCTAGACAGCGGGATAGCGCTCGTTGGTATCGGGTTTATTTTTGCGCTGGTCATCGCGCCAAAAATCCGCGACTGGTTTCCCAAAAAAATCTAAAACCCATCTAGAAAATCTCCCTGTATTCGGTGCATTTATTACCGTCTTTATCTGTGTATTCCATCAGTTCGTAATCGCCAAACTCGCTGCGTTTACCCAAATGCCGCCAGTTGCGGCGCCGGAAAATTAAATGCATAAGTCCGCGCCGAAAATTCTTGACTGTTTTTGACAATTTTGAGGATAAATTCATAGAACAAAAAATACTCCGCGGGGAGTATTGGTAAAACGACAATTATCTCCCCTTTCGGGACCGAATTAGCACTTACTGCGGTTTTGCCGCAGAGTTGCTGGTGGTTAAGGGCCGGTTGCCCATGCCCAGTCGTGAGTTTCGCTCTACGCCGGGACCTGCCACGCTCTTGATAACTTATTTAGTTGTGTTTTCATTATATAATATATCGGTAAAAACGCAATACTCGCATGTACGCTATCTTTATGTTGACAAAACAATGTTATCATAATTAATATGTTTGCTATCTCGCTGGGCATCCTGTCCGGACTTTTACAAATTTACGGATACATATTCTATGCTCGCAAGACAATTCTCGGCCACATTAAACCAAATACCGCCAGCTGGGGATTATGGGCTTTCGGCGCAGTCCTTGAGTCCGGCTCCTACATCTTCGCCACGGGCGACTGGGCAAAAAATATCCTGCCGGCCGCCTGCGCTTTATCGGCGATCGCCTTTTTCTTTCTGGCGCTCTATAAGGGCCATTTCCGAAAGCTAGATTCATTCGAGTACTTAATTATCACCCTCGATCTTATAGCAATTTTAATCTGGTGGTACACTGAATCTGCGCTCTACGCCAACATTTATATAGTTCTGACTGCGGTTATTTCCTTTATTCCGATTTTCCGACATGCCTGGAAGAACCCCGAGCAAGAAGATGCTGGCCCGTGGTTTATCTGGACCTGGGCCTATGCCCTGCTGACGGTAATAGTTATTTTAAACTTTACCATCTGGCAAGAATTGATTTTCCCGGTAACTTATATTTTCCTTTCGCTAACCCTAGCAATCTTATCTTTAGATAGCAGAATCCCGAAAACATTTTCATTCAGACGACTTCAATAATTTTATGAAAAAACCTGTTCTATCAAATGGTTACAAGAAAATACTCCCACAAAAAAGCCGCATCGAAGGTACCGGCATTCATGCAACAAAATCTTTTAAAAGAGGCGAAACGATTTTTATATTCAACGGGGATCCTATCCACTGGGTTGTGAAGGATCAAAAAACATCTTTGGCAGGCCCCAATTGGGTCGGCTTTAAAAAAGATACCTGGATCGTAGTCAAAGCTCCGGGTATTTATCTAAATCACTCCTGTAAACCAAATGCGGGCATCCAAGGAGCAAAAAAAATTGTCGCCCTTCGCCGAATCAAGGCCGGCGAAGAAGTTACGATTGATTACTCTATTACTGAAGAAGATCCGCTCTGGTATATGAATTGCCTGTGTGGCGAACCGGACTGCCGCAAAAAAATCCGATCTATACAAAGTCTCCCAATTGCCGCCTTCAAACGCTATCTCCCGTTCGTGCCTACATATTTTAAAAAGGTTTATTTGAAGTATACTGAAAGATAATGATTACTAAATCCTCAAAATTATTCTTTTTAGCACTCTTAATCCTCGTCTTATTTTCTGTAGCGCTTACTTTTTATAAAAAAGTTGTTCTCCACGATTTTAATTATCTTACTCCAGAAGAAGTAAAGCCTTCTACAGAATCCCTGATATTCAACAACGAATAAAATTAATTTTTATGGAAACGATTCAAGCGCTGATCGCCGCCTGCCAGTGGGATACCTCCCAATTTTTCATAATTTCCAAAAATGTTTTCGATCCTTTTATTTACTACTCTCACCTTTTACCGCTTGGCTTATCCATAATTTTAGGCGGATTCGTTTTTATAAAAAATCCGAAGTTGATGACATCCAAAATTCTTTTTTTTATAACAGTAATTTTTTCTATTTGGGTATTTTGCGATTTGGTTACCTGGGCAACAGAAAAACCGCCCATAACAATGTTTTCTTGGTCAATTTTAGTCATAATTGAACCGCTGATTTATGCTGCATGTCTTTATTTTGTCCAAATTTTTATAAACGGGAAAGACACGGAACTTTGGAATAAAATACTGATTGGCATTCTACTGCTGCCAACTTTCCTTCTGGCCCCAACCGGCTTATCTTTGCCAGCATATGACCTGACAAATTGCGATCGCAGCGCCATCGAAGGACCGCTTGCGCAGTATGGTTATATTATTGAAATTCTCTTCACGCTCTGGATAGTAGTCATCGCCATGGAAGCATTCAAAAAGACAAAGGATCGGGAGTCGCGTCAAAAAATCGTACTCGTAACAACCGGTATACTTTTGTTTCTGCTTACATTCTCTTGGGGTAATATTGTCGGCGCTCTTAGCTCATCCACTGATTGGCGCCTCCCCCAATGGGGTTTATTCGGTATGCCACTTTTTATAACTCTTTTGGGATATTTAATCGTCAAATTCAAAACTTTCAATATTAAGGTTTTGGCTACTGAAGCTCTGATCTGGTCTCTTTGGATTATGATCGGCTCAATCCTGCTCATTGCAAAAACTACTCCAACAAAAATTGTTACCGGCGTTACCGAAATCCTGGCTATTATCTTCGGTATCATGCTGATCCGCAGCGTCCGCCGCGAAGTTAAACAGCGCGAACAGCTGGAGGTGCTGACCCAGGAACTGGAAAAGAAAAATATTAAGCTCAAAGAACTTGACGAGCAGAAGAGTCAGTTTCTATCCTTCGCCAGCCACGACTTAAAATCACCGATGAATATTATCAAGCAGTTTTCTGCCCTGATAATTGATAAAACTTATGCCGCGCCGGAAAAAATCATGGAGACGGTTGTAAAAATAAGAAATAATGCCGAACGAGGCATCCGATTGGTTGATGACTTTTTGGATATTCGTAAGATCGAGGAGGGCAAAATGGAATATAATTTCGAGAAGAAAAACTTGGTCGTGGTTGTTCGCGAACTAGTTGAAGAGTTCCGCGTGCTGGCAATGGAGCAAAAGAAAATCGATGTCAGTTTTACCAGCAATCAGCAGAAAATTCCGGCGATGCTTGATGTGAATCGGTTTAATCAGGTCATTCAAAACCTCCTTTCCAATTCCCTGAAATATACTGAAGCCGGCACTATTCAGGTTGATATTGTCGAGGAACAAAATTCTGCATTAATTACTGTAAAAGATACCGGCATTGGAATTAGCAGCGAGGTTCTGCCAACTCTTTTTGAACAATTCCGCCGGGCCCCGGGAGTCGCGAAAAAAATCCAAGGCGTTGGTTTGGGACTATATATTTCCAAACAGATTGTACTTGGTCATGGCGGAGAAATTTGGGTTAGTTCCGAGGGGGCCGGGCATGGATCTACATTTTCCGTCAGAATTAAAAAAGCGGCCTGAATCAGCACCCGTCGACTTCGGTATGACGCGGCGCTGCAGCTCATAGGGAGCACTAAAAGGTATCCGTGCTCATCTTGAGCGGCAGTGCCGCGTCATGCAAGCGCTTTCTTAAATAGCCGGTTGTGCTATAATCTGCGGAAACAAGGATATGCCAACTGATGAAAAGAAAAAAATCCTGCTTGCCGAGGATGATGAATTTCTCTCCACCTTGCTTAAAACCCGACTTGAACGCGAGGGCTTTGTAATCACGATCGTCAGAAGCGGCGATGAGGTCATCCCCACTCTGAAACTAGTGAAGCCGGATCTGATGTTGCTAGACATTATTTTGCCCGGAAAAAGCGGCCACGAAATTTTGGATAATCTGATCAAGGCAGAGACAAAAATTCCGCCCTTCATGGTTCTTTCCAATCTTGGCCAGGAAGAAGATATAAAAAGGGCGACACAATTCGGGGCTATTGAATATTTTGTAAAATCCCATACAGCGCTCGATGACCTGGTAAAGAAAATTGCGGAGTTTTTGAAAAAATCCTAAATTGGGCTTGGATATAAGTTATCCACAAGCTGGGCAATCTACAGCGATTGGTATTTAGGGTATTATTATGTCAGTTGAAATGCGGTACTTATCTTGTTCGCTATTTAAAAAGCGCAAGAAGTTTCGTAATTATTAAAAATAGGTCTTAATTAAAAACATTTATTTATATGCAGACGCAGAATAAAAAAGGGTTCACTTTGATCGAGTTGCTCATCGTGATCGGAATTCTCGCAGTTTTGGCCACTGTAACAGTCTTAGTCTTAAACCCGGCTGAACTCTTCCGGCAGGCCCGCGACAGTCAGCGACTCTCGGATTTGGGATCGCTGAAAGGTGCTCTGGCTCTTTATTTGACAACTGCCAGCACTCCTGACCTTTCTGGAGGTACTTTCAGCTGTGCCACAAATTTTGGCGCGGACAAAGCTGCTCTTGCCTCAACCGCTTTTGCAGGTGGTGCGGCTTCAGCATATACACTCAAGACCAGCGCAGCTACAACCTCGATTACTGGCACCGGCTGGGTTCCGGTTGACTTCAATGGTATGAATGGCGGCTCTCCATTATCTGTTTTGCCGCGCGATCCGAATGTTGGTGATGCAACCACCTACTACGCTTATGCCTGCAGCGAAATATCTGGGGCGACCAACTTGACATTTGAACTGAATGCCAAAATGGAGTCCACTCGTTACACAACCGCTCCTGACGATGTAATTACCACTGAC
Source organism: Candidatus Harrisonbacteria bacterium (assembly GCA_023255625.1). Lineage (GTDB taxonomy): Bacteria > Patescibacteriota > Minisyncoccia > UBA6257 > 1-14-0-10-44-23 > JAHFLF01. The sequence continues at coordinate 233,127 of JAHFLF010000001.1, forward strand.
GGTGGCAACCAGGCGGCTCGCTACGAAACCGGCACTTATCCGGCTTTGGCCCTTTAAATCTGCTGATTTCCCTAATTAACGGTTATATTATCTAAATTATGCAGACGCAGAATAAAAAAGGGTTCACTTTGATCGAGTTGCTCATCGTGATCGGAATTCTCGCAGTTTTGGCCACTGTAACAGTCTTAGTCTTAAACCCGGCTGAACTCTTCCGGCAGGCCCGCGACAGTCAGCGACTCTCGGATTTGGGATCGCTGAAAAGCGCCTTGGCTCTTTATTTAACCACTGCCAGCACTCCTGACCTCTCTGGCGGAACTTTTAGCTGCGCCACAAATTTTGGCTCTGACAAGGCCGCTTCTGCCGCCACGGCATTTGCAGGAGGTGCGGCTTCAGCATATACACTCAAGACCAGCTCTGGCACTTCTACGATCACTGGAACTGGCTGGGTACCAGTCAACTTCAGCGGAATGACTGTTGGATCCCCTTTGTCTGTCCTGCCAACCGATCCGAATGTCAGTGATGCAACCACCTACTACGCTTATGCCTGCAGCGAAATATCTGGAGCGACCAATTTTACATTCGAACTGAATGCCAAGATGGAGTCTACCCGTTACACAACCGCTCCGGACGATGTAATTACGACTGACGGTGGTAACCAGGCGTTGCGCTACGAGACAGGTACTTATCCGGCCTTGGCTCTGTAACATTTCGGATGACGAAGTCCATTCTCGACATCGTCACTCTGATACTGCTTTGTTCCCTAATGGGGGCGCACTACCTGCGTCCCCTTTTGGTTAAAAAACGCGCCGCATTAAATGCCGCCATCATTGGTTCGATTTTTCTTACTCTGTTTATTTTAATCGCAACTGACTACGGAAAAATATACTACAGCCCGCCGCCACTGCGTTATTTGCTACCCCCATATATTCCAGTCTCCTCATATCTTTCCACTGTCTGGCTGCGAATTCTTGCGCCATACACATTTTCTTTAGTTCTTAGCTGCCTGGTTTATCTAATACTTACCCGAATAAAATTCTTTACTGATCGGCTCTTTGAGCATGAAGCATTTTTTATCGCCACGGCAATCTTTTTAATGCGCCATCCTTACTGGATTGCTTATCTTCCGTCTCTGTTACTGTTAGGGGTCTTAGCTGGCTGCTACGGAACCATCCGGCATGGCAAAACATACCGTTTTTCCCTTTATCATCTCTGGCTGCCGAGCGCTATCTTGGCAGTACTGCTTTTTCCAATTTTGCAGACTATTCCTTTTTTTAATACGCTCGGCTTCCCGAATCTGTACTAGGATAAAGGGATTAGAGGGATTAGCCGTGGTATACTTTCAAAAAGCCGTTCTTTAATCTATAGCGCTAGAAGCTTCTAGCAACTTCTAGCCGCTTCTATCACATCTAATCCCTCTATCCCCATGGTTGAACTCCCGCTAGAAAGACTGAAAAAAATACTCATCGAAGATGGCATCGTCACCGATGCGCGCTTTGAAGAATTAGTCGGAGACTCGATGCGAATCGGCCAGGGAGTTGCGTCGCTACTCATCAGTAAAAATATAATTACTGATGAGTACTACATGAACCTGCTTTCCAGGTTTTATGGCGTACCGATAGCCACGCTAGACCCGGGCAGCGCCAACGAAGAGTCATTAAGGATGCTCACTGAAGATTTTGCCAGAGAGAAAAAGGTGGCTATTTTCAAGAAAGAGCCAAATGGCTCGCTGGATGTAGCAATGGAGGACCCGAGCGACCTGACCACTATTGAATATCTGCAGACTAAATTCCAGCAAAAAGTAATCCCCTTCCTGGTCTCCTCGGCCAGTCTGGCCAGAATCTTTGCCTTTTACGGCAAAGAGCAGGTTGAAGGATTTCGAAAAATAATTCAAGACAATATCGGTGCCTCGCTGCAATTAACGGGCAAGAAAGCGGCCGAGGCGGCCGTTCAGGTGCCAATTATTGCGATTACCGACAATATCATCTCTTATGCTGTCTCTCTGCGCGCTTCAGACATTCACATTGAAGCCCTGGAAAGAGAAATTCTGATCCGATACCGCGTTGACGGAATTTTACACGAAATAATCCGTATCCAAAAAGAAATCCATCCGGCCATTGTTGCCCGTTTTAAAATTCTCGCGGGTATGAAACTAGACGAGCACACGAATCCGCAGGACGGAAGATTCCGCTACAAGATTGGCACAGAAAATGTCGACATCCGTGTTTCCATTCTCCCGACCTTATACGGCGAAAAGGTTGAGTTGCGTTTGCTGACCAGCGCCGGGCACATTCTTTCCTTCGAAGAACTGGGAATGTCGCCGGAGATCATTAAGTCGCTCACTGATAATGTTACAAAAAGTTACGGAATCGTCCTTGTTACGGGGCCAACCGGATCCGGTAAAAGCACCACATTGTATTCAATCTTGAATCTAATCAATCGGCCGGAGGTAAATGTTATTACGGTTGAAGACCCTGTCGAATATGATATTAAATATGTTAATCAAACCCAGATCAACGAGCAGGCCGGCACCACCTTCGCCTCGGCGCTGCGGGCAATTTTGCGGCAAGACCCAAATGTCATCATGGTTGGTGAAATCCGAGACGAAGAAACCGCCGAGATCTCTGTGCATGCGGCTCTGACCGGCCACATGGTTCTCTCTTCGCTACACACCAACGATGCGCCGACAGCAATCCCCCGCATGTTCGATATGCATGTCGCTCCATTTCTCCTTTCTGCTGTCTTAAACGCAGTCCTCGCCCAACGACTCGTACGCAGAATTTGCTATGACTGCTTGTATTCATACCCAACCCCGATTGAAATCAAAAGAGTGATTGAGGGAGAGATAAAAGATTTGGGACTAGCCCTTGATGTACAAGTCCCAAAAACTCTTTTTAAGGGCAAAGGATGCCCAAATTGCGGACACACCGGCTATCGTGGTCGAATGGGTATTTACGAACTCTTAAAAATTACCGAAGAATTACGAACTTATATTGTCGGCGACAACTTTACGCTAGAAAAACTTCGGCAACTGGCCCGTTCCGGCGGCATGCAAACCATGTTCGAAGATGGTCTGCTCAAAGCCGGGCAGGGTAAAACAACGATTGAGGAGGTGCTTCGCGTGATTCGTGAATAATCGAGAGCTACGAATAACGAATCATTTCGCGAAAGTACGAATTGACTACTTGAATTATCTGATATACTTAGCAGTAGGTTTTGTTCGTACTTTCGTAAAACATTCGTAATTCGTAGATCTATGCTATTCCACTACACTGCCACTACAGCCGATAACCACACTATCGAAGGCAACCAGGAGGCGCAAAGCACCGCCGAACTGCTCGCACTTCTATCCAGCCGCAACCTGAAACCAATTACCGTCAAACAGGTAAAAGAGGCGGAGCGGCGCAGCAATCACAGTGGGCTTTTGCATACTGCTATCACGGTCAACGATAAAATCTTTTTGACAAAATACCTGTCGATCATGCTCAAGGTCGGCATTGATCTTTTCCAGGCGATCAATATTTTGATTAGCGATTTTAAACAACCCGGACTGCGCGCGTTACTGACTGAAACCAGAGAGAGCTTGGAGGCCGGCCGACCTTTCTATAGCACCTTTGCAAATTATCCCCGGTACTTTTCAAATGTCTTCGTAAACTTAGTTAAAGCCGGAGAGGCCTCCGGAAATTTGGACAATGTCTTTGACACGCTCTCATTAAACTTCGCCAAAGAAAAAGAACTCCGGGGTAAAATCCGGGCCGCGCTAGTTTATCCAATGATGCTTTTCGCTCTCTCTATCTTGATTCTTTTAGGACTTGTAACTTTCGCACTGCCTAAACTGGCCAATGTGTTTACCGGTAGCGGTTTTAACCCTCCGGCATTTAGTCGAATTGTTTTCGGCGTCGGCGGATTTGTTAATTCTTATATCTGGGTGATTTTGGGCGGGGGTATCTTAATCGTCATCGGTCTCATCGTTGCCAGTCGCACATCCTCTGGACTAGCCATGCTGAATCGCATACTGCTCGCAACGCCAATCATCAAAAATATAAAATACAATTTGGCGATTCAAAGGTTTGCCAGCACTCTTTCTTCGCTTCTAAAAGCCGGCGTGCCGATTCTCGAGGCGCTGCGGATTACTGCGGATACAGTCGGACATCCGGACTTGCAAGCAAGTTTAGAGCGGATTGCAAATCAGGGACTGGCGCACGGCTTAACGCTGGGCGATGCATTCCGTAGGGAAACCTCTTTTCCGGCCGTTGTTACCAACCTGGTTGCCATCTCTGAAAAAGCCGGCCACCTGGATGAAATTTTAGAAACTCTCTCTCGTTTCTATGAAAGCGAAATTGATTCTGCAATTAAAAACTCGATAACTTTTATCGAGCCAATCCTGCTGCTCATCATTGGTGTCGTAATTGGAACAATCGCCCTCGCCATCATCGTGCCAATCTATCAGCTCGTCGGCAAGTTCTAACCGTATTCGCCAACATGCGAGTTCAAACCGAGACACTAAAAAAACGACATTGTTTTTATTCGCGTATTTGCGTAAATTCGCATGTTCGCGATTACTGCCGAGGATTCAGTCTAATCGAGATGCTGATCGTCATCGGCATCATCGCAATAGTTGGAACCGGCGGTGCGCTATACCTGGGCAATAATGATCCGGGCATTCGGCTTGAGAGAACAACCAGCCGAGTTGTAACTTTTATTCGAAATGCCCAGCAAAAGGCAACAAATCAGGAAGAAAATGTTCGCTGGGGCGTCTATGTTGATAACCTGGACTCAAGCCAGCCGACATTGTCCATTTTCAAAGTTGTTGAAGAACTTGCTGCTGATCCTGACCACGACGGAATTGATGGACTCTCGATGGAGCGGATCATCCTCTCCGGCAACCTACAGCTGCTGACACCTGCGAGCGGAACATCTTCAGATATTCTTTTTGCAAAAGGAACTGGTCTGCCGGAAACCCCAAGAACAATTGTGATTGCAACTGCTGACAGCCAAATCCAAAAAACAATCAGTATTGACGGAAACGGCCGCATCGACAGCCAATAATAACTCCCGACTTGCCAAGCTATAGGGTATACTTATGCCATGGACCGCTTCTCTCATCGTGGTCAATCGCTTATTGAACTGGTCGTTGCCATCGGCATCGGCATTCTTTTAATTGTTGGCGCTATAGGCGCGCTCACTGTTTCATTACGGCTGGAGAGCCAGAGCTCTCACAGCCAGCCGGCTCTGGAACTCGCCGGTGAACTATCGCAGCGGCTGCACACTATCGCAAATAATGACTGGCATGCCCTGGATGGAATTGCAACCAGCAGCCAATCAGTAACCAATCAATATAAAATCTCGACCACCACCACTTTTTATGCGATTGCGCCCGGCTACACTAATGTAACCCTAAATGCGATCACCTATCGGCAATATTTCCTGCTAGAAGATGTATTTCGAGATGCCAGCGATAGCTTGGTGAGCTCGGGCGGAATTTTCGATCCCTCAACTCGCAAAGTAACCCTCGTAGCAGAGTGGGACGAGTATGGCCAAACGAGCGATGTCCGCTTTGTCTCGTATCTTACCAGAATTCGTAATCGCCTTTGGACGCAGACTAACTGGGCGGGCGGCCCTGGCTTAAACGGCCCCAGCCCCAACCCAGGCCCGAATTTCGCCAGCGAAACCAATATTAAATATGATTCTGCGGGTGAGATAACAATCAACGATTTAACTGCAAATCTGGCCGCCACTAGTGGCAACGGCATTGACCCTGTCTATCGCTATGCCCGCAATGATGTTATCGGTTGGCTAGACTTCGGCGCCTACAACAATGTAACTTTTGCGCCAAATTCCTCGGCAACATACTATGGCTCAAGTTCAGTTGGTTATATTGCCCTCGACTGCGCCACATCTCCCGGGGGCAACATTTGTGAAATCTCACCCTTTGGCGTTAAAGAAAATGGTAGTGGAATTCTTTCCGGATTTGGCTGGAATGATACAATCGGCTGGATCAGCTTCAATTGTGATCACACCGGAGATGTTATCAGCCAAAACAACTGCGCGAGTCAGGGTGGCTTTGACTATAATGTCAGCATTGACCAGACAACCGGATTTTTCTATGGCTGGGCCTGGAACGATGCAGTGGGCTGGATCAGCTTCAATTGCGATCATAAGACCGACGGTACCTTACAACCGGAAAATCTGAACATTTGCTCGACTAGCCGTGGCGGAACCAATCAATCTGATTATGCCGTAAAAACCGGCGCCTCTACTGTTTCAACTGCCAATCTTGTCTCAACGATTTTAGATACAACTAGAGCGCCCGGTGTCTCAATAAATTCCTTGACTTGGAATGGCACTCAACCGGTGGGTACAAATGTCCTATTCCAGATAGCCACCGGCAATGATGCGGGGAATATGCCAGGATTTGTCGGCCCGGATGGAACGGCCAATACCTTTTACCGGCCAATCGCCCCCGGACTCCTAATGAAAATTAATAAAGCAAATCATCCGGACGCACAATATTTGCGCTACATGATCTTTCTTGAATCAGACCCTTCGCAAACCAATGCGCCGACGGTTCAAGATATACAAATAAACTATACGCTCTGATGAAAACTATAAACTGTAAACTGAAAACTACAAATTCTGTGCGCCGCAGGCGAACCACCGGCATTGCAGCACTGCCGGTCATGCTGCTGCTTGGTGGTATCATTATCGAAGCGGCCATCGCTGGGGCCTTTATCCTCTACTATGTGAACAGCGGCGTCTACGGCACAAAATTAGCCACCCAATCTTCGATCTTGGCCCACGCAGCCGTGGACGATGCTATTTTCCGAATAATATTAAATCCAAATTGTGGCAACGATACCAGCTGCCTGGGCACCGGAACACCTTTTACATTTACTGCCGGCGGTGGCAATGCGCAGGTTACGATCGAAAAAGATACGCCGTCTAGCGGATTGACCCAAATTACCGCCACCGCAGAAACATTGGGCAAAGAGCACCGAGTTGTTGCAATCGTTACAACCAGCAGCACGGCGCCACTGGTAACGATTCGTTCAATCATCGATCAACCAGAACAATGAGCACTCAACCTTCAAAATTGGTCAACTGGCTCTCAAGATTGCGCACCATCTTAACCGCGCCGACTCCCATCGGCGGGCTGGAAATTTCAACTACCTCGCTCAAATACCTGCTGCTGCGTAATAATTCAATCGTCCAGGCATCGCTCCGATTGCCGCCGGGTATCATTGAGGCCGGAAAAATTAAAAATACGCTCCTTCTTGAGCAGGCCCTAAGAGATCTGCATGCGCAAATTTTACCTCTTTCAAAACCAATCAGCGTTGTCCTTTGCCTTCCCCAAAGTACGACATATACTCAAGCATTCACGGTTCCGATAATTGCCAGCGGCCAGATGGTAGAATCCGTCATGCTCAATTTGCAGATGATCTCTCCGACTAATATCGAGGATTCTTTTTATGATTATCAGGAGGTTCAGGAGCGCAGTGATACCGGACAATTTGAACTGCTCGGTGCTTTCGCGCAAAAATCGGTAGTCCAGGAATATGCAAACGCGCTGAAAAATGCCAACTTTATACCGGTTGTTGTCTGCTTCCCGGCGCTGGCAATCGCCCGACTGATTCGTCTCCGTTGGGGCGGCCTGGCCACGACCGAGGATTATCTGGTTTTGTATGTAAGCAGCGAAGGAGTTTTAACTTTGATTTTGAAAAATGGAAACCTTAGCTTTGACCGGTTCACCCCCTGGCACGAAATCACTAAAGAAGGTTCGGTGGAATCCCTGACATTTTCACAAATCAAAGAATTCATCGCTGAAGACATGCGTCGGGTTTTAAACTTTTATCTGGGCCGAACCGGCAAACAGCTCACAAATGCAATTTTAATTTCACCCGTCTTTAATTATGAACTGATTACCCTTCTGCAGGAGCGGCTCAATATTACCCTACACAACCTAGCAATCGCCGAGCTACCAAAACTCCAACCGAGTTGGTTCTCGGTGCTCGGATCAGCCACCCGAGGGTCAATGCCCAGAAGTAAAGACACGGAAATCAGTCTGACTCCGGAAAACTCGCAAACCGAATATCTGGAACAGCGTATCGTAGACTTTATCAAGCTCTGGCGCAATATTATTGCCAGCACTCTCGTTTTCGTATTAGCCGCTTTCACATTCACCAATATTATCTTTGATCGGCAACAAAATTATCTGGAGCGCCGGCTGCAAACCGAGTTCAATACTCCGGCTCTGACCGGCAATACCGCCGTTCAGGAAAAAATCCAAAATTTTAATCAGCAAGTCGATATCATCAGTCAAACGCAGCAGAGTGAAAATAACTTAACGCCGCTTCTGGAAATTATGCAGAAAACTGCCGGCAAAGATATTGTGATTAAAAAAATGTCTGTTGACCCCAACTTGAACTTCATCATAAACGGCAATGCCAAGGCAGACGATCTGGCTTTTGCCTTTCTTAACCGCATACTCAATCTATCATTTGTACAATCCGCTGATCTACCGATCAAAAAAGTGGTCAGCGTAGGAGAAAACAGTGTTTTCTTTGATGATCTGCGCGGCGTATTTAAAGAAATGCCGACTGGAACTATCAAATAATTTGTATTTCTTTCCACGCCCGCTGCGCTACAGCAACAAACTGCTGTTCATCCTGCGCGTTCCACTGTTTGAGCACAAAATCTCCGGATTTCGCGCGAACCGCTTCATTGGGATTACGGATACCTACGCGTAAACGCAAAAAGCCCTCTGTGCCAAAATGGCTGACTAGACTCTCAATTCCTTTATGACCGGCGCTACCGCCGCCTTTAACTAATTTATACGAACCGACCGGCAAATCACTATCATCATGCACTACAACTGCGTCGTCTAAAGATAAGTTGTGATACTTGAGCCAGCTCTTAGCCACTGCTCCGGACTCATTCATAAATCCTACTGGCTCATACAACTGAATCTGCCCTGCCCCCTCCTCTGCAACCAGCCGGGCAATAACTGCGGACACAAAAACGCCGACATTGTGATATGTCTTTTTGTACTCTTCGCCCATATTTCCCAGCGCAATTAGTGCTTTAATCATTTTGCTTGTTTGTTCCATCATATTATAGTACAATCTTACGCATTAGCGTATGCCAATGCCAGATTCAGTCAAGCGTTTTCTCCGCCATAGCTGGGATAATCTCCAGATTATAGTCATTGCGCTGGCTGCGGCCTTTTTTGTCCGTTATTTTATCGCTCAACCCTTCCTGGTCTCTGGCGCGAGTATGGAACCGAGCTTCCATGACGGCAATTTCCTGATCGTAGATGAGCTGACTTATCGCCTTAAAGAGCCGGAGCGGGGTGATGTAATCGTCTTTAAATACCCGGGCAATGAGAAAGAATACTTTATTAAAAGAATTATCGGCATTCCTGGAGAGACAATTGTAACTAGCGGTGATGTTATCACTATTACTGCTCAAGATGGAACAATGACAACACTCGTCGAGCCATATATCAAGCCAGACCTGCGAATAGCCGAGAATAAATCTGTAACATTATCAGAGAAAGAATATTTTGTAATGGGCGACAACCGGGGCAACAGTTTCGACTCCCGCAGTTGGGGCCCGCTCAACCAAAAAGAGATTACTGGGCTAGTCCGTCTGCGCGTCTTCCCCTTTAATGAGTTCGGCATAACCCCTGATGTAACCTACTAATCTTCACATGCAAACCAAACCAAAAAATAAGAAACCAGCCGGCGAAGCATCGACCACTTTTCAATCGGTCAAAGGCATGCACGATGTGCTGCCGGCGGAGTCCTGTGTTCAAGAAAAGATCTACCGTCTGGCCAGAGAAATTCTTGAATTCTACAATTTTAACAGCATAGCCACCCCGCTGGTTGAATATCTTGGACTATATAATCGCACCACCGGCGAGGCCACCGATATTGTTGAAAAGCAAATGTTCACTCTAAAGACTAAGGGCGGCGAAACCCTGGCGCTACGCCCGGAATTCACGCCGGGGATTGGCCGTGCCTATATCCAGCACGGAATGAGCCACTACCCGCACCCGGTTAAACTTTTTACAATCGGGCCGCTTTTCCGCTATGAGCAACCCCAGGCCGGCCGTTTTCGCCAGTTTAACCAAATCGATGCTGAAATTTTCAGTACAGAAAATGATGCAATTTATGATGCACAGGGTATCTTGGCCTGCTACCGCATCTTGGATGAACTGAAAATAAAAAATCTGATCATTAATATCAATACTATTGGTTGCATAACTTGCCGGCCAAATTACCGGAAAGCGCTCGTTAGTTACTATAAAAATAAAGAGAAGCAGCTTTGCACAGATTGCAAACGCCGTTTGCCGGTAAATCCGCTGCGACTTTTGGATTGCAAGGAGCCGATTTGCCAACCCCTAAAAGAACAAGCCCCGAACACGCTCGACTATGTCTGCGCTACCTGTAAAAAACACTTTAAGGAAGTTTTAGAATATCTGGATAATTTAGCTCTCCCATATGCTCTCAATCCCTATCTGGTTCGGGGTCTAGATTATTATTCCAAAACGGTTTTCGAAATAAATACTCAACCCGCAGAGGGAGAAGAAAAAATCGACTTTGCTCTTGGCGGCGGCGGCCGCTATGACTACCTTATTGAAGAACTCGGCGGCCGACCAACTTCGGCCTTTGGCTGGGCGCTTGGCGTTGAACGGATTATCGATGTCCTGCACACCCGGAATATCCTCCCCTCCTCCCGACCGAAAGAAAAAGTATTCTTAATCCACATCGGCGACCTGGCTAAGAGAAAATCACTCTGCTTAATCGAAACCCTGCGCCACGCTCACATAAATGTAATTGAATCTCTTGGTAAGGAATCGTTGGCAGCACAGTTGCGCGCGGCCGACAAAGCAGATGCGCCACTCGCCCTGATTTTTGGTCAAAAGGAGGCCTATGAAGAATCGATAATTATTCGCGACATGAAAACTGGTGCGCAGGAGATGGTGCCACTGACTAAGCTGCCGGAAATGATTAAGAGGAAACTCAACTAGATGATACTAGAAGCTGCTAGATGCTACTAAAGATGCTGCTAGTAGAATAAAATTCTAATTCGTATCCCCTAGCAGCATCTAAAACTTCTAGCAACTTCTATGGATTGCCTCTTCTGCTCTATCATCGCCAAAAATATTCCTAGTAAGATCGTCTACGAAGACGATCAAACACTCGCCTTTTTAGATATCCAGCCACTCGCCGCCGGCCACACCGTGATTGTGCCAAAGCATCACGCAGACCGCATCGCTGCTCTACCAGAAGAATTCGCCGGCCCGCTCGGATTGACGGTCAGGCGAGTTTCTGATATCTTACATAAATCGCTGGCACCGGAGGGATTTACTATTGGTATCAATGATGGGGTTGGCGCTCACCAAGGAGTCGGCCACCTGCATATCCATGTTATCCCCCGCTGGCTCGCTGATCAAGGCGGCAATCTGCACAGCATCATCAAAAACCCGCCAACCATGTCTCTCGACGAAGTCGCAAAAAAACTAGCAGCTTCTAGCAGCATCTAATACCTCTAATTACTAATTCCTCTACCCCTATGCTCTCTGTCCGAAAACGAGAAAGTGAATCCGCCACCTCGCTCATGTACCGTTTCAACAAACGGATGAAACAAAGCGGTGTGGTCAAGGAGGTGCGCAAGCGCCGCTTTACCGACCGTCCGGTGTCTAAACTCAAACGAAAGCAATCAGCAGTGCACCGCGAAGTTATGAAAAAAGATTTCCTGCATAAGAAAAAAATGGGTCTGACCAGTCCCCTGCGATAATACTATGATTACCAAATTTACAAACATCTGCAGCCGTCGTGCGGCCTCACAATTCGAGGTCGTCTTCGAGTGTTTGTAATACTGATTTACTAAATCTACGAACTTTCCAAAGCGGCCTCGAGTACAGGCCGCTTTGCGTTTATCGGAGAAGCTAGCGTAGAAGAATAAAAAAACAAGGTTCGCCCTGCGGGGCAAGGAGGAGAGATGTCGAAGCAAACACTGACTGTCGTAACCGAGCTCAAGCTCGGCAGAGTAACCAGGGCGCATGTGGCGTCCGTCGAGCAACTCCGCGCGAATCGCGAAGAGGCCTGCAGCTACTCTCGCCTGCTCATGCCGAGGCAGATCAGATGGTCGCTCGGGACAATCCAAATCGTCTGCGCTACCGCCGAAGAAGTTCAGGGTATCGGCGTTGGTGTCTGGGAGGCGGTCGCGGCGGCGACACTGCTCGATCAGAAGGAGGATCTCCTAGAAGTTTACTTCTGCCCGCCAAAGGCGGAGTGGGAGGAGATCACCTTCATGCCCCTGGATCAGTGCGACAAGCGTGCTGTCGTATCCTTGGTCACAATATATCGTCGAGAACCGCGCAGGAACCGACGATGCCTATATCTACGCCCCTCTGTACCACGACTGCGCAAGGAACAACTCTTCGCGGTTCGTATCTGACCGGGCAAGAACACGCACCATTGGAGTCGGCCGCTGAGGCGACCGACTCCAAGGAAAGATAAATTAATAACATCTATGAAAAAACTCTGGCAGAAAAATTGGCAACTCAATAAAGCAGTAGAAATTTTTGAAACGCAAGACGACATCGCCCTTGATAGCTTTATTGCTCCTTTTGATATCTTAGCTTCAATTGCCCACGCAAAGATGCTTTCCAAAATCGGAATTATCACTCAAATAGAATATAAAAAACTGTGTGCTGGCTTAACAGAAATCCAGACTCTTGTTGACACCGGAAAGTTTAAGCTAAAAATTGGCGATGAAGACATACATACAAAAATTGAAAACTTTTTAACGAAACGCTATGGCACGGCCGGCAAGAAAATTCATACCGGTAGGTCTAGAAATGATCAAGTGCTAACGGCATTACGACTGTTCATGATAGACGCCTTACTTGATATACATACACAAACCTTGGATCTTGCCGCTGCATTTGTAAAAATTGCTAAAAAATACGAATTTGTGCCAATGCCCGGCTACACCCATATGCAAAGAGCGATGCCTTCATCTGTTGGTGTCTGGCTCGGCAGCTTCACAGAATCACTCCTCGATGACGCAAGCGCAATTAGCGCGGCTATTACCCTTATTAATCAATCCCCGCTCGGCTCTGCCGCGGGCTACGGTGTGCCGCTTAAACTGAATAGAGAGATGACCGCAAGGTTGCTGGGCTTCGATCGAATACAAGCAAATGTGCTCTACTGCCAAAACTCAAGAGGCAAACTCGAAGCGGTTGCGCTCGCAGCGCTCGTGAACATATTAAGCACCGTCAACCGGTTCGCAAACGACCTCCTACTCTTTACTACAAAAGAATTTGATTTTTTCTCGCTGAACGATAGTCTTTTTTCTGGCAGCAGCATCATGCCGCAAAAACGGAATCTTGATCTCGCGGAGCTTCTGCGTGCAAGTGTCAAAAAAGTTTTGGCAAATTACACGCTTGTCGCCAACCTCCCGCTTGATCTCATGTCAGGATATAATCGAGATTTGCAGGATTGCAAAAAACCAATCATCGAGAGCATGATCACTACTAAGCAATCTCTTAAAATGATGCAACTGCTTATCCATTCTCTAAAACCTAATCAAAAGAAGCTCACAGGTGCATGTTCAAAAGAAATATTCGCAACGCATGCAGCGCTCAAATTAGTTAAGCGCGGTTCATCGTTCAGAGATGCATATCGTATAGTCGCTGGCGGGATTGAAAACCTGGACAGTATCAATGTCGAAATGATTCTACGCGAGAGCACACACACGGGCGCAACAGGAAATCTGCAGCTTGGGAAACTTGCTCAGAAAATAAGGGAAAAACAAAAAATATTGCTACGCAATAACAAATAACGTACAATATCATCATGGAAACACCAAGCAAATTACCAGCCATCGTTAAGGTGAACTTGCAGCAAGCTAATGCTATCTTCCAAGAATATACACACGAGCCGGTACTTAATTACGAGACGGCTGCAAAAGTTTCTGCGCGGCTCGGCATCACCGGAACCGAAAGTAAATGTCTTTTTGCGAAGACGAAATCAAATCGCTATTTCATGCTTGTGACAACCCAAGAAACTCGGGCAGATTGGAAAGCACTCAAGCAGCTCACCGGCGAATCATTATCGATGTGTTCTGGCGACGAGCTGCTGTCGGTAACGGGATATGTTCCCGGCTGTGCAGGACCCTTCGCTCTTCCTGCGAGCGTAATCGTTATTGCTGATTCAAAGATATTTACTCTAGAAAAGTATGTCTTTTCCGGCGGCATACCGGAAATAACGCTAGTCATTTCCGGGGCGGATCTCAAGAAAGCAATTGATATTATTCCGAGGCATCTTATTCTATAAGTAGACAGAGCATGCCTGAATTGGTATCATTCGCATTATTCAGTAATCACTAACACACTAATCAATACCGAATGCGCGAATGAATCTATTAGCATATTAGCTTCAATTCGTATGTTCGCGAATACTGTTATGACATTCAAAGAACAACTGATGACTGATATTAAGACCGCTATGAAGGCGGGAAATCATGAAGAATTAACCACCTTACGCGGGCTTTCTTCGGTTATTAAAAATACAGAAATTGCCAAACAGATGAAACAGGGCGCATCGGCAACTATCACTGATGAGGAAATCATGAATGTTCTTTTAACTGAAGCTAAAAAGAGAAAAGACGCCATCGCCGCTTTTATGACTGGCGGCCGACCGGAACTGGCCGAAGCAGAACAAAAAGAGTTGCTAGTTGTCGGCCGGTATCTGCCAAAGCAAATGTCAGCAGAGGAAACAGCAGCAGCAGTGGAGACAATTATTGCTGCTGCAGGTGCGAAAGACTTCCCGGGTGCGATGAAGGCAGTGATGGCCGAGCTCCGTGGCAAAGCAGATACCGGTGCGATCGCGGAGCAGATCAAAAAGAAATTCGGAAAATGATCTCTGTTGCTGTTCTTGATGTGTCGGCTAAAAGGTACGAGAAAAAAATTACACATGCAGCCCACGAGCTTGTCATTCTTTTATCTATTACAAGAAAGCATGTTGATATCCTGCTCGTTGGCGACAAGCAGATGCAAAAAAATGTTCTGGCCTTTCCGGCCGATCCTGGCTTCCCCCGCCCAGACCTAACTGAACCATCGCTTGGCGAGATTCATCTAAACCCAACATATATTCAAGCGCATAATGAAGACTTATTACTCATGCTCACACATGGATTTCTACATCTGCTTGGCTACGATCACGAGAACAGCCGTGATAGAATAGTGATGGAGAAAAAGGAGCGAGAACTTCTCGCGAAACTGGCTAATTTCTAATTTAAAATTTCTAATTCCTAAACAATTTCTAATGTTTTAATTTTGAAATTTAAGCATTGAGATATTGTTTGAAAATTGAAAATTAGAAATTGAAAATTACTCTGCTACCCCATGACCTATCGCATCGGCCTCGACATCGGCAGTCATACTATCCGGCTCGCGCTCGCGACTGTTGAGCGCGACGGCCTTGTTACACTAACGCATCTTTTACAAAGCCCTTCTGCTGGTATGCGCCGCGGCGTAGTTGATAACCCAACGCAGCTAACCCAAGCTCTTTCTGTACCAATTGGCACGATAAAAAATATCGCCCGCAGCTCACTTAAACATATCTCTCTGGCAGTAGCCAGTCCGGATTTCCGGGTTCAGCTAAGCCGTGGTGTAGTCGCTGTCTCGCGGGCAGATGACGAAATTCAGACTGATGACATGCAGCGAGCACTACAATCGGCTCGTGCTATAACCACGCAACAAAATCGCATGATTATCGACTCGACAATCAAAGAATTTGTCGTCGATGGCATTAATAATATTATGGATCCAATCGGCATGCTCGGAAAACGATTGGAGGTTGTTTTAATGCTCATCGATGCATTTGCCCCAGCGCTAAAATCAATGCAGCGCACAGTAGAAACGCTCGGTGGCGGAGTCGAAAATCTGATCATCAGCCCACTCTCCGCCAGCCATGCCGTGCTTTCCCGCGATCAAAAAGAGCACGGCGTTCTTTTGGTTGATATTGGCTATGCCAAGACCGGCGTCGCTATTTATGAAGAGGGTCGGCTGGCGCATGTTGCAGTTCTACCGGTCGGTAGTGGCGCGGTCACAAACGACCTGGCAATTGGCCTGCGCATACCTATAGATATAGCCGAAACTATCAAACTTTCTTACGGATCGGCCCTCGCAAAAGAGGTCTCCTCGCGTGATGCTATTGAACTTGGCAAAATAGACCCGCGTGTTAAAGGTACGGTAACGCGCAAGTTCATTGCCGAGATTATCGAGGACAGACTTGCCGAAATCTTTGAACTCGTGAATAATGAGGTCAAACGGGCTCATAAACTAAGTCGAATCCCGGCAGGTATCTTGCTGACGGGCGGCGGGGCCAAAATGCCCGCTATAACTGAATTAGCCCGCCAGGAGCTCCGGTTGTCAGCCCAAGTGGGTATTCCATCTCTTTCCAGCATCACTAGCCCGAATACTGATCTGACTATCGCAGCAGAGGATCCGGCCTGCGCCACGGTTTTGGGGCTGCTCACATACCCAGGCCAAGAAGGAAAGCCGGAGCAGGGATCCAAATATATTTCCCTTGGTGGCTCAACTTTAAAAAGAGTGCTCAACTACTTCATTCCGTAGAGTATTCCTGAATACCTGCCGGCCGGCAGACAGGTACGAACTAGATAAGTTAATATACGAATAAATTCTGTAATAATGTTCCCGCATGTCAAGAAAACGAAAAAAACAAAATGTTGCGCCTGGTAGCTCGCCCACCGAAAGGCCGGTAACTTACCAGGTCAAAGTGAAGGTCTTTGGCGTGGGCGGTGGTGGTGGAAATGCGATCAGCCGCATGTCCAGCCATTTTAACCAGCGGGCGCTGGAACTGGTTGCTATCAACACAGACATGCAGGACCTGGAAAAATGCGAGGTCAGAAAAAGAATTCATATCGGCAAAAACCTTACTCGCGGCCTGGGTACGGGCATGAATCCGGAGCTCGGCCGCCAGGCGGCGGAAGAAAATCGTTCGGAAATTGTCGAGGCGGTTAAAGGAGCTGATCTGATTTTTATTACCGCCGGGCTTGGTGGAGGAACCGGTAGCGGCGCCGCGCCGGTAGTCGCTGAAATTGCCAAAGAAAATGGCGCGCTGACAGTCGCGATTGTTACTAAACCATTCACCTTCGAGGGCACGCAGCGCTCGCGCATCGCCGAGGAGGCGCTAATGCGGCTGCGTGAGAGAGTTGACGCACTGATCGTCGTACCGAATGACCGAGTTTTTAATGTAATTAAAAAAGAAACACCGCTAGTCCGGGCTTTTGAAAAAATAGATGAAATTTTGCGCGATGCCCTAGCCGGTATTACCGAACTGATTGCCACAACCGGTATCATCAATGTTGATTTCTCGGATGTCCGCACAATTATGAAGGAGGCCGGCTCGACTATAATTGGCGTTGGCCTGGCTACTGGTAACAACCGCGCGCTGGAAGCCGCCAGCCAAGCCCTTAACTCGCCCTTGCTCGAGTTCTCGATTGAGGGTGCCCGCGGCGTTCTCTTCGGTATCTCCGGCGGCCGCGATATCCGAATGAGCGAAATCAATGACATTGCCAAAGCGATTACGGCCACCGTTGACCCTTCTGCAAAAATTATTTTCGGTGCCTATCATGACCGAAAAATTAAAGCTGGTGGACTGAAAGTAACATTAATCGCTACTGGTTTTAGCGGTGCCGCCAAGTCCTCACCCGAACTGATGAATATGGCCGGTTTGTTCAGCGACATGAGCCAGGTCAGCCGCGACTCAAAAACCGAACAAAAAACTGCCGCGACGGCGACTCCGACAAAAGAACGCGAAAGAGATAGAGAGAAAGATCGGGAGCGGGAAAAAGAGCCGGTTTTCTCAAAAGAACTGCGGCGGCCTGTTGAAAAACAGACCCAGTCCCCGGCAGTAGCACAGTCGCAAAAAGAACATGGCATCCGCGAATTTAAATTGCCGGGCAGCACCCAATCCTCTTCCTCTTCCCAACTAACCAAGCAACCAGCTAACCAGCCAACTCCACCAGCCGCTGCCTCCGACGAGTCCTCAATCTGGGAGA